>NZ_DASYMN010000271.1:0-10839 GCF_036009065.1 Bradyrhizobium sp. | reverse complement strand
AAACAACCTTCACATCCTCCGCAGGGACTTCGAATGGTTGGAGGTTTCGCACCATGGCTCGGTATAATTCACGTTTGGCTTCGAGGGAGCGTCCCTCGAACAGAACAATCTCGATCCGCGTAAAGCGCTCTCCCGCTGCGAACGGCGTAAGGTAGCTGCTGGCCGAATGTTCTATGAGACGCGCCAACGGTTCGTCGTTTGGCGTTTTGAAAGCTTGCACAACCGCTTGGTGTATGGCTTCCAAAAACGCGGCCTGCTTGCCTTGAAGCCACGAGCCTCTCACCTCGGTCAGGATATCCGGCATTATACTCTCCTCTTGTCGTCGTTCTCCGCGGGCGCGATAAGGCACGGCTATCAATCCCGGGACTTACTCCTCCTGTGGCGAGGATCGTTTTCATCCGTCGCCTTCATCGTTCCGCGAGCGCCGGAAACAGTATCTTCTGTTCGCACGCTCAATCGAGAATTAGCCGCGATTTTCTCGCCAAGCTCGCGAACCATCTGCAAATACAATCCAGGTGGCGTGACGCGACTCAGCATGCCGGCCGCAAGCGCTTCTGCCCCACTAAATTATCGGCCCGTGCATAACCAACAAATGCAAGCGATTGGCGAATGCTTTCCGAAATAATTTGTGCGGCGATATTCATATGCTACTGCGTATATGGACAGTCGGACGCGGACAAACTGGAATTCAAGCATTGTGGATTCGGAAATACCTAACGTTTCCATCGCATGGAGTTCGCGCGTATCGATCCAAACGGAAATAGTCTGCTGACCGACTGGCCAATTACCGGCTGCACGCTACGCTTTGAAGCGCATCGCTTTGAGGCATTCTGAAAATAACTGGAGCGGCGGTACTGCGTCGACTTCTTTCGGGGGACGCCCACACCACGACAACGCAAAGGTTATCGGAATGCGTTTCGACCTGGCTGATTTGCGCCTTTTCTTAAGCGTAACGGAAAGCTCCAGTATCACTCAAGGCGCCAACAACGCTCATGTTGCCCCACCGTCAGCAAGCGAGCGCATTCGCAATATGGAACATGAAATAGGGACCGCCCTGTTGTTCCGAGAGTCGCGTGGGGTCAGACCAACGCCGGCGGGAATCGCATTGGCGCATCACGCACGCACCATTCTGAAGCAAAACGAGGTGATGCGCGGAGAACTGTCTGAATATGCCAACGGACTAAGAGGACGCATTCGTCTGCTCTCAAATACAGCCGGCTTATCGGAGTTCTTGCCGGATCTACTCTCAGACTACCTGCGTACTTATCAGAACGTTGATTTGGAAATTGAAGAACGGCCGAGCCATGAGATCATTCAGGCCATTTCGTGCGGAGCCGGTGATGCAGGAATAGTGGCTGACATTTTTCCGATTGGACAACTTAGAAGTTTTCCCTTCGTCGTAGACCAACTCGTTCTCGTTGTTCCGGCTGGACATGCCTTTTCTGAACTGACAGGGGTAGAATTCAGCCAAGCTCTCACGCAGGACTTTGTGGGTCTCATGCGGAATAGCGCTCTAATGGACCACCTTGAGTCGCACGCAACTCGGTTGTCAAAGACTATTCGTTGGAGGGTTCGCCTGAGTACCTTTGATGCCGTATGCAGGTTGGTCGAGCAGGGTATCGGCGTCGCCGTCGTTCCCGAGCGCGCTGCGGTCAGGGCGCAACTAAACGGAAATTTGGTCTGCATAAAGCTTTCGGATGCCTGGGCACGACGCCGACTCATGATCTGCGTGCGAGAATTGGACGAGTTGCCAAAGCATGCGCGACAGTTGGTCGACCACATCTTGTCTAAATCGGCAACTTAAATTTCCGCGGCCTGGTACTCACTCGGTCTTCGCGATGACCGTTTCGATCTAGGCCCGCATTCTTGAGCTAAACGTTCCTTGACCGACCTACTCCGGCCCGGCTATCGCACTCCTAGTTGTTTTCGCTGTCGCTTCGAACAATCGGATATAAGGAGAACAATACTCGTTGCGGAGGCAGAGGAACCGGGATCGAACCTTCTCCACAACTTGATCGCGGGCACGAGCTCTCAGGCGGCACGTACGTGCGGCTCAGCCAATTGCACATCCGCGTCGCTGCCCGCGCGATATAGAATGCGGGCTGGCACGCTCGTGAAGTGCAGGATGCCGGCCTGCACAAGCCGTTGCAGCATCTCCCAACCGGGGCGAGCGATCGTCTCGATCGGCGGGACACCGGCCGGATTTGCCGCAGACAAGCGCGCTTGTTCGGAGGCGATCAAGGATACGTCGCCGTCCAGCACCACGAGTAGACGGTCCGCCCGTATCTCGGCATGAACAAAGCGATCGCCATGGCGCGCGCGCAGGTCCTCGACGAGTGCTTCCGCAGGCGACAGCACTTTGATTGGAGCGGCCCTGGCCTGGCCCAGCATGGCTTGCATACGCTCGATCAGGGCGGCGCGGCCGGACGGCATCTTGATTTCCGAAAAGTCTCCCATTCCGTCGAGCACGCCGTCGGCAAGCGTCTGCTTGTGCGCGAGCAGGTGCAGGATCGAATGCTCGATCGAATTCTCGGTCACGAAATTGACCGCCGTTACCGCCCGCCTTTGCCCTTTGCGCCAGACGCGGGCGATGCGCTGTTCGAGCCTGGCCGGATTCCATGGCAGGTCAAGATTGATGACGCAGCTCGCTACCTGCAGATTGAGGCCGGTCGCGCCGGCATCCGACGTGAGGAACAACCGGCACGCCGGATCCTCGCGGAAACGGGCGATCTCGGCACGGCGGCGCAATTGCGGCACGCTCCCGGTGTGCCAGGCGCAATCGATGCCCATCTCTGCTGCCAATTCCCGTACAAGGTCGAGCATCCGCACCCATTCGGAGAACACGACGATCTTGCAGTCGCGCTCTTCGAGTAATTCTTCCAGCACGCCTTCCAGCTCGTGCAGCTTGGGGCATACCCGGCACTCAGGGTCGAGAATGGCGGGCGTATCGCAAATCATGCGCATGCAGGCGAGATATTGCTGTAGTCGGTCGAACTCCTCCTTGGTCAGCGGGCGGCGCTCGGCGATGGCGGCGAGCCGGCGTGCCGAGTGTTCATAGTCGGCGTATCGCACGGCTTGCTCCTCCGCCATCGGTACGAAGAAGGTCTTGACCGTGCGGCCGGGAAGTTCCTTCTCAACGTCTCGCTTACGCCGGCGCAGCATGATCGAGGAAAGCCGGCGGTGCATCCCGTCGAGATTGCGGTAGCCGACCGCGCGGCCCCGCTGGTCAAGCTCGTAGAAATCACGGTTGAAACGGAACAGCGGTCCGAATAGTTCAGGGTCGAGATACTGAACGATGGAATAGGTTTCATCGATCCGGTTCTCCAGCGGAGTGCCGGTGAGGACAAAGGCGAACGGCGATCGGAGCGACTTGACCTGCCGCGCCGTCTTGGTCTGCCAGTTCTTGATCCGCTGGGCCTCGTCGAGGATCACGACGTCCGGCTTCAGCAGGCGGTTGATGTCGTCGGCGTCCCTCACCACCTGCTCGTAATTGACCAGTGTGAAGAAGGCGGGCTCGGAATAAAACCGCAGCCGCTCGGGACGCAGGCCTGCAATGAAGCGCGCGCCCCGGTCGGTGAAGCGCGCGATCTGGTCCTCCCATTCCGCCTTGACCGAAGTGGGGGAGACCACCAGCACCCGTTCGATGCCCTTCTGCCGCGCCAGCAATTCGCAGGCGGCAATCGCCTGCACGGTCTTGCCAAGGCCCATTTCGTCGGCAAGCAGCGCGCGCTCGTGAAACGCAAGATGCGCCGCGCCCTCCTTCTGATAAGGCAACAGCGGTTGCTTGACGACATCCCACGATGCGCGGCCTTCCTCCACGGCGGCGAGAAACGCCGCGCGCGACTTTTCGCGCCTGGCAAGGCGCGTTTCACGATCGAGCCAAATTCGGACATGACGCGAGATGCGAATAGAGTCGGGCGCGCAAGGCGCGGCGTCGACAAGCGCCTTGATGTTGGCCAGTCCCGATTTCAACGCACCGTCGCGACCGCAGAAGGGACCGAGGAAGGCGCGCGCCTCTGCGTTCGGCTCGCCCTTGGTCCACAGGATTGCCGGCGCCGTCGCTCCAGCGCGGTTGAGAAAAATCTCGACGCGCGGAGGTTTTTTGGAAGCTGCCGTGAGGCCGCGGGCGCGGCGCTTCGTCCTGAGCAGCGCCAGAACCCCTTCGATGTGCTTGCAGGTTCCAAGCCCGTTGACGCGATGATCCACACAACCGCAGGAATTCTTAGGGGCTGCGAGATCACGGATCTCCACGTCATAGGCACTCCCTGAAGTCGAGTGCACGCGAAAGCTTCCGTACAGCCCGTGCTCTGGTTCCAGCGCCTCGATTCTTGCGATCTCGGTGCGCCCGCGCCAGCGCCGCACACTGAGTTCATCCTCGTCGCTGGTTCTCCAGCCGAGGACGGTCGGTTTCTCCAGCACTTTGCGCGCGCGCCGTTTGCTTGTCTGCTGCTTCATTGATCGAACCATGGTGGCGAAGCGCCTCGGCGGCGCCGAATCGGCTGGTTGAAAGCTACCATGGCCAAGTAGGATCGCGCGCGGTGCGAGAGGCAATCCCCAAGAGCCTGTATAGAAGCCCGGGAGTGCGACGGATAGCCAGATTGGAGAATGTTGGATGGCAGCTCTCGCTTGGGAATGGCGGAGGGAGAGCAACTGGGATCCAACCTTCTCCAGTTTTTCGCTGCTCGTCGCAGCGCTTCATAGCCGCGAAAAACATAGCATCCAGTTCTTATTTCTTTCGCTGCGTTAGAGGCCCCTGTTCGGAAGCGAAACCGCTTAATTCGCGGGCGGGGCTCTCCTATTTAGTGACCGACATCTGAGTCGTCATCAACATCATGCTGATGGCACACCCCCGGCGTTCGTGATGAACCGCATTGGCCCAAGCGCGGACCCCCGTAGCCTCATGGGCGCAACCGCCCGCGCAACGCGCGCAGGTGCCGAGCGAACTCGCACCAGCGGCGCGCGTAGGCGAGCGGGAGTTGACGGGCGTCCACCCCGTAGCGCCACTGCATGTAAACGGCTGACGGCACCAGCAGGCGCGCGATCACGTAGAGGCGCAGAAGACCCGAAGGGGCAAATGCAAGCGCCTTGTGCACAACGCTCGCTGCCGGTGGGCGCTTCAGAGCCAGTGCAAGCCTCGTCGCCCGCCTTGCCGCGCGGCTGCGAGGGCGGGCACGAAGCGCCGTCCACGCATGATCGGGAATCCGCGTCTGAAAATAGTCGTGTGCCTGCGTGATGGCGCGCTCCATTGCGAAGCTCCACCCCAAAGCCGCGGCTTGGTTGAGCAATGTCCGCCAGTCGAATTGGGGGCTGTTCGATAGGACCAGGTGACAGTCGTAGTAGCGCTGCAAAATCAGCTCCCCCTCCCCGTGCTGCAGGATTGCATGAGCACAAAGGTGAAGGAGCTGTGCCTCCGGCTTGAAATGTCGCACCCGTACATTGGCGGCTTGGGTTTCCGTCGTCTGGTCTCGGAACCAGGCGAACTGCGCGGCGGGCAGCACGTCCTCGGACGGGTGCAGCCTGGTGTGCAGCTCGACCACGATACCGCTCGGCCCCCAAAGCGCCGGCATGTGGTGCAGGTTGCGCTCCGCTCCTGGAAATAAGGGCGGGGCATCCGCCAAGCGGTAGGCCAATGCTCGGATCGCAGCGTGCGCTTCCTCGCTCCGTTCCGCCGGGACCAGCAGGTCGAGGTCCAGCATGGGCCTGAGCGCCGGGCGCGGATACGCCGTGTGGGCGAGCGCGTATCCCTTCAACCACACCCAATCGATTCCGAGCGGCGTGAGCACACTCTCGATACGCGCCTGCTCGAGGCGCGCCCGGAGATACCGCCGACCGATGAGACGGGCGTATGGAACGAGCGGCCCCCATGGAGATCCGGCAGGATCAAGCTGCGCGGCCTGCACTGCATCGAGTAGCGACGGGCCGACGCCGTGGTCCACCGCAAGCGGTACGAGGGACGCGGCCAGGGCGGGGCCCACATGGCGCGGGTCGGCGCGCCCGACGAGGAGCGCGGCGAGCAGGCGCTCGGCGTCCGAGCCGCTATGCTGTGATGTCGGCTGCGGGAATCCAGGGTCTATCGGGGAAGACATGGCGCGGCTATCAAGTCGGCATCCGCAGAGAGCAAGCGAGCCAGCCGGGGCAGGTCGCCCAGTCCGTCGACGCGGTCGACGCG
The DNA here is from genome assembly GCF_036009065.1 of Bradyrhizobium sp. Classification (GTDB taxonomy): domain Bacteria; phylum Pseudomonadota; class Alphaproteobacteria; order Rhizobiales; family Xanthobacteraceae; genus Bradyrhizobium. The sequence continues at coordinate 4,670 of NZ_DASYMN010000271.1, read as the reverse complement.
TCGTACCGGCACCAGTTCTGTTACTCTCGCAAGGCAACGGAATAGACGCGCTCGCCGCCGCGCGTCGAGCCAGCCGCTCGCGTAGGTGCAGGCGAGCAGGTGGCCAAGCGCCTCGCGCGGCTCCAGCGCCGTAATGGCGGGTTGATGCGGGCCGACTCGGCGCGGTGTCAGCACGTAGATGACCGCGAGCCGGGACGCCGCCCGCGCCGCCGCAGCCGCGGTCGCCGGATCGAGGTAGCGCTTTCTGCTCATTCCCGGATCGACCCAGACCGGGTGAAGCACGTCGAAGCGGCCGTTCACAGCGTCGGCGCTGTCGGCCAGCAGGCGCAGCCGCGGGTGCCCCGGATAGACCAGCACCCGCTGCGGCTCTAGATCGAGCGCGGCGATGTCGTCCGTCAGCAGCGCGTTTCCTGCCGCCATCAGGGCGGCTGCTGTCGTCGACTTTCCTGCTCCGGAGGGACCAAGCAGCAGTGCTGCTCGCTCACTTACAAGAACCCCGCTGGCGTGCAGGCACGGGATGCCGCGCAGGTGCAGCGCCACCGCGAGGGCGGAATTGACGAGCACGGTCCCGATGTCCGGCACCGAGATCCCCTCCATCCATCGGACTGTGATCTGCGCGCCCCATTCGCAGGTGATGTCCCAGCGCGCGCCGCTTCGATGGTCCGTGTAGCCGAGCCGCCAAGTTTCGTCGTCGAGATGCCAGAGGCTCTCGGTCCCGCGGTAGATCGGCTCCGAGCCGCTCCACTCGAGGTTAGGCACCGGCGCCTTCGCGATGTCGATCTCTACATCGACCGGAGCATCATCGTCGGCCTGTGGCGCTGGCAGCGGCTGGTTGGATCGCAGCACAAGGCCATAAATTTTGTATCGAAAGTGCTCCATCATCAGCGGGGCAGAAACGGCGCGAGGCGCGGGTGACGACGGGAGTGAGGAACCCGCTCCGGCGCCACGAAACAGGCGCGCGCCCAGAGCGATGCCAGCTCTGCGCTGTCTACCCCCTCGTCCAGCGTAAGCAGCCGGATCAGCGCGAAAAGGGCGAAGAAGTCGTAAGGACTGTGGCGGAGCACGTCGGCATAGAACTGTCGCTTGTCGTGCGACTCGCGCGCGCGCAGCCGGAGTCGCCGCAGTGGGCTACGGATGCGATCCAAATGGCCACCGGCTTCGGCAGGCCGTGAACGGAGCGCCGCGTGATAACGCAGTTCCGCGTGCAGATCCGCATAGACAGGTGTCGGCAGGTTACCATCTATGCCCTCGAGCAACTCGGCATCGCGGCCTAGCGCCTCAAGACTCACGGCCGCTAGCCAAACCGCCTGGGCGAAGTCGGGTCGCGCGCGCAGCAACTCCCGGCAGAGCCGCAGGGCGCGTTCATGATCCTGATGCCGGAAAGCCTCCAGTGCGTCCTCGAGTCCGGCCGCTAGCCGGGGAGCCGGGGGCCGAATGCGGTTGCGCGTCGGCAGGGCGGATGGCCGCACAAGCGACCCATAGAATTGCTTCCGAGCGGTGCGCCCAGCCTCGCCCGTGCGGTTCGTCCGCACCCACTGGTGCGCTCGCCGGGCGAGCGCGTTTCGAGCGTCCGGATCGGAATGGAGGCGCTCAAGTGCGGCCGCGAGATCGCCCGGATGCTTGAACAGGGCGGCACGGTCGGCATGCGGCCGGTAAATGGGAATGTCGCTGAGCAGCGGCACGGCGCCAACCGCCGCATATTCCACGAACTTGCCATCGGACCGCCCGCGGTTGAAGGGCGTATCCTCGGCCGGCGCGATGCCGACGTGCCATCCGCGCACGAACTGCAGGTAATCGGGGTGCGGGCCGAAGGGCCGGTAGTCGATCTGGCGAGGCGGGATCCCGGCGAAGCACTCGTCCAGGAGCTGCCGGTCGCCCATGAACGCGAACGTTGACTCGGTATGACGCCGGCAGAACTCCGTCACGACCGGCGAGAGTACCAGAAGGTCCGCCCGGTGCGACGTCGTACCGGCCCAGCCGAAGACGAAACCCTCCGGCTTTTCGGGCATGTGCTCGGGCACGTCCGGAAGCGAATAGTCCACCACGCTGACCCGCCTCGCGACAGGTCCGAAGGCCTCCGCCACGCCCGGCGAGTAGGTCTGAAGGCCGTCGCAGATTGCGGCGTAACGCAGGATTTGCTGCCTGACGAGCGGACTTCGGAGCGCATGGGCGGAAGGAAGCCAGCCACCGAGCGCAAGGATGTTGTCGCTGATCTCATACACGATCGGCCGGCCCTGGGCCTGTCGCAGCGCGATCAGCGTTTCGAGTTCCGGCGTGGCTAGCATGTGGATGAGGAGGAGGTCGCATGCCAGCGCGGCCTCGGGGGCGCCGGGATCGTTCGCGCCGAGGGCATAAATTTGCCAATCGGCGTCATCGGCGAACAGTCGAATTGGGTAGTCGACGGTCTGGTACCACACGGCCTGGTTTTCGCCCATCATGCGATGGGGATGCAGCACGAGGGCGGTGAATCGTTCGCTCACGCCTCGCGCCTCCAATAGACGCCGGTCCAATCGACCCGGCGCAACGGCGCGCTGATCGCACGCTCCTCCCGGAACGTGTCGACGGCCAGGCGGCAAGCTTCTATGGCCCCGTAATCATCGATCACAACGAATCCGCCAGGTGAAACGCGCTCGTACAGTGCCTCGAGGATGTCACGGGTCGACTGATACAGATCGGCATCGGCTCGCAGGATCGCGAGCTGCTCCACCGGAGCCGTCGGCAGCGTGTCCGCAAACCAGCCCGGGAGCCAGCACACACCATCGTCCAGAAGGTCGTAGGTGCGGAAGTTGTCCTGCACCGCCCCGAGAGCGCAGGCGAGCCACGGCTGCTTTGCTTCGCTCCAGTCGTGCCCGGCCGCGCGGTCGATCGCGTGGGTAGGCGGCGGAAGCCCCCGGAAAGAGTCGGCGAGCCACACCCGCCGCTGCGCCTCTCCGAACGCGACTTGAAGAGCGCGCAGGAAGATCGCGGCCCCGCCCTGGCACACCCCGGCCTCCAGGAAGTCCCCCGGCACGCCATCAGCAAATACCTTGCGAGCACAGTATTCCAGGTTGTCCAGGCGTGCCGTCCCAACCATCGTGTGGGAGAACCGGTTGGCACGCCGATTACGGACGGCTCCCTCCCGCTTGGCGCTGACAAGCTCCGTGTAGGCCGCCGGGCTCGCGTACCGGATGTCGCGCATGAGCTGCTCGGCTGGCGCGGCCCGGCCTGCTCGAGCGTGCTCCTCCAGTAGCTCGATGCGCAGCTCGTGCTCCGGATAGATGAGATTGACCAGCGCGCGCTTCAGGAGCTCGAGGTAGCGGGTCCGCGTCCCCGGCTCTCCCGCGGGCTCGGCCAGCCCCTCCACGAGCCCTGCGCGCACAAGCTCGTTGACGAAGGCACGGACCTCGTCCTCGCATTCCGCGCAACTTACCTCGAATTCACATCCCACCTGGCCGCAAAGGGTTGCGACGTCAATGGGTCTCTCGGTCAGCTCCCAGATACGCCGGGCGGTCGCGTTCAGGCGCATCGCCGAGCCAGCCGGGCCGTGCTCGAGGATCATGCAGCCGCTCTGCAAGTGGGAGAGCGGTTGGCTCGTTCGGAACAGGAGGGACATGAGGAAAGGCGATCGAAGCCGGGATAGTACCCTCAGCTACCGTAGACGGCGAAATCTGCAAAGTTGAGGGGGCCGCCGCCGAATTCAGTCCGCGTGAACGGGACCTCTTCGGCTGTGGGGGTGCGCCACCGCAGCTTGCCGCCAGCACGCTCCTGACCGGGTGCCTCCGCATCGGAGGCTTCCGCTGCGGGCAGATTTGCATCCGGTGTGGTGCGCATGGGGTAACTCCTTGGGAAGCTTGGCGAAGCCCGCGACGATGCCCGATCTTCGGTGGCCGTGCAAGGGCACGGCGGGATTGCGCCGCCCCCTCGGCCCCACCCGGATCACACCGGTCGTCGTTGGTCCGGTGCAGGGCCATAACTACGCGGCTGCGCGTTCCTCGCGCATCAGAAACAACCCGACCGAGAGCATCCCCAAGAGGTAATAGGCGGAGCGTTCCGCATCCGGGCTCGCCGGATCCTGCAGGTCGTGCCAGAGCCGACGTAAGAGCGGGAGTGACAGGTATTGCGACGCGGTCGGGGAGCATTCGATCTGCGCGACGATTCGGCCGAATCCCGCCAATTCGCATCGGGCGAGTCGCTCCAGATCAGGGGACTGCACACCGCGCCGGGTGTTGCAGCGGACGGACTCGGGCAGCAGGCCTTTCATCGCCCGGCGCATCAGCCAGCGGCCCTGGCCGTTATGGAAATGCTGATTCGGTGGGATCCGGAAGCAAAACTCGATCAGCCGCAGATCCGCGGTGGGGTCGCGGATATCCAGCCCATATGCGGCGCCGAGTTCGTGCAGAAATGCGCCGGCGGCGATCACGCCCGGCATCAGCGTGGCGCGCTGCTGCTCGCGCGGCGTGCGCGCCGAGAACCGACCGACGAGCGGCTCGGTACGGTGCATGTGCTCCCTGATCCGCGAGCGCTTCAGGAACCCGGCATCGATCGGCGTGTGGCGCGCCCATACGCCAGGCGGCGGCCCGAAACGCCAGCGGAGCTGAGCCTGCGCCGCCGCCAGCGCGGGTCGCATGAGCCGTCGCCAAGCGACCCGTGGGACCGACCCGCCCCCGGCGCGGCTCTCGCCGATGAGCTCA
>NZ_DASYMN010000270.1:0-24662 GCF_036009065.1 Bradyrhizobium sp. | reverse complement strand
TGGTCGCCGCGCCGGGTTATCTCGCCGAGCGCGGGACGCCGCAGTCGCCGGGCGATCTGGACGGCCACGACTGCATTGTCTATTCCAGCGTCCAGGGCGACGCGGTATGGCAGCTCCGCTCCAGCGAAGGCGGCGTACACGCCGTCGTCGTCAACGGCCGGTTGCGATCGAACAATCTCTCGACACTGTTGTCAGCCGTGGAACTCAACCTCGGCATCGCGATCCTGCCAACCTACGTCGCCGCTTCGTCGCTGAAATCGGGCAAGATCGTGCGCGTCATGGAAGATTACCTTCTGCCCGAACAGGAGCTGCATGCGGTTTTTCCCTCGCCGAAGTTCGTTCCGCAGAAGGTGACGGCCTTCATTCACTTCCTGCTGCCGCGCTTCAAGGGACAGTGGTGGGACACCGATCAGCGCGCCGCGGCGCCTCGGGCCTCGTTTTCCGAATCGGAATAAGTGATATCGGCCGCGCGCTCTTCGCAGTTGCCCGCAACTCCGAACAAGGTGAGCCGTTCGAGAAACTTTTGACCGGCGAGGATGTGATGGCGAGAATGCGCGCAGTGGATGCAGCCGTCCGGGTGCTCGAGCGTGAGGGCGTAACCTGCGCCTTTGGCGTTCCCGGCGCGGCCATCAATCCGCTCTACTCCGCGATGCGCGCACGCGGATCGATCCGGCATATTCTGGCGCGACATGTCGAAGGCGCCTCCCACATGGCGGACGGCTACAGCCGGGCGAGGCATGGTAACATCGGGTTATGCATCGGAACGTCCGGCCCGGCCGGCACCGACATGATTACCGGCCTTTACGCAGCGGCCGCGGATTCCATTCCGATCCTTTGCGTTACCGGCCAGGCGCCGCGGGCGCGGCTCTACAAGGAAGATTTCCAGGCCATCGACATCGAGGCGATCGCAAAGCCGGTGGCGAAGTGGGCCGTCACAGTGCGTGAACCCGGGCTGGTCCCGATGGTGTTTGCGCAAGCGTTTCACGTCATGCGGTCGGGCCGGCCGGGACCGGTCCTGATCGACTTGCCGATCGACGTGCAGCTCGCCGAAATCGAATTCGACGACGACACTTACGAGCCGCTGCCGGTCTATCGGCCGAAAGCCACCCGGGCGCAGATCGACAAGGCGCTGGCGATGCTGAACGCCGCCGCCCGCCCCCTCATCGTGGCAGGCGGCGGCATCATCAACGCCGATGCGTCGGAGCTTCTGGTGGCGTTCTCCGAGATCACCGGCGTGCCGGTGATTCCGACCTTGATGGGCTGGGGAGCCATTCCCGACGATCACCCGCTGATGGCCGGAATGTGCGGCCTGCAAACCAGCCACCGCTACGGCAACGCCACGCTGCTGGAATCCGATTTCGTGCTGGGCATCGGCAATCGATGGGCCAATCGGCACACCGGTTCGGTCGAGGTCTACACCAAAGGACGCAAATTCGTGCATGTCGATATCGAGCCCACGCAGATCGGCCGGGTGTTCGCGCCGGACTTCGGCATCGTCTCCGATGCCGCGGCGGGGCTGCGGCTGTTCGTCGAAGCCGCGCGGGAATGGAAGAGCAACGGCAAGCTCTCCGACCGCAGCGCGTGGGCGGCCAGCTGTCTTGCCCGCAAGAACACCATGCTGCGGAAATCGCATTTCGACAACGTGCCGCTCAAGCCGCAACGGGTGTACCAGGAGATGAACCAGGCCTTCGGCAGGGAAACCTGCTACGTCTCGACCATCGGCCTGTCGCAGATCGCCGGCGCTCAATTCCTCAACGTCTACAAGCCGCGCAACTGGATCAATTGCGGCCAGGCCGGCCCGCTCGGATGGACCATGCCGGCGGCGCTCGGGGTGCGCGCCGCCGATCCAACCCGCGAGATCGTCGCGCTGTCCGGCGATTATGATTTTCAGTTTCTGGTCGAGGAACTGGCGGTCGGCGCGCAGCATAAACTGCCTTACATCCACATCGTCGTGAACAATTCCTATCTCGGCCTGATCCGGCAGGCGCAGCGCGGATTTTCGATGGACTACGAGGTGAGCCTCGCGTTCGACAACATCAATTCGCCGGAAACCGGCAACACCGGCGTCGACCATGTCCAGGTCGCGGAGGGCCTCGGATGCAAGGCCATCCGCGTCCGCACCCCGAGCGAGTTCAAGGGCGCTTTCGCGGAAGCCCGCAGGCTGATGGCCGAGCATCAGGTGCCGGTGGTGATCGAGTTCATCCTCGAACGCATCACCAATGTCGCGATGGGCCTCGAGATCGACGCCATCACCGAGTTCGAGGAAATCCTCGATGTTGCTACGAGCGCCGTCAATGACAGGGGGCGCGTGCTGGAGCCGGTCTGAACGGAGCCTCGCCGGCCTTCAATGTCCGGACTGCTGGCCGGTCCTACACAGCACAATCCTCGACCGCGATCTAACGCCGTGAACTCATCCATGACAATTCGCTGAGCGCCAATGTGAATGTGTGAGGCTATTGCGGAACAGCGCCATCCAGCGCAACCCTTCGATCAAACGCCGCCTTCCTTAGACGATCTTTGATTTCGGCAATAACTGGTGCGACGATGTAGCCCTGTTTGAGATCTCCGACTATTGCCGAATCCTTGCGTTTGCCTGTTCGCCATCGGATCATGATCAATAGGCAAATCGCGGCATCGAGCTTGTCTTGATGACATTTTCGGGGAGCTCTTACTTTTCTGAGTTGATTGCACCAGCGAATAAATTTCTCGCATTTTAACTTGCGCGCCTCGCTAAGAACGGTTGCGACAACCTTCTGCCAGGCCTTTTGTCTAAATCTTCCGCGATTTGCCGGATTGTACCTTGGTCCTTTTTTCCACCCGCAGAAGGCTCGATTGAGTGACGGCAACGCAAGGGCCGGAAACACTTCCATGATGAATTTGCCGCGCATGGCGCGCCTCGATAGCTCGGGATTTTCGATCGCACCCAATCTGTCGAGAAATTTCCAGATTGGAGCGCCGGCACCGAACATATCTTCTCTCTTGCGATAGGCAGGTTGTACGCCTCCACCCAACCAACTGACTATGGAAGCAGCGACTTTCTCCACGGGGCGCATACCTTCGTCGTTGGGTACAATCGTCGGCTGATCAATCGCAACCAACGTCAGCCGGTGTTTCCGGTTCACCGTTGCTATGAAGCAGCGGGCCTCGTCGAAGCCGGCAAGCTTCGGCTCTTTGAAATCGTGAAATCTTTTCCCGTCGAATGATATCGCACAAATCGCGCCGGGTGCCTTGGATTGCCTGCCCAAGCGGAGTCGAAACCGACGAATGCAACCTTTTTTAGACCCATCATTCTGCCTCAGGATCGACGAGTCGAAAGCTCTCTGAAATCGGCGGCGCTCGCAAGACATGGATGTCCATGATAAGCCCGGCCATGACATTATGGCGAGACGAGCGCTCTTACTTCCCTCTCCCCTTGTGGGAGAGGGTGGCTCGCATCGCCAGATGCGAGACGGGTGAGGGGTTCAGGTCTTTCGATAGAGCGTAACCCCTCATCCGGCACGGACTTCGCATAGCCGATGCAAAGCATCGGCGTCCTACTCAAAGAACGGCGGCTGAAGGCCGCCTATGGCCACCTTCTCCCACAAGGGGAGAAGGGAAGAATTGTGCCGTCGAATGTGGATGTGTGAGGCTATTGCGCGAAGGTTGCAAGGCCGTTTTTGGGGTCTTCCAGGTGCTGCGGATACCGGTCAGACGGGAAGTTAACGGGGAGGGGCCGGAGGCGTCCGGCCGCCGGCAGGCTATCACGCCGTCGTTAAAATTTCGGGGTCCGCGATCGCGTCGGACTGGCCCGGTGCGGCAGGGCTGAGAATCCCGACCGGTATTCTTAGAGCCGCCGCACCACTAAGGCCGATTGATCGACGGCCGAGAGCTTCGCAGGGGAATCGCAACAAGCCCGCCAGCTGATCGGAGCGCCTGCGGGACATGCAAATTGATTGACACAACTCCTTGTTGATTTGACAGGCGGGTGCCCCTAAGCTCTCGAAATTAAAGGGGCCCTGAATGACACGCGTTCAAAAGACCGCACTCGTTATTTACGGCGCACTGCTCGCGGCATGCGTCTGTTTGATCGTTTTGGCGGATTTTCTAGGACCTGTTGTGAGAGCTTCACTGCTACCGGCGGCGACCGAGGGCTTCAAGCTGGTTTTGGCAGCGCTCATAGGTGCCCTTTCGACGGTTCTCGGCCGCGGCGCGCAATCGGAATAGGCCGGAGGCTTCAATGCGACTGGTGCATCTCTCCACGTGTTTCGTTGGAATCTTGGCGGTCCTCTGCAGCGCCCAAGCTCAGCAACAGACGCTACCCAATTCTCAGCAGTTTACGGATCTCCTTCGCGGTTGCGCTGCGGGGGCGAACATCGATATTTCGGCGGACTTGGTCGGTTCGCTGAAAACCATTTACGACGGGCAGCGAACCCAGGGAGCCGCCAGTTTCAAGAGTTCGGCGGACTTTCTAAAGCTCATTCCCGACGCGCAGCGGCTCGAGGCGTATAAGCTCTACACACAATGTGTCCAGGGCATCATCAGCGGGAAAATAACTGCGACGAATTGAACTGAAGCATGCGATATGTACGAACGCCGCCTGCAATCGAAATTTCGCCTCGCGAAGCTCGGACGCCTAGTAGAAAGTTTCTGCCAAGGTGCGAAGCTTGTGATCCTAGTAGCTTGCATAAGCTTCGTGGTGGTGGAGAGTAGGCCAGCTTTGGCAGCGGAGAACTTTCCGGATTCGGAGCGAATTTTCTCCGCTCTTTCCGCCTGCGCCTTGAACGTCGACCTGAAGGTCGACGCCAACATCGCAGGCTCCCTGCGCTCCGTTTTTTCTAGTGCTGCTGCGCAGGGTCGCTTCAGCGTCAGCACCACCACTTCCTTCCTGCAACTGTTCCCGGAAAGCGACAAATTGAAGGCTTATCGGGCATATCGATATTGCATGTTCACTACCCTGAAAATCTCGCCAGACTCCATTTGTGACAAACCGAAGCCCTCGCAATTTACTCGCGCCGCTCTCGGGCGATTTACCGTGAGTGGTCAATCGTTGGTAAATCGGGAAGACATTCTTTCGGCTATGCTTGAGGGTTTGCTGCGCAAATCGCGCAGGTATTCTGTGGTACTTTCCGAGAACAACCTGCAAGCGATGGAGAAGTTGGCCGACGCAGATCAACTGATGTCCATTTCGATGACCAACGACACCATCGACTGCAATCGCCGCGCGGAAGAGGCTTTCCTTCCGACTGCGGCCGCGATAGGCGATGCGGTCGTCATCAACGTTAGAATAGTTGATGTATCCAGCGGAAAATTACTTCGGGGCTTTCAAGTTCAGGGTGGAATGGGCGCGCCACAGGAGTTGGATACACTGATTACAATGGTGTGGCGCGGGATCGAGCAGGGGCTGGCGCCAGAGGCATGGGTTTGGCGAGGCGGTGTAGGCTATTGCGAAAAGCTAAACGCTCTGCTGGCGGATGCGCCCTCCGCCTCGTGTACAAGCGACGAAGGCATGCGTCTAATGCAGGATCAGAAGACCAACAACAATTTCATCGATAACTGCCAATCCATATGGCGCCGCAATCAAATGGAGCCGGTCTGCATGTTTACTTGCAGCCAAGGGCGGGTGACAGACCTTCGCCTGTACAAACGCTTGCAAGCGACCTCCCTTACCAGTGCTCCTCGTTCCGCGAGCGAGCAGCGAGCCTTCATCAACAGACTCAAGACCAACTTTGGTTACACCGACGAAAAACTCGCCGCAGTCAACATCAAGCCGATCTATCCCGACGAGGATCTTTCCGATCCGGAGACCATCTTTAACTCCGCTGCGAGGGACATAAGCGCCTGCTTGACATCCTGGAGGGTCGGCAAGGTAGTGAGCGGAAACGTAGAGGGCGTACACTCCGATCAGGGGTCGAAGAACGTCACGTTCAGCAACGGCAACCGTAAGGTCATTCTTGACCTGGATAGATGGTCTGACGGACAGGTACGCTGGAATTATATCGGGGCGCTTATTCGCTAAGGAAGAGCGTTTCGTAGCCGGATGCACTTCGTCGCAATGAACGGGCCGCACAATTCCAACGCATGCCTCGGCGCGCAGGTGGCCAAAGGTGCATCTGCGCCGTGCCCACAATCCGGTCATGAAGACAGATGCGACGGATCGCCGCTTGGTGAAATGGTGAGCACGCTCGCTTTGCCCACCCTAACTAGTTGCACCCGCCATCCTTTCGTCGCCCGGCAATGCTAGTCTCGCGCCGTGACATCCCTTGACAAGATCGAGCTAGGACCGATCGCGGCGACAACCTCCGCAGGAGCAATCCGCACCCGCCTCGCCCTCGAACTCACCGCAACCCTCAAGCTCGCCGTCCCGATCGCGCTGACGCAGCTCGGGCAGATCGCGATGATGACGACCGATCTGGCGTTGATCGGACGTCTCGGCGACGAGGCGGTGGCCGCGGCGGCGCTGGCGCATACCGTGTTCTTCGTCAGTTTTACGTTCGGCATGGGGCTGGTGTCCGCGGTGGCGCCGCTGGCCGCGCAAGCGTTCGGCAGGCGCGATCCGCGCCTCGTGCGGCGCGCGCTTCGGGTCGGGCTGTGGGCGGCGCTCATGATTTCGCTGCCGATGATGATGCTTCCATTGTTCGGCGAGCAAATTCTCCTGATGCTCGGCCAGGCGCCCGCGACCGCGCATCTCGCGCAGAAATATCTGCTGGGTCTGGCGTGGGGGATTACGCCGGCGCTGGCGTTTCTGGCGATCCGCGGCTTCATGGGCGCGGTCAACCGGCCGGAGCCGGGACTGTGGATTACGCTGGTTGCCATTCCGGCTAACGCGGTGCTGGTCTGGCTGCTGATCCACGGCGCGTGGGGACTGCCGCGGCTGGAGCTGTTCGGCGCCGGCCTTGCCACCACCATCGTCAATTTCGGAATGTTTCTTGCCGCACTCTGGTTCGCCACCAGCCGCCGCCCGTTCAAAAAATACCGCGTGCTGGGCCGCATCTGGCGCATCGACTGGCCGTTGATGCGACAGTTGGTCGTCGTCGGCGCACCGATCTCGATCGCCTTCCTGCTGGAGTATGGCCTGTTCGGCGCGGCAGGGCTGTTGATGGGACTGATCGGCACCACGCCGCTCGCCGCGCACCAGATCGCGCTGCAGATCGCGGCGATCCTGTTCATGGTGCCATTCGGCATCGGCATGGCGGCGACCGTGCGGGTCGGGCACGCCGTCGGCCGGGGCGATACGCCGGCGATCAGCCGCGCGGGCTTTGTCGCGATGCTGCTCGGCATTGTCTTTATGTCGGTCATGACGCTGGCCGTGCTTCTCGGCCGCTACGCGATCGGGCGCTTCTTCTTCGGCGACGCCGCGGACAGCGCCGGCGCCGTGATCGACCTCACGGCGGCCCTGCTGCTGGTCGGCGCGACCTTCTTCGTCGCCGACGGTATCCAGACCGTCGTGGCCGGCGCACTGCGCGGCCTGAACGACACACGGGTGCCGCTGCTGTTCGCCGCGATCAGCTACTGGCTGGTCGGATTCCCCGCCGCTTGCGGCCTCGGATTCCGGACGGAGCTCGGAGCGATCGGCGTGTGGATCGGGCTGTCCTGCGGCACCGCGGTTTATGCGGTGCTCGTCATTCTACGCTTCCGGTTGCTCACGCAGCGTTTGGCCGGCACTGACAATCGCGGCCGAAAGCCCTGAAGATTCACGCCGTGCCGCTCGCAACGAACAGAGGCGCGGCTTCCGCGACGAGTTGCTTCGGAAGCATCCGCAACTGCTCGGCGTCAAAAGGCAAATGAGTTAGATAGGTGGCGACGAGCGCGCTTACCGCCTCGGCCTGGGCGGCGTCGCGCTGTCGCTTGATCGGCTGACGATCGGCGCGCTTGGACAGCAAAAGTTTGTGAACCGCCCAAACCCTGGGATCCGGTGCGACAATGCGGACGGGCTCGCCCTTCTCGTCGATCGCCACCGCCTCGAACGGCGGGGAATTCTGAAGCCATGCCAGCCCCTCGATCTGGACTGCGCTCAGGTCTTCCGGATCGGCGCCCACTTTGTCGGGCGCTTCCTTCCATGGTGGGTTTTGAACCGGCTTGATCAGATCGACAAGATAGCCGTCGCGATTGACCGCGCGAGATGTTTCTCTCGACCGATCGAAGCTGGTATCCACTCGCTTGAGAACCTTCATAAGCGAGGATTCCGAAACCTCTTCGTCGGCGACGAATGTCAATCCGCCGCGGGCGTCGAGAAGCAGATCGATATCTTCCGTAGTCGCGAGCCCGGGATCGATACGCACTCCGGCGGCGGCTTCGTAGGCGTAGATGGCATTTGTGCCGAGGATACGGATACCCGACCCAAGAAGACCAAACCGTTCAAGGGCGCGTGTGATGCGCGCGCTGATCAAGGGAACGCGACCCAGGCCGAGCGCACGATTTTGGCGTCCCGCAGCGCTTCGAAGCGCTGCTGACTGTTGATCATTTCTCGCCGCTGATCGTTGTTAAGCTCTTGAAAGTACATAGTTTCAACAGTGTGTTTTAATACCGATGGGTTGAAATGCAATTTTATATAATAATTAGTTTCAACAGTAGCCTTCGAAATCGGCACGAAATGTTGAAACGTTGTGACAAAGAACGGACAGCGCGGGAGGCAGCAAGGCGATCGATGCCTCAACCCCACTGTCGTCTCCCCCCTGCACCCGGTTATACTCACTTCGCGACTTGCGTATGATTCGGCTGAACCCGGCGGGGTCGATGACAGCAAAGGCATCCACGAAAGCCGCCGCCGTCGCACCCACCGTTCGCGCTCACGCGCTGCTCCCCGGCGCGCAGTTCGTCGATGCCTACAGCGTCTCGGTAGACGATGCTGGGCTCGATGCGCGCCATGCCGCCGAGAGAATGTTCAGCCGCTCGCCGCGATGGATCGACGTGTTATTGACGTTGCGCAATTGTCTGGTGGCGCCGTTCGGCCTGAAGACGGGTGCCCCGACCGGGGCCGGTACACCGGAAACCATCGGCATATTTCCGGTCGTAAGCGAAACCCCGGACCGACTTGTTGCCGGCTTCAATGACCGCCATCTCGACTTTCGAGTCGTCGTGGACGTTGTCGACTCGGATGGCAGCCGCCACGTCACCGCGACAACGCTCGTCCTCACGCACAATCTTCTAGGCCGCACCTACCTCACAATCATCCTGCCGTTTCACCGGCTCATTGTCCCGGCGATGCTGCAGCAGGTCGCGCGCTGAACCGCGCGACCTGCAGGACCTATTCTTCGGCAGCCGGCGCCGCGCCTGCCGACTTCTCCGCCCATTCCGCCACGCAGCGCTCGAGGTCCTTCAGGTTCTGCCGCATCTGCTCCAGCGAAAATCCCAGCGTGAAAAACCGCTCCGCGACGTCGCCGGGCAGGCCGCGGATCAGGCCTTCGGCCCGCACCGCCGCGACTTCGGCGGCGTAAGCCTGCAGCGCGGTCTGCACCGGCCAGATCGCCGGCGCGCCGACGCCGGTTCGCAAGGCCTCCGCGATCGCCCGCAAGTAGGCAGACATGGTCTCGCTGACGCGCGCCAGCGGCGCGGCCAGCCGGGCCTGCACGTCGGCCGGCAGCGGCACCACCGTGGCCCGCCCGATCATCACAAGATCATGGCGCAGCCGCAGCACTGTGCGCAGCAGCGGTCCGGTGTCAGGGCCGCTGGACAGATGCGCGGCGCGTTCGCGCTCGGCCTCGGCACCGGTGGCGTTCAGCCCGGCCATCGCGGCGCCGATGCCATCCTGCAGCGCGTGCAGCGCGTCGTTGTCGCGTCCGCGCGTGACCCCCGCCAGCAATTCGGATAGCGCGGCTGCTATCAATTCGAGGGTCTGCGCGGCGCTGGCGCGGAGCTGGCTATGCGCCCGCGACGGCAGCACGAAGAAAGATGCGAGCAGCCCACACACCGCGCCGACCAGCACTTCGAGGACGCGGTCGATCGCCGAGTCCAGCGGATTGGCGTGATGCATGGTCGGCACCAGGAGCACGATAACGGCAGTCACCGTGGCTGCGTTCAGGCTTGGATTGATCGCGGCAATGAAGGCAAGCGGTGCAATCGCCAGCACCAGCAGGGCCAGCAGCCCGGCTTCGCCGGAGTGCGGGATCAGCACCGTGATCGCGGCGCCGTAGATCGCGCCGCCCACCGTCCCGAGCAGATAGTCGCGGGTCGTCTTCAGCGACCTGCCGACGCTCATCTGGGTGACAATGAGCGACGTCAGCACCGCCCAGAGCGGCAGCATCAGATGCAACGCCAGCGCCACCGCCAGCGCGCCGAACGCGGCAACGGTGACCCGCACTGCCAATGCCAGTTGCGCCTTGCGGGACCGCAACGGGGCAGACAGGCGTTTTACGAGAGCGATCATTCGCCGCATTCCGGAAGTGTTACAGGAAAGCCTTACAGATGAAATCGGCATGGCTGCCGGCCGCCACCGAACTCGGGTCTACCCGAGTTCGGCAATATCATTGGCAACAGCCGACCTGGATGCCGCTTGAAACGCCGATTTAGCCCGCCTACGCTGTCGATAACAGCTAAGGAAACACAATGGCCGATGAAACTGCAACGCTCGCCGCCTACGTCGCGGATTTGAAGTTTGAGGATATTCCCCACCAAGTGCTGGAGCGCGCGAAAATCCTCACGCTGGATTTTCTCGGCAGCGCGGTGCGCGCCCGGCGCGACGCGGAATCCACGCCGTCGCTGCTCAGGATGCTGGAAGCGCTGGCGCTGGATGGCAAGGGCGCGGCCACGGTATTCGGCGACAGCAAAACCTGGACGCCCGCGGTGGCGGCGCTGCTCAATGGCGCGCTCGGCCATTCCTTGGATTTCGACGACACCCACGCGGATTCCTCGCTGCATCCGAGCGCGCCGGTGGTTCCTGCCGCCTTCGCGGTCGGCGAACTGGTCGGCGCGTCGGGCCGCGACGTGCTGACCGCGATCGTCGCAGGCTATGAAGTGTGCTGCCGGCTCGGCAACGCGCTGGATCCGACCTCGCACTACAAGCGCGGCTTTCATCCGACCGCGACCGCCGGCACTTACGGCGCGGCGGCGGCGGCATCAAAGCTGTTCGGGCTGTCGAAGCAGCAGATTATCGCGGCGTTCGGCGTGTCGGGCAGCCAGGCCGCGGGTTCGCTGCAGTTTCTGGTCAACGGCGCGTGGAACAAGCGCTACCAGGTCGGCGCCGCCGCCATGAACGGCGTCATCGCGGCCACCTTGGCGCGCAACGATTTTGTCGGCGCCACCGAATCGGTCGAGGGCAAGCACGGCCTGCTGTTCGGCTACAGCGACGACGCGCATCCGGACAAGGCGGTCGCGGGCCTCGGCAAAATCTATGAGACCATGAAGATCGGCGTAAAACCCTATCCGAGCTGCCGCTATACCCACGCGGCGCTGGATGCGCTGATCGCGATGCGCCGGGAGCACAATCTGACGCCGGACCAGGTCAAGCGCGTCGAGATCGGCCTGCATCGCAACGGCATCACGTTGACCGGCGACGCGGCCACTAAGCGGCATCCGACCTCGATCGTCGGCGGCCAGTTCTCGATGTTCTTCACCGGCGCCGTGGCGCTGGACCAGGGCCGCTTCGGCTGGGACGATTACGCGCGGCTCGGCGATGCCGCGGTCGACGCGCTGGCGGACCGTTTTGACGTGGTGCGGGACGACCGCCTCGAGACCGGACGCAGCCATCCGTTTGGCGCCCGCGTCTCCATCACCACCGCGGATGGCGTGCATGAGCGGCTCTATGCCGATCCCTCCGGCGAGCCGTCATCGTTCCCCGACGCGCAGGCGATGCAGCAGAAATTCCTGACCCTGGCGCGTCCCGTGCTGAACGGCCGCGCCGATCAGCTGGCGGACGCCATCCTGTCCCTGGAGCGCTTCGACCGGGTCGAAACCGCGACACATCTCGGGCGGCAATAGAACGCCGGCGGCGTCGCCACGATCAAGCTGATCACTTTCCCGCGAAATGCAACAAATTTGGGCATCTCGCAGCAAGGCAATTCCCATTTCCTCTGAACCGAAACCTCTCGGCAGGAACTAATCGAGAGGCGCCGAATTATTGACGCCAACAAGGGGCTGCGTCGTGCCGGTTTTGAGATACTTTCTGGTAATGGGGTGTTGCCTGCTCGGGCTGCTGTTCGCCGCAGACTATCTGGTTCCCAAGGAAGTTGCCCCCGCGCCCGTTGTGGCTGCGACCGTGTCGAACGGCGGCTCGCTCGCGTCATGGCGGCAGTCCCAGGAAAGACACGATAAACCGCAAGTGTCTGCAGTGGTTTACCCGGATATCGCGTCCTTGCCGCCAACCGCCGAGCGGTTGCAGTGGGAACGGCAGATGACCTACCGCAAGCCGGATAGTCCGGCCAGTCCGGAGCTGCAGGCCCGAGCCGAACTGCCCGCTACCGCCGCCGAGGCCATTGCGCCTCCGCCGCCACCCCACAAGTCGATCGCCAAAATACCGCAGCGTCCTAAGCCCGTGGCGCGTGCCGAGCGCCGCGAGCGGCCGAATTACGCTGCCGCCTATCCTCCAGCCCCCGCGGCGCAGTTCGGCGGCTACCGTCAGGCCCAGTATGACCGGCCGTTCGGCGGCGGCTTCTTCAATTTCCGCATGTTCTAACGCCGCGACGCCGTCCACGCGCCGCGTGGGGTCACCCACATGTCCGCGACGTGGCCGAACAGCTGGATCTCGCGTTGCCTCGTCGCGCCGAGCCGCCGCGCCACGCCCTGCGACGCGATGTTCTCACGATCGATGCAGTGGATCACCTGTGCGATCTCGAAGCTGGCGAACGCCCAGTCGATCGCCGCGCGGGCGGCTTCAGCGGCATAGCCTTTGCCCCGTGCTTCCCGAACGATGCCCCAGCCGATTTCGAAATCCGGCCAGGTCGGCGGAAACCATGGCCCGACCCGTCCGACAAACTTGCCGCTGTGTTTTTCCTCGACCGCGAACATGCCGGCGCCGTGGATCGCCCAGTGCCCGGCCATCACGACAGTATGCCGCCAGCCGGTCATGCTGTCTTCGACCGCCTTGCCATCGACGGTGATGAAACGCGCGGTGCCGGGATCCGCCAGCATCGCGGTGTAGGGCGCAACGTCGGCGCCGCGCCATTGCCGCAGTTTTAGCCGCGGCGTTTCGATGACGGGGCCGTTGAGCTGCGCCAGCGCCGCACTTGTTTTTGGAGCGAACATTGTTTTCATCCCCCGTCATGGCCGGGCTTGTTCCGGCCATCCACGTCTTTTTTGCCTGCATGTTTTAAAGACGTGGATGCCCGGCACAAGGCCGGGCATGACGACCTCTTTTTGCGAGACGAAGCGCGAGCCACGGCGCCAGAGCAGGCGGCCGCTGCGAGTTGAGCAACAGCATCGGTGGTTATAGGTCCCGCCTTCGCGGGGACGACGCTGATAATTGCTGTTATGATGGCCGAAACTTTCACGGAGTCCCCATGAGCTGGCTTCCCTCCAACGATCCCGTGCTCGGCGATCCCACTTCCTGCGACGCGCTGGAGCTGGTGATCGTACCGCGCACCCGCGACCTCGGCGACGGGTTCGAGGTGCGCCGCGCGCTGCCGCATGGCAAGCGGCAGATGGTCGGGCCTTTCATCTTCTTCGATCATTTCGGGCCGGTGCAGTTCGTCTCCGGCAAGGGCATGGACGTGCGCCCGCACCCGCATATCGGGCTTGCCACCGTCACCTATCTGTTTGACGGCTCGATCATGCACCGCGACAGCGAGGGCAACATCCAGGAAATCCAGCCCGGCGCCATGAACCTGATGACCGCGGGCCGCGGCATCGCGCATTCCGAACGCACGCCGGACGTGCAGCGGCAGAACGGCCAGAAGATGCTCGGCCTGCAAAGCTGGATCGCATTGCCGAAAGGCGCCGAGGAAATCGCACCCTCGTTCCAGCATTATGGCGCCGACAGTCTGCCGACGGTGAAGGACACCGGCTTTACCGCGCGCGTCATTGCCGGCAGTTCGTTCGGCGCGAAATCGCCGGTCGATATGGTGTCGCCGTGGTTCTATACCGAGGTGGCGCTGGATCAGGGCGCGAGCGTGCCGCTGGATCCCGACCACGAGGAGCGCGCGATCTATGTGATCGACGGCGAGATCGAGATCGCAAACGCGCGCTATGAAGGGCCTCGGCTGCTGATCTTCCGGCCCGGCGATCGTATCACGGTCAGGGCGATCACGCCGGCGCGGATGATGTTCCTCGGCGGCGACGCGCTGGAAGGCCCGCGCCACATCTGGTGGAATTTTGTTTCCTCCAGCAAGGAGCGGATCGAGCAGGCCAAGCAGGACTGGAAGTCCGGCCGCTTTGCCGAGGTGCCCAACGAACACGAATTCATTCCGCTGCCGGAGTGACATTAGCCGTCATTGCGAGAAGTCAACGGGTCCGGCCGTTGGCCGGCCCGATGATAAACTCCGCGACGAAGCAATCCAGTTCTCCCCACGCACAAGACTGGATTGCTTCGTCGCAAGTGCTCCTCGCAATGACGTAAGGAAAGCTGTTCTTGATGCCCACGATGCTCGCCAGCGACTTGCCGCTTCCAAAAATCGGACGGGGCAAGGTGCGCGATATCTATGCGGTCGGCGACGACCGCGTGCTGCTGCTCACCACCGACCGCATCAGCGCCTTCGACGTGGTGATGGCCGAGACCATCCCGATAAAGGGCGCGGTGCTGACGCAACTCAGCGCGTGGTGGTTTGGCCGGCTCGAAGGCGTGGTGCCGCATCACATGATCAGCGCGGATGCCGACGAAATCATTGAGGAAGTGCCGGCGCTGCGGGGGCATGGCGCCGAGATCGCCGGCCGTGCGATGCTGTGCCGGCACACAAATGTGTTTCCGATCGAATGCGTGATCCGCGGTTATCTCTCTGGCTCGGCGTGGAAGGAATATGCCGCGGCGGGCACGCTGGCCGGCGAAAAGCTCGCATCGGGGCTGCTTGAAAGCGCAAAGCTGGAGCCCGGAATCTTCAGCCCCGCCACCAAAGCCGAAACCGGCCACGACGAGAACATCACGATCGGGCGGATGCGCGAAATTCTAGGCGATGAGGTAACCCACACGCTGGAGAGCATGACCCGCGCGGTCTACACGCTCGGCGAAACCGTCAGCCGCAGCCAGGGCATCATCATCGCCGACACCAAATTCGAGTTCGGCCGCGACGCCGACGGCCGCATCATCCTGATCGATGAGGTGATGACCCCCGACAGCTCGCGGTTCTGGGCGGCGGACGTCTATGCGCCGGGCCGGCCGCAGCCGAGTTTCGACAAGCAGCCGCTGCGCGATTACCTCGATGCGGAAAGGCGCGCCGGCCGCTGGAACGGCGACGCCCCGCCGCCGCCATTGCCGGCAAGCGTGGTCGACGCCACCAGCAAGCGCTATCTCGAGGCGTACAGGCTGATCACCGGTAGCGATCTTGCCGTGAGCGGATAAACTCGCGTCCGTCATTGGGAGGAGCAGTTGCGACGAAGCAATCCAGTTTTGGTTTAGCTGGATTGCTTCCCGCGGAGTTTATCATCGGGCGCGGGTTCGCGCGACCCGTTGGCTCGCATTGACGGCGCACAGGGAGAACATTGTGACCGATAACGACACCGTGCTCGTCGAACGCGACGGCCCGATCATCATCGTCTCGATCAACCGTCCGCATTGCCGCAACGCCGAAGACGACGCCATCGCCAATGAACTGCGCGGCGGGCTCGAGGTGATCGCGTCCGGCGAGACGCTGTCGGCGCCGCGCGCTTTGCGTCAGGTGTGGGGCGGCATGGCGCGTTCGGGGGAGATGTTTCGGGAGGGTAGCACATGCCCCGTGTCCCGGACGCGGTGCGGCGTTCTTCACGCTGCTCCGCAGAGCCGGGACCGCACGAAACGCCGGCGCCTGTTACGGCCCCGGCTCAGCAGCGCACCACGCCGCGAGGGGCGGCGCGCTGCGCAGCATCCGGGGAACGCTAGATCCCCGCCATCATCACGTATTTGATTTCGACATATTCTTCCATGCCGTGATGCGAGCCTTCGCGGCCGAGGCCACTTTCCTTGACGCCGCCGAACGGCGCCACCTCGGTGGTGATCAAGCCGGTGTTGACGCCGACCATCCCGGACTCCAGCGCTTCGGCGACCCGCCATACCCGGCCGAGGTCGCGCGAGTAGAAATACGACGCCAGACCAAACGGGGAGTTGTTGCACATCGCGATCACGTCGGCCTCGTCCTTGAAGCGGAACACCGGCGCCAGCGGCCCGAATGTTTCTTCCCGTGAGACCAGCGCATCGGACTTGACGTTGGCGAGCACGGTCGGCTCGAAGAAGGTGCCGCCAAGCGCGTGGCGCTTGCCGCCGGTGACGATCCTGGCGCCGTGCTTGACTGCGTCCGCGATGTGCTTCTCGACCTTGTCGACCGCGTCCAGGTTGATCAGCGGCCCCTGCACCACGCCCTGTTCGGTGCCGTCGCCGATCTTCATCGCCGCGACCTTGTTCGAGAGTTTTTCCACGAATGCATCGTAGATCTTGTCCTGGGCGTAGATGCGGTTGGCGCAGACGCAGGTCTGGCCCATGTTGCGGTATTTCGAGACGATCGCGCCGTCCACCGCGGCATCGATGTCGGCGTCGTCGAACACCACGAAGGGCGCGTTGCCGCCGAGTTCGAGCCCGAGTTTTTTTACACCGACGGCGGCCTGTTGGTAGAGAATCTTCCCGACTTCCGTGGAGCCCGTAAAACCGACGAAGCGCACCGCCGGATGTTCGCACAGCACCTTGCCGATCGCCGAGGAATTGCCGGTCAGGATATTGAACACGCCTTTCGGCACGCCGGCCTTCTCGGCCAGCACCACCAGCGCCAACGCTGTCAGTGGCGTCTCGTTGGCGGGTTTCAGCACCACCGTGCAGCCTGCGGCCAGCGCCGGCGAAACTTTTCGGGTGATCATCGAGCACGGAAAATTCCACGGCGTGATCGCGCCGCAGACGCCGATCGGCTGCTTGATGGCGAGCAGGCGCGCATCCGGCCGCTGCGACGGAATCGTTTCGCCATAGACGCGGCGCGCTTCCTCGGCGAAGAACTCGACATAGGCGCCGCCGATATCGACCTCGCCCAGCGCCTCTGCCAGCGGCTTGCCCTGCTCGGAGGTGAGAATCAGCGCGAGGTCTTCGCGGTTGGCGATGATGAGGTCGAACCATTTGCGCAAGATGTTGGAGCGCTGCTTGGCGGTGAGCTTGGCCCAGGCCGGAAACGCGCGCTCCGCGGCCTCTACCGCTTGCGTCGTCTCGGCGGCGTCCATCTTCGGCACTTTCGCCAGTTCGACGCCGTTGACGGGATTGGTGACGGGACGGACCGGCGTGCCCACCCAGGCGCCGTCGATGTAGCACTGCTCACGCAGCAGCGCGCGGTCTTTCAGGCGATCCCGCAGCGATGGCGCGGCGGGGATCGAGCGGACGGTTGCAGTTGTAGGGGACATGGCTTGGCTCTCCTCGACGTTTCTTCGCGATGTTGAGATGGAGTATAGGGCGAAACAAGCCGCAATGCATCGATCTTGCGATGCTGGCGGTTCAAGCAATTTTGAAGGCCAAGTTCGCCGTTGCCCGGCCCTGTGCCGGGCATCCACGCCTTACTTCTTGGACGCGCCAAAGACGTGGATGGCCGGGACAAGCCCGGCCATGACGGTCATTGGGTTGTTACAAACGCTTTTCGGCCGTACCCTTCAAGCCGCGCCGCTCATATAGGTTTCGCGGCGGCCGATCATGCGCTCCGCGGCGGCCTTGGCCGCCGCCTTGGTGGAGGTGGCGCAGGTGCGGTATTCCAGTTCCGGCAACCTGGCCGGCTCGCCGCGTCCGAACCACGATTTGGAGGCGACCGGCAGCAGCGCCAGCGCCTGCGCCACATTGTCGACCGCGCCGAACGAGTGCAGCGCGCCCGTGCCGGCGAACCGAACTTCGTAGATGCCAGGGCTGATCGGCGCTTCGATATTCTCGCCTTTTCCGGCCCGCGGATAGCGCTTCCACTCGCTCCATTTCGAAATCATTGTCATCCCTTCGCAGCGCGAAGGCGCTGCAATAATTTTCATCAATTCGGTTGGCCGGCGGCGCACCATTTGCGCCGCAATTCGAACGCTTTGCCGCAACAATTGTTCCGAAAAGGCCTCGGCCTTCAACATGCCGGGATATGCCGGTAGGCCCGCGGCAATGCAAGGCTCCGCAATCACGCTTGCGGCAAGCCGCGCCCGGGAGGAAGATCGGCCATCCAAAAAAATCAGAACGGGAGGTGCACATGCAAGGCAAGGCTCAGATCGATCAGGCGTTGCGCCAGAAAGCCGACGCAAGAGAGATTCCCGGAGTGGTCGCGATGGCCGCTACGGCGGGCGAGGTGATCTATCAGGGCGCGTTCGGCAAGCGCGACCTGTCCAAGGACGACGCCATGACGCCTGACACCGTGTTCTGGATCGCGTCCATGACCAAGGCCGTCACCGCCGCCGCCGCGATGCAGTTGGTGGAACAGGGCAAGCTGTCGCTGGAGGGGCCGATCGGCAAGGTTCTGCCGGATCTGGCTTCCCCGCAGGTGCTGGAGGGTTTTGAGGCCGATGGCACGCCAAAACTGCGGCCTGCAAGGAACCCGATCACGCTGCGCCATCTCATGACCCACACCGCTGGCTTCTGCTACGACATGTGGAACGGCGACATGGTGAAATATCTGGAGAAGACCGGCACGCCCGGCATCACCACCTGCCAGAACGCCGCGCTGAAGACGCCGGTGATGTCCGATCCCGGCACGCGCTGGGAATACGGCACCAACATCGATTTCGTCGGCAAGGCGGTGGAAGCGGTCAGCGGCAAGCGGCTCGATGCTTACTTGCGCGATCACATGCTGGCGCCGCTCGGCATGAGCGATACCGCGTTCAAGATCGGCGATTCGCAGCGCAAACGTCTGGTCGGCATGCATACGCGCGGCGAGGATGGATCGCTGGCGGCGATCCCGTTCGAACTGGAACAGGAGCCCGAATTCCACATGGGCGGCGGCGGGCTCTACGGCACCGCCGGCGACTACATCAAGTTTACCCAGATGATTCTCAACAAGGGCCGCGGCAACGGCAACCAGCTGTTGAAGCCGGAGACCGTCGCGATGATGGCGCAAAACCACATCGGCGAACTCAACATGCCAAAGTTGACGTCGGCGGTGGCGTTCGCGACCAACGACGTCGAGCTTTATCCCGGCATGGACAAGAAGTGGGGCCTCAGCTTCATGATCAACACGGCGAAATCGCCGGAAGGCCGCAGCCCCGGCAGCCTCGCCTGGGCCGGCCTTGCCAACACCTATTACTGGATCGATCCGTCGCGCGACATTTCCGGCGTCATCCTGATGCAGGTGCTGCCGTTCTGCGACAAGAAGTGTCTGGAAGCATTCGCGGCATTCGAGAGCGGCGTCTATGCCGAGCTTGATGCGGCGCAGAAGGCGGCGTAGCTCCGTGCCCCGGACGCAGCGCAGCGCGTAGCTCTTGCGAAGCGGTGCGCTGCAGAGCCGGGGCCGTAGCGAACACAATTCTCTCGTCATGCGCGGGCTTGACCCGCGCATCCATCATCCTCTCAAGACTCTTTTTCAAAAAAGATGGATGGCCGGGTCAAGCCCGGCCATGACGCATTGATTTGGCACGGTCCCGGCTCTGCGGAGCAGCGTGAAAAACGCTGCACCGCGTCGGGGACACGGCTAAACCGGCAACCCGTTCTGCTTTGCCAGCGCCTTCAGCGACACCTGCGGCCGCGCGCCGATATGCTGGATCACTTCGGCGGCCGCGAGCGCGCCGAGCCGCCCGCAGTTTTCATGGCCGGCGCCGCGCACCAGGCCGAACAGAAATCCCGCGGCGAACAGGTCGCCGGCGCCGGTGGTGTCCACCAGTTTTTTGATCGGGAATGCCGGCACTGCGGTGATGCCGTCCTTCGTCGCCACCACGCAGCCCTTCTCGCTGCGCGTGACGACGCCGAGTTTCACGTCATTGCGCAGCTGCGCCAATGCGGTGTCGAAATCCGAGGTCTGGTACAGCGAATGCAGTTCGGCCTCATTGGCAAAGATCAGATCGATCGTCCCATCCCGCATCAAATCGACAAACTCGCCGCGATAGCGATCCACGCAAAACGCATCCGACAGCGTCAGCGCCACCTGGCGGCCCGCCTCATGGGCGATGCCGGAGGCCTTCAGGAATGCATCCTTGGCATTTTTCGGATCCCACAAATAGCCTTCGAGATAGACGATCGCGGAAGCGGCGATCTCGGCCGGATCGATGTCGCCGGGCATCAGCTCCTGCGCCGCGCCCAGATAGGTGTTCATGGTGCGCTCGCCATCCGGCGTCACCAGAATGTAGGAGCAGCCGGTCGCGGGTCCCCCGGTCGCGGGCGCGGTGGCGAAGGCGACGTTGGCCGCCTTGATGTCGTGGCTGTAAAGCCCGCCGATCTGATCGTCCTTGACCTTGCCGATAAAGGCAGTGCGCGCGCCGAGACTGGCGATGCCGACAATGGTGTTCGCCGCCGAGCCGCCGGACATCTCCACCGCCGGCCCCATGTCCTGATAGATCGATGCCGCCCGCGCCTCGTCGATCAGCGCCATGCCGCCCTTGGTCATGCCGTGGCGCGCCAAAAAACCCTCGTCGGTCTGCACCAGCACGTCGAAAATCGCATTGCCGATCCCCAGAACGTCGTATTTCGTTTCAGCCATCAAGAATATCCCGTTGCGGCAATTGCGAGGATGCGGAGAATCCGATCCAGATCGGCGCGAGCGCGCCGCCTTGGTAAAGGTGCCGCGACCTATCACGTTCCTGCATGCGCCAGCAAGCGCCCCGGAAAAACCCTCATCCTGAGGAGCGGCCTGTTGGCCGCGTCTCGAAGGATGGCCACGCACTCTCATGGTTCGAGACGGCGCTGAAGGAGCGCCTCCTCACCATGAGGGTCAAATTGTCTTAGAATGCCCTGATGATCCGCCCCATCCTCACCGTCTCCACCGGAACGCTCATCTCGCGGCTGCTCGGCTTCGCGCGCGACGCCATGGTGGCGGCGCTGCTCGGCGCGGGGCCGGTGACGGATGCGTTCCTGGTGGCGTTTCAGGGGATCAGCGTGCTGCGGCGATCGGTGACCGAGGGCGCTCTGAATACCGCATTGGTGCCGGCCTGGCTTCGCATCCGGGACAACGACGGACCCGCTGCGGCCGCGGCGTTTGCCGGGCGCGTGCTCGGCAGCGTAAGCCTCGCAATGGCGGCGGCGGCGATCCTCATCGGCCTCGCGATGCCGCTGGTGATCACGGCGCTGGCGCCGGGCTTTGCCGGCCGCGCTACCTTAGAGCTTGCGGTCGACAGTGCCCGGCTGATGCTGCCCTATCTCGCCTTCGCAGGTCCCGTCGCGGTGATGATGGGACTGCTGAACGCGCAGCACCGCTTCGCGCTCGCAGCGTTTTCGCCGATTCTTTTCAACGTGGCACTGATCGCCGTGATGATAGCGCTGCTGACAAGGCCGCAGGATGCGGCCGATGCCGCGCTGGTGATGGCTGCAACCGTCGGATTCGCCGGGGTGTTGCAATTGCTGATGCTGACGTTGCGGGCAGGCGGCGAGAAACTCGCCGCACCGTTGAAGGTGTCGTTCGACGCGCCGATGCGCGGCTTCTTCATCAAAGGGATGGCCGGCATGGTGGCGAATTCCGGACCGCAATTGCTGATCATGGCCGGCGCCGTCATCGCGTCGTCATCGCCTGCGGCGGTGTCGTGGCTGTATTTCGCCAACCGGCTGATCGAATTGCCGCTCGGCATCGTCGGTACCGCCATGGGCACCGTGCTGGTGCCGGAACTGACGCGCGCCGTCGGCAGCGATGACAAGACGGCGCTCGCGCACGCAGAATCCCGCGCGCTCGAACTCGCGGTCGGCCTGGCTTTGCCCGCGGCGCTCGGGCTGATCGTGCTGCGCGAGCCGATCGTGCGCACGCTGTTCGAGCACGGCGCGTTCTCCCAGGCCGATAGCCTAGCCACCGCGCAGGCGCTGGCGCTGCTGGCGCTCGGCCTGCCCGCTCATGTGCTGGTCAAGGCGCTGTCGCCGGCCTTTTTCGCGCGCGGCGACACCGCCACGCCACTGTTTACGGCGCTGAAGGGATTTGCGGTCGCGGTCGTTCTAGGCGTTGTCCTCGGTCAGATAGCGGGCGCCACCGGTATCGCCGCCGGCATCGCGCTGGGGGCATGGAGCAACGCGCTCGCATTGATCCGGCGCGGAGCTGCGACATTCGGACTTTCAATCGATGCCGTGGCGCGGCGACGTCTGCCGCGCATCATCGTGGCGGCGCTGGCGATGGGCGGCGGCTTATGGTTTACCACGGCTGTTGCGTGGCCGCCGGCCTTGAACGCGCATGGCGTTGCACAAGCCGCGATCCTCGGCGTCTTGATTGTCGCAGGCGTCGCGATCTACGCCCTGCTGCTGGCACTGCTCGGTGTCATCAATTGGGCCGATGCAATCGGCGCTGTCAGGCATTCACCGCCTGGCGACTTGCGCAGATAAGTTCCGCATGGCAATGGACGGCGCGGAATGCGCAGGCAGGATCAAGAATATGGCGATCATCGAGCGGGTTTTTTCAGGCGTCCAGCCGACCGGCAATCTGCATCTCGGCAATTACCTCGGCGCGCTCGTCAATTTCGTTGCGCTGCAGGCGACCTACAACTGCCTTTATTGCGTGGTCGATCTGCACGCCATCACGGTGCCGGTGCCGGGCGGCCCGGACGAATTGCGCCGCAACATTCGCGAAGTCACCGCGGCCTTCATTGCCAGCGGCATCGATCCCAAGAAACAGATCATCTTCAACCAGAGCCAGGTATCGGAGCATGCTGAGCTTACCTGGATATTGAACTGCGTGGCGCGGCTGGGATGGCTCAACCGCATGACGCAGTTCAAGGAAAAGGCCGGCAAGGACCGCGAGAACGCCTCGATCGGACTGTACGACTATCCGGTGCTGATGGCGGCCGACATCCTGGTCTATCGCGCCACCCATGTGCCGGTCGGCGAGGACCAGAAGCAGCACCTTGAGCTGTCGCGCGACATCGCGCAGAAATTCAACAACGACTTTTCCGAATCGATCGCCGCGCACGGCCATGGCGACAAATTCTTTCCGCTGCCGGAGCCGGTCATCACCGGTCCTGGGACGCGGGTGATGAGCCTGCGCGACGGCACCAAGAAAATGTCGAAGTCGGATCCGTCGGACTATTCTCGCATCAACCTCACCGACGATGCCGACGCCATCGCGCAGAAAATCCGCAAGGCCAAGACCGATCCGGAGCCGTTGCCGTCGGAAGAAAAGGGCCTTGAGGCGCGCGCGGAAGCCGACAATCTGGTCGGCATCTATGCAGCCCTCGCAGGCAAGCCGAAATCCGAGGTGCTCGGCGAATTCGGCGGCGCGCAATTTTCCGGCTTCAAGTCCAGTCTGGTCGATCTTGCGGTCGCAAAACTCTCGCCGATCGCCGCCGAGATGAAGCGGCTGACCGCCGACGAGGCGTATGTCGATTCGGTGTTGATCGACGGCGCCGACCGCGCCCGCGCCGTTGCTTCGGAAACCATGAACGCGGTAAAGGACATCCTCGGCTTCGTCCGCAAGCGGTAAAGTCCTGAACCCCCACCTCCAACCCTCTCCCAAAGGAGGAGGGAGTGTGGCAGCATGCGGCGGTTTGGCGCAGCATCGGGACATGCATGAGCACGCAACGTCGAAGCTATGAGACGGGTCACAAGCCGAAATGCCTGGTCATCGTTGACGATACCGCGGAATGGGATCGCGCGGTCTATTATGCGAGCCGCTGGGCGGTGCGGGTCGGCGGCGGGGTGGTGATGCTGCGCATCATCGAGATCGAGGACCAGAACCAGCAATGGCTGGGGGTCGCCGACATCATGCGCGCGGAAGCCTATGAGGACGCCAATGCCGCGCTCGACCGCGCCTCGGGTCGCGCCAACGGCATCGCCGCGATCACCCCTGAGCGCGTGATCCGGGAGGGCGATTCCACCGAACAGCTGCTCGAGGTGATCGACCACGACGTCGATATCTCAATGCTGGTGCTGGCGGCCAATCCCGGACCGGAAGGCCCCGGGCCGATCATCACCCTGATGGCCAAGATGGTCGGCACCTTCCCGATTCCGGTCACCGTCGTGCCCGGCAACCTCAGCGACGACGACATCGACGCGCTGTCGTGAGGAGGAACCGTCATTGCGAGGAGCACTTCCGACCAAGCAATCCAGTCCTTCCGCGTGCCCTGCTCTGGATTGCTTCGCTTCGCTCGCAATGACGTTTTTGAGCCGGACGGCCCAAAAGCGTTAGTTCCCACGCCCTTGATCGTGCTTTTGGCATCGCCATCTGCTAGATCACACCTCACGCGCCGGCCTTGAACCGGCGACGCCGGAGAAAGCCATGTTCATCCAGACCGAAGCCACCCCCAATCCCGCCACCTTGAAATTCATTCCCGGCCGCACCGTGCTGGACAGCGGCACCATGGAATTCACCGACCGCGAGCAAGCTGCGCGCTCGCCGCTGGCCGAAAAGCTGTTCGGCGTGCCCGGCGTCACCGGCGTGTTCTACGGCTCGGATTTCGTCACCGTGACCAAGGACGACAGCGACTGGCAGCATCTGAAGCCCGCGATCCTCGGCGCCATCATGGAGCACTACATGTCCGGCGCGCCGCTGATGGCCGACGGCAGCGCCGGCGGCGACGAGGCC
>NZ_DASYMN010000269.1:0-13191 GCF_036009065.1 Bradyrhizobium sp. | reverse complement strand
CTGGCACGGCACCACCATTTTGACGGTCCGCAAGGGCGGCAAGGTGGTGATCGGCGGCGACGGCCAGGTCTCGATCGGCCAGACCGTCATCAAATCCAACGCCAAAAAGGTCCGCAAACTCGGCAAGGGCGACGTCATCGGTGGCTTCGCCGGCGCCACGGCCGATGCCTTTACGCTGTTCGAGCGGCTGGAGAGCAAGCTTGAGCAGTATCCGGGGCAACTGACCCGCGCCGCGGTCGAGCTCGCCAAGGACTGGCGCACCGACCGCTATTTGCGGCGGCTGGAGGCGATGATGATCGTCGCCGACAAGGATGTCTCGCTGGTGCTGACCGGCACCGGCGACGTGCTGGAGCCGGAAGCGGGCGTGATGGCGATCGGGTCCGGCGGCAACTACGCACTGGCTGCCGCGCGCGCGCTGGTCGATTCCGACAAGGATGCCGAAACCATCGTGCGCCGCGCGCTCGATATCGCCGCCGACATCTGCGTCTACACCAACCGCAACGTGACCATCGAGACGCTGAGCAGCTGATCGATGCTTTCCGCCGGTTACGACTTCGTGCCCATGACCTCAGCCGATCTGCCGCTGGTGAAGCGTTGGCTTGCAGCGCCGCACGTGGTGGAATGGTGGGGCGACACCTGCGCGCAGTTTGAACTCGTTAGCGGTGACCTTGAAGTCGAGGCCATGGACCAGTTCATTGTCGCCGCCAATGCCCGTCCCTTCGGATACTTGCAGTGCTACGATCCCGACGTCTGGCCGGATAACGGCCTTGGTACCCATCCCAGGGGCACACGGGGCATCGACCAATTCATCGGGGAACCGGGTATGGTTAATCAAGGGCACGGATCAGCATTCATCGGTGCCTTCATCGATCGATTGCTCGCGTCTGGAGCCCCGCGGGTCATCACCGATCCTGACCCTGCCAATGCCCGCGCGATACGCGCCTACGAGAAGGCTGGCTTTCAGCGCGACCGGCTGGTTGATACACCGGACGGCATTGCCCTTTTGATGATTCGCGACGCATGACATCGCATCCACTGCCCTCTCTGTCGGTGCGAAACGGCGCTCTCATCGCGGCCGGGCTGCTCGCGCTTCAGGCCTGCATTCTGTATGCCATGGGCCGCCTGCCGATCTGCGCTTGCGGCACCATAAAACTCTGGCATGGCGTGGTGCTGAGTTCCGAGAACTCGCAGCACATCACCGACTGGTACACGTTCTCGCACATCATCCACGGTTTCCTGTTCTATGGGTTGACCTGGTTGCTGCTGCCGCGCGTGTCGTGGCCTGGGCGCCTTGTCATCGCGATGCTGATCGAAGGCGGCTGGGAGCTGGTCGAAAATTCGCCCTGGATCATCGAGCGCTATCGCGCCGGCACGGTGTCACTGGATTATTATGGCGACAGCATCGTCAATTCGGTTTCCGATGCGCTGTCCATGGTCGCAGGATTTCTGCTCGCAAGAAAGTTGCCGGTAGTGTTGACGATCGCGCTCGCGGTTCTGTTTGAGGTCCTGGTCGGGCTGCATATCCGCGACAATCTGACCCTGAACATCATCATGCTGATCCATCCGTTCGATGCTATCCGGCACTGGCAGGCCGGCCCGCCGATCATCTAGGCAACTTGCCTCCGTCACAATCCAGCATAGTTAAGGTCCATGACCGACTTCTCTCCCCGCGAAATCGTTTCCGAACTCGACCGTTTCATTGTCGGCCAGGCCGACGCCAAGCGCGCGGTTTCCATCGCGCTGCGCAACCGCTGGCGCAGGCTGCAGCTCACCGGCTCGTTGCGCGAGGAAGTTCTGCCGAAAAATATCCTGATGATTGGGCCGACCGGGGTCGGCAAGACCGAGATCGCGCGGCGGCTGGCAAAACTCGCCGGCGCGCCCTTCATCAAGGTCGAGGCCACCAAATTCACCGAGGTCGGCTATGTCGGCCGCGACGTGGAGCAGATCATCCGCGATCTGGTGGAAGTCGCGATCGCGCAGACCCGCGAACGCAAGCGCAAAGACGTGCAGGCCCGCGCCCAACTCGCCGCCGAGGACCGCGTGCTGGACGCGCTGGTCGGCGCCGGCTCCGGCACCGCGACCCGCGATTCGTTTCGCAGGAAGCTGCGCGCCGGCGAGCTCAACGACAAGGAGATCGAGATCGAAACCCAATCCTCCGGCGGAACGCCGATGTTCGAGATTCCGGGGATGCCCGGCGCGCAAATGGGCGCGATCTCGATTGGCGACATTTTCGGCAAGATGGGCGGGCGCACCAAGACGCGCCGGCTGACCGTCGAGGATTCCCACGAGCTTCTCGTCAACGAGGAGTCCGACAAACTGCTCGACAACGATCAGCTGACGCAGGAATCGATCAATGCCGTCGAGAATAACGGCATCGTATTCCTCGACGAAATCGACAAGATTTGCGTGCGTGACGGCCGCAGCGGTGGCGGCGACGTTTCGCGGGAGGGGGTGCAGCGCGACCTGCTGCCCTTGATCGAAGGCACGACCGTGTCGACCAAGCACGGCGCGGTGAAGACCGACCATATCCTGTTCATCGCATCCGGCGCATTTCATATCGCCAAGCCATCCGATCTGCTGCCGGAACTGCAGGGCCGCCTGCCGATCCGCGTCGAATTGGCGGCGCTGACACGCGATGACATGCGCCGCATCCTGACCGAACCCGAAGCCTCGCTGATCAAGCAGTATGTCGCCTTGATGCAGACCGAAGGCGTGACGCTGGATATTACCGATGGTGCGATCGACGCGCTCGCCGATGTCGCTGTCGCCGTCAATTCGACGGTGGAGAATATCGGCGCGCGCCGGCTGCAGACCGTGATGGAGCGGGTGCTCGACGAGATTTCATTCGCCGCACCCGACCGCCACGGCGAGACCATCCGGATCGACGCCGATTACGTGCAGAAGCACGTCGGCGATCTCGCCAAGAACGCGGATCTGAGCCGGTTCATCCTTTAGAGCATGATGGTTTTAAGTGGAATCGCCACGACGCTCAGATCACCTCTCCCCGCAGGGAAGAGGTGAAAGGGAAGCCGCGTCAACCTGAATTCATCACGCTTTGGCCTCGCGTTACTCCCACACTCCATGAAGCGTCGTGACCGCGGCGCGTCTTGCGAATTCGCGGTGAGCGCGCATTGCGGCCCGGGCGCGCCGCGTGCAATAGTTTTCGCGTTTCCAATGACTTGATCATTGCGTAGGTGCGGAATGAGCTGGGCGCGCTTTCACCAAAACCCTTGGCGGTTGATGATCGCGGTCAATATCGCGGTGGTGATCGGCGTCTTTTTCTACAAGATCACGCGCGAACCATACGTCCCTTACATCCATCTGCTGGTCGATTACCACTTCGGCTTCATCAAACGTGCATTGATCGGCGCAACGGTATCGTTGTTCCTGACAAAGGTGCCGGTCTGGCTGGTGTTTGCCCTCGGCGGCGGCGTATGGCTGGTCACGTTCGGTCTTTTCGTCGCGCTGTTTCGGCGAACATTCGGCCGGGGCGACGCGCAGATGCCGCTGTTCGTCTTCATGGCCGGCTCGCCGTTTTTTTTCAAGAACCTCATGCACACGCTCGGGCACTTCGACATTTATGGATGCGCGCTGGCGATCGTCCTGCTGCTGATTCCTGCGCGTCCAGTCGCGTTCGTGGTCATCGCCGCCGCGGCGTCTGGCATCCTGATCCTGATCCACCACATTCATTTTCTGATGTATGTGCCGACCATCGCCCTGATCGTGGTGCTCCGCCACTATCTTGTCCAGGGCATCGGCCGGCACAACGCCGTTGCGGGTATCGCGGCGGTCATGGGCCTAAGCGTGCTGTTTCTGGCCGCCCAGTTCCGCGGATCGATGCCGATTCCGGAACAGGAGTTCGTCGGCTATCTGCGGGACCGAATGGCCGACCCATCCCAAGCCAGGTCGCTGAGTTTCAGTTATATCTGGTATCAGCCCCTTGCTCAGGAGCTCCGCGATACTTGGCAACGCCTGCCTTCCAATCTTCTGGGCATTCCGGTGTTTGCCGTGCTGATTGCTCTGCACGCTCCGCTCTGGAAATATTTTGTCGATCTTGTCCGGCAGCTTTCGGATCAGACCCACCGCCGCATCGTCGTCGCCGGAATCGTCTTGATCAGTCTGGGCTACCTGATGATTTTCGCGGTCGTGTTCGACTATTCGCGATGGATTTCGAATTGGGCCGTTTGCATGTTCCTGATCCTGCATGCGGTGAAAACCTTGCCCGCGCAGAGGGCCGCGCCGCCTATCGCAATGCATGACCGCCGCACTTCGGTGCTCGGCTGGATCGTCACGCTCATCCCGCGCGTAGGGATCGTCCGGCCGTTCTGAGCGGATCATATCCTCGAGCGCCGCATCCGCACATAAAGCGCGCCCTCGCCGCCATGGCCGATATGCGCTACCTCGAAGCCGACCACCAGCGCGCGGAATTCCGGCAGGCCCAGCCACTCCGGAACCTGGCGGCGCAGCACGCCGCGCTCGGACTCCGGTCCGAAGGTGCGGCCCTTGCCGGTGATGACGAGAACGAATGTCAGGCCGTCATTGTGGGCACGTTGAAGGAACGCCCGCAGCGCTCGATGCGCCCGGGTCTGCGTCATGCCGTGCAGGTCGAGCCGGGCTTCGATTTCTTTGCGGCCACGCGACAGTTGCGAACGCTCGCGGCGGCCGAGCGGGGCCAGCGGCGGCGGCTTGTCCGGCCTTGCGGCTTTTGCAGTGCGTGTCGCCGGATGGGATTTTGGCGGGCCAACCGGTTTCGCAGCCGGCAGCTCTTCGATCGGTATTTTCGGGGCGCGAGGCTTCTTCCGCAGCGGCCTGATCTGCTCGGCAACGCCTTCCCACAAGGCGCGCTCTTCTTCGCTCAGCGCGCGCTTGCGGCGTGGCGCAGCGATTGACTCCCGATTTGGCGGCGGTGAGGGAGGCTTCATCGCGCGTTGCGGTAACGGCGGTGGTAGCGATGGCGATGCGCGCGGCGGGTGGGCTTGATCTCAGGCCGCGCCTCGGGCAGCGGCACCGCTTGCGCAGCTTGCGCTTGTGAGACGGCGACCGGCGCCGCAGTCTTCGCTGCGTCCTTGGAAACGTCCTTGGCGGCGGCGGAAGCCGTGTCGGCTGGCTTTCCGTCGTCCTTCCGATCCTTCTGCTGGTTCTGCGGCGGATCGGTTTGCGGAAACAGCTTTGCTATTTTCGCCGACGGGCGCGCCTCCGGCAAAGGCATCGCGTGACCCTTCGCGACGGGATCGAGGCTCTTGGGCACGAGAAGCACGAAGCGCGCATTGTGCCGCAGCCGGCCCGATACCCGTCCCGCATCCGCGCCGGCGCCGAAATAGATATCCGCGCGCGCCGGCCCTACGATGGCCGAACCGGTGTCCTGCGCCACCATCAGGCGCCGGAACGGCGTCTTCGACTGCTCGGATTCGATCGGCAGCTCACCTTCGATGAAGAACGGCGTGCCGTAGACGTGCAGCGCCTTGTCGACGGCGATCGACCGGCCCGGAGTAAGCGGCACGCCCTGCGCGCCCACCGCTTCGTCCTTGTCGGACAGCTGCACCTCGCGGAAGAACACGTAGGATCTGTTCTGCCGGCGCAGCTCATTGGCGCCGTCCGGGTTCTGCTCCATCCAGTCACGAATGCGCTGCATCGACATCTGGTCTTTCGGAACGATGTTGCGCTCGATCAGGATGCGGCCGACCGGGGTGTAGGGATAGCCATTATGCGCATCGTAATTGATGCGCAGCGTCGAGCCGTCCTCGAGGCGAACCCGCGCCGAACCCTGGATCTGCGTGAACAGCAAATCGGTCTGGTTCCTGAGCCAGCAGAGTTCGAGGCCGCGCCCGGCGATTGCGCCGTCTTCGATCTCGGCGCGATCGTAATACGGCACCAGCTTGCGCCGGCCGATCTTGCGGAACACCTGACCCTTGTTGGGCAGGCCGACCGCGCCCGGCCTGACGCCGCGAACGAACAGGTTCGACGGCCGGCGGTACACCGGCACGGTGTAGATGTCGGTCTGCGTGCGCGACCCATCGATTACCGGCTCGTAGTAACCGGTGACGAAACCTTCGCCTTCGCCGAGCCGCGAGATCCGCAGGGGAAGAAAATGCGCTTCGAAAAAAGCCCGCGCCTTTGCGCCGTCGAAAACATCGGCGGCTTTCGCCGCGCGACAGGGATCGCGTAACGACACGCCCAGCGCTTTCGGGTCGGCAGGAGGTTTGCGCTGCGCCGCGATCGGCTTGCAGCTTGTGCGGAAAGCGTTGAACGCCTGCAGGTGATCGTCTTCGTTCCAGCCGGCGATATCGGTCCAGGCGACGGGCGCATACTGGCTCCCGGTGATTTCGAGCGGCCAGACCAGACGGGGATATGGCAGGTGCGGGCGCGCGGCATGCGCGGCGAGCGGCGAAAGCAGCAATACGGCAGCCATCACCCAACGCGCGGCGGCGAAGCGTCCCAAGCCAGCCGCGTTAGTTCGTGCTTCCCGTGCCAACCAGCTTCCAGTTCGGATCGCGCGAAGTGATGTCGCGGGCAAATGTCCAAACATCGGTGATATCGGTGACCTTTTCCGGATTGCCGTCGACAATTGCGCCTGTCTTGTCGCGGGTGACCGAAATCATCTGCGATACGAAGCGGACCGTCAGCTGTGCGGCGTGATCGCGCGCTTCCGCGCCCACAAGCTCGGCCTTGTCGATCGAAACAAACCGGGTTTCGGTCTTCTGCTCGTGTTTCTCGCGATCCTTGATTACGGCATCGAAGCTCTCATAGACCTCCGACGACAACAGGTCCTTCAGCGCGCGGCGGTCGCCATTGGCGAATGCCAGCACGATCATTTCATAGGCGCTGCGCGCGCCGCTGATGAAATGCTGCGGGTCAAATGACGAATCCTGCGCCGCGATGGCATCGAGCCCGAGCGCCAGCGGCGTGCCGGGTTCGGCAAGCCCTTTCCAGCGGTCGGCCGGAGGCACCACGTCCGTCGTCGGCGCCAAAGGCGCTTGATCGATAACCGTACCCGGCATCGGCACGACGTTATTGTCCTGGGAGCCGTGCACGACGTCGCGTGCGGCGCGATCGTATGGCGGCCTCTCACTCCCGGTACGCTGTCCGAGGACGTTGCGCAGGCGCAGGAAAATAAAGACCGCCAGCGCCAGGAAGATGATGGTGTAAATATCCACGTCGCATTCGCTTTCTGGTCGGTGCCGGACGGGCCGGCATTAGAGCGTCCTCGAAGAACCGCAGCGGTCACTTCACGAGTGGCTTCCCCCATGTAGGCACGAAACTTTGCCCAGCCAATGGCGCGTTTTGGCACGGAAGGCCGGGCCGGTGGAAGTGCGGCCAATGTTGCATCAACAGGCGCTGATTTTGGACGAATTGTAGCGCGTTTTGGGAATAAGGGGAAACCGGATCCTGTCTGGAAATCGCGCTTATTCAATAATTTAGACCGCGCGCCGTGTAAAACCTCCTCCTCGCGCGCGCGCCTGCGGTTCGCTTGTCAGTCCGGCCGTCGTCCTTGTGGAGGACCGCAGGGCTATGATAGCCACTCGCCCTGACCAGATTTCCGCCCCTTCGAGCGCATTCAGTCGCAAATTGTCGACGCTTCGCTCGAAAACGCCCAGGAGAGACCTTCATGACCAACGGCAACGGCGCGCCTTCGGAAGCGGCCCCTCCCCCCCAGTTGAACGTGCTGGCGCAGTATACCAAGGATCTCTCGTTCGAGAATCCGAACGCCCCCACCTCGCTTGCGCCGCAACAAGAGCAGCCCGCGATCAATATCCAGATCAATGTCAGCGCCAACAATATCGCCGAACACGAATACGAAGTGACGCTTTCGGTCGAGGGCAAGGCAGAAAACGGCGGCAAGCTGATGTTCAGCTTCGAGCTTTCCTATGCCGGCGTGTTCCGCATCGTGAACGTGCCGCAGGAAAATCTGCACCCGCTGGTCATGATCGAATGTCCGCGGCTGTTGTTCCCGTTCGCCCGGCAAATCATCGCGACCTCCGTGCGCGACGGCGGGTTCCCTCCGCTGATGCTCGACCCGGTCGACTTTGTCGGCCTGTACCGCCAGAACATGGAGCGACAGGCTGCGGCCCAGGCCGCGGCACAGCCGAAGCCAAGCTAACCCACGCGAATCTATCGCGCCGCGTTAAAAAAGTCGTGCCAGACCGGCTTATCGCCAAGCGTGGCGACGAAATCCCAATGCGCTGCGCGATCGGCCTCCGTGACCCGGGGCGCAAGTGGCGTCGGGCGCTGCCGCCGTGGCGCATCGCCAAATCCGTCATTATGGGAAACCCGTATCTCCGACGCCAGGATAAGCTGCGACTGCCGGGCGCCGATCAGGTCGATATAGACCTCGGCCAGAAGTTCCGCATCGAGCAGCGCGCCGTGCTTGGTGCGGCGGGAATTGTCGATCGCATAGCGCGAGCAGAGATCGTCGAGCCGGTTGGAAACGCCAGGATGCTTACGCCGCGCCAGCAGCAGCGTGTCCACCAGCCGCTCGCGCGCGATCGGCGGCCGCTTGATGCGGTCGAGCTCGGCGTTGATGAAAGCGATATCGAACGAGGCGTTGTGAATGACCAGCGGCGCATCGGCGATGAATTCGAGAAATTCCTCGACCACATGGGCGAATAGCGGCTTGCCGGCGAGGAACTCGCTGGAAAGACCATGCACGGCGAAAGCTTCCGCGGGCATGTCGCGCTCGGGGTTGATGTGGCGGTGAAAGGTCTGGCCCGTCGGCATGCGATTGAATATCTCGACGCAGCCGATCTCGA
This sequence comes from Bradyrhizobium sp., assembly GCF_036009065.1. GTDB lineage: Bacteria > Pseudomonadota > Alphaproteobacteria > Rhizobiales > Xanthobacteraceae > Bradyrhizobium. The sequence continues at coordinate 4,444 of NZ_DASYMN010000269.1, read as the reverse complement.
CCAGCCGATCGCCCCGCAACGGGTCGAGGCCGGTGGTTTCGGTATCGAGAATGATTTCGCGCATCGCTCTGCAACCGGTAGCCGCGGCGAATCAGGACCGCCGCCGCGGCATTTTAACAGCCGCGGCCAGAATGTCGCGGATTCGTGCACGCACCGGATCCAGACCATGCGATGTATCCACCACGAAATCCGCGCGTTTGCGTTTTTCGGCATCGGGCAGCTGCCGCGCCAGGATGGCGTTCAGCTTTTCGTCCGTCATGTTGTCGCGGGCCAGAATGCGCTCGCGCTGGATTTCCGGCGTGGTGGTCACCACCACCACGGCATCGACCCGCTTCTCGCCGCCGGTTTCATAAAGCAGCGGCACATCCACCACCGCGACCGGCGCCGCGGACGCCTCGGCATCGCTGAGGAATTTCTGATGATAGGCGCGCAGCATCGGGTGCACGACCTGCTCCAGCCGCTTCATCGCTGCGGGATCATGCACCACCTGGGCTGAAAGCCGCGCGCGGTCGACCTTGCCGCCGGCGGTAGTACCGGGAAATACGGCTTCGATCGCGGGCACGGCCTCGCCTTCATAGATCATGTGAACGGTCGCATCCGCGTCGTAGACCGGCACGCCGGCCTCTGCGAACAGCTTTGCGGTGGTCGACTTTCCCATCCCGATCGAGCCGGTCAGTCCGAGAACGATCATGCCAGCAATCCCTGACTGCGCAGGAACCTCAGTAACGCCAGTAGCGGCAGGCCCAGAATGGTAAAATGATCGCCTTCGATGCGCTCGAACAGATGAACCCCCAAGCCTTCAAGCTGGTAGGCGCCGACGCTGGTGGTGACGGACTCTCCTGCTGCGTCGAGATAGGCCGAGATTGCAGCGTCATCGAGCGAGCGCATGGTCATGCGCGCAATTGAAACGTTCTCGAATAATATCTCGCCATCGCGGCCAACGGCAGTGGCTGAATGCAGTTCATGGGACTGCCCTGCAAGGGCTCGCAATTGCGCGGCGGCCTGCGCACGGCCGGCCGGCTTGCTGAACAATCGCTCGCCAAGCATCAGCGTCTGATCTGCACCTACTACGAAGCGATCGGGATGCCTTGCGGACACGAACAAGGCCTTGTCCCGCGCCAGCAGGGCCGCGATTTCTCCGGGCGCCGACAGCGCGGAGGCAACCTCAATCGCACGCTCGTCAAGCTCGGCCGGAATTGCCTCGAAGGCGATGCCGGCATTGGCCAGAAGCGCCTGCCGCGCAGCGCTTTTCGACGCCAGGATTAACGGTTTGGTTCCGCGCCAGATCGTCATTCCAAAAGCCGCTGGCGTTGCCGATCGGCGAACAGTTTCATCACCGCCGCCGCGGTTTCCTCAATCGAGCGGCGCGTCACATCGAGCAGCGCCCAGTTATATTTCACGCTCAGGCGCCGCGCGAACGTGACTTCTTCGGTGACGGACTGCCGATCGATATAGTCGTCGTTGCCGGGGCCGACGCCGATACTCAAGAGCCGGTTCTGCCGCACCTGGATCAGCCGCTCCGGCGTTGCGTGAAGGCTGACCACCAATGGCTTTTTCAGCGTTTCGAGTTGATGTGGAATCGCGATGCCCGGCACCAGCGGCACATTCGCGGTGCGGATGCCGCGGTTGGCCAGATAGATCGACGTCGGCGTCTTGGAGGTGCGCGATACACCCACCAGAACCACGTCGGCCTCCTCCAGTCCTTCGACGTGCTGACCGTCGTCATGCATCATCGTGTAATTCAGCGCGTCGATGCGCTTGAAATATTCCGCATTGAGCGTGTGCTGTGCGCCGACACGTCCGGTGGTGGCCGAGCCGAGATAGGCCTGAAACAACTGCATTACCGGCCCGATGATCGACAGGCTCGGAATGTTGATTTCCTGGCATTTGGCTTCCAGCCGTGCCACCAGATCCTTTTCCAGCAATGTAAAAAGCACGATACCGGGCGCTTCCTCGATCTCCGCCAATGCGCGTTCGAGCTGCTTCTGGCTGCGCACCAGCGGATAGACATGTTCCACCGGCGTCACATTGGCATATTGCGCGGCCACCGCGCGCGCCACGGTGATCAGGGTTTCACCGGTCGAATCGGACACCAGGTGAAGATGAAAATAGTTGCCGGTGGTGGGCACCATGACCCCTGTGTAGCCTGTGAATCGCTGTGGAGCTTAGCCGAAAGAATCGCCCGCCGGTCGAAGCAGTCGGGATAACCCGGATTTTTCTTCACAGGCCTGGCTCAAGGATAAGTCCTGGCGGACGCGGCAATGATAGTGAGGTTATGTGGACTTGTCTCTTGATAATCCGGTCGCAGCGAACCGCAAGGCATTGAACTACGTAAGGTTATTCGATCAACCCCGATCAGGATGGAGAGTTGTTGATGGATGTGGACGAGTCCGGACAATGTTTGAACTGCGTTGCGCGGGCGCTATTCACCGCTACTTAGACTCAAACCTAAGATTCTAAAATTATTGTTTTAGAAAAAGGCTGCTTGCGGATATGTCTCTCCTCAAGCTTTCTGACCGACCCGTTTGTGACGCCGGTAGCAGGGGAGTTTCGGTGGTTGCCGACAAGAAATCGCGAAGTTGCGAACGAGTGAGGTATTGCGGTTGTATGAATGGATCAAGGCGCTGCATATTATCGCGGTCATCGCGTGGATGGCCGGCATGCTGTATCTGCCGCGGCTGTTCGTCTATCACTGCGATGCGGAGATCGGATCTAAGCAGTCGGAAACCTTCAAGGTGATGGAGCGTCGCCTGCTGAGGGCGATCATTGATCCGGCGATGGGGGTGACGTGGGTTGCCGGGCTTTACCTCGCTTACGCCGGTCACTGGTTTTCGGCCCATTGGCTGCATGGAAAATTGCTGCTGGTGATCGCGCTGTCGGGACTGCACGGATTTCTCGCCCGCTGCGTCAAGGATTTCGCCGCCGACCGGAATCAGAGAAGCCAGAAATTCTATCGAATTATCAACGAGGTACCAACGGCGCTGATGATCGGAATCGTCATCCTGGTGGTGGTGAAGCCGTTCTAGCACCGTTCGCCGTCAACAGAACTGTTCCGCAACCTCCTTGCGGAATGCCGGCCGATTTTCTATATTGAGGACATCCCACCCTACGCAGGCGGATGTGGTTGCGCTCCGGTTCGTTGAACCGACCGCCACATCAGGTTTGAAGCCTCTCCGGCATCTTCCTCGCTCAAGGCTTCACAGCTCAAGACCTGCGGACTTTCTTTATTCAGCGTCCGCATTTTCTTTAGAGCCCCTCGCACCCCCTCCCCGTTTTTCTACAGGACCATCCCAATGCGGGAAATGAAACTTCAAGACCTCAAAGCCCAGACGCCGGCGGAACTCGTTACGTTCGCGGAAGAAAAAGGGGTCGAGAATGCCAGCACCATGCGCAAGCAGGAGCTGATGTTCGCCATTCTCAAGCAGCTGGCGATCCAGGAAACCGACATCATCGGCGAAGGCGTCGTCGAGGTTCTCTCCGACGGTTTTGGCTTTTTGCGCTCACCGGATGCCAATTATCTGCCGGGACCGGATGACATCTACGTCTCGCCCTCGCAGATCCGCCGCTTCGGCCTGCGCACCGGCGACACCATCGAAGGCCACATCCGCAGCCCGAAGGAAGGCGAACGCTACTTCGCGCTGCTCAAGGTCAACACGCTGAATTTCGAGGACCCGGAAAAGTCCAAGCACAAGGTCAATTTCGACAACCTGACGCCGCTGTTTCCGGATCAGCGCTTCCGGCTCGAGCTGGAAGACCCCACCAGAAAGGACCTTTCTGCAAGGGTTATCGACATCGTAGCCCCCATCGGCAAGGGCCAGCGCGCGCTGATCGTCGCCCCTCCCCGCACCGGCAAGACCGTGCTGATGCAGAACATCGCGCACTCGATCACCGCCAATCATCCTGAATGCTATCTGATCGTGCTGTTGATCGATGAGCGTCCGGAAGAAGTCACGGACATGCAGCGTTCGGTGAAGGGCGAAGTGGTGTCGTCCACCTTCGACGAGCCGGCGGTGCGTCACGTCCAGGTCGCCGAGATGGTCATTGAGAAGGCCAAGCGGCTGGTCGAGCATGGTCGCGACGTGGTCATCCTGCTGGACTCGATTACGCGCCTGGGGCGTGCCTACAACACCGTGGTGCCGTCTTCCGGCAAGGTGCTGACCGGCGGCGTCGACGCCAATGCGCTGCAGCGGCCGAAACGATTCTTCGGCGCCGCGCGAAACATCGAGGAGGGCGGCTCGCTCACCATCATCGCCACCGCACTGGTCGATACCGGCAGCCGCATGGACGAAGTGATTTTCGAGGAGTTCAAGGGCACCGGCAACTCGGAATTGATTCTCGACCGCAAGGTGTCCGACAAGCGCACCTTCCCGGCGATCGACATTTCGCGCTCCGGCACGCGCAAGGAAGAACTGATCACCGATCCGCAGCTCTTGAAGAAAATGTA
>NZ_DASYMN010000268.1:0-29824 GCF_036009065.1 Bradyrhizobium sp. | reverse complement strand
GCAATGCTCGGTCCGCGCAGGTCGAAGATGTAGGAGATGCGGTTGGCGGCGATGCTCAGTGCGAGGCCGGTATTGGTGTGCGGGCCGATCAGAGACCGGTTGTCGTAGGCGTGCTGTATCTCGGCGTAATCGTAAGCCGCGATGCCGACGAAGACGCCGACTTTCTCGCCGCGCAATGCGTCGGCAATCAGTCCGGCGTCGTCGATCGCCTCCCACGCCGTTTCGAGCAGCATCCGCTGCTGGGGGTCCATGGCGGCCGCTTCGCGCGGTGAGATGCCGAAAAAGCCGGCGTCGAACAGTTCGATGTCGCCGAGAAACCCGCCAAGGCGGTTGGAAATGCTACCGGGCGCCGACACCGGGTCGTCGTGATAAAGCGCCTCGCGGTTCCAGCGGTTTGCCGGCACCTCGACGATGGCATCGCGGCCATCGAGCAGCAGCCGCCAGAATGCCTCCGGCCCTGACGCTCCAGGGAAACGGCAGCCAAGCCCGACAATGGCGATCGGATCCATTTTGGCCAGGATCACATCAACACCCTCTCACTCCACGCCGTCACGCGGACCCTGCCTGTTGCGATATAGGAGCAGCGGCGGCCTTGCGTTCTCCCAGCGCCGTGACGATCTCCCGGCAGCGAAAGCGCTGAATCTTGCCACTGCTCGTTCGCGGGATGTGCCCGCCGGCGACCCAGTGCAGCGTGGCGCCGCGCAGGCCAAAAACCTCTTCGAGCATTTGCCGCGCGCGCGCCTCGGTGCGGTCGCCGCGTCCGAGCCGGCTATCCATCAGAAGATGAAGCGCGCCGCTCTTCAACTGCTCGTCCGCCGCCTCGACTGCCACCACCGCCGGCGTAAAGGGTGCGGCAAGCGCCCGCTCCAACGCCGCCTCGATCTGCAGCGGAGAGAAGTTGCGGCCGTTGATGATCAGGATTTCCTTGCTGCGCCCAGTGACGAAAAGCTCCCCATCGCGCAGGTAGCCAAGGTCGCCGCTGCGCAGGAATTCGCCGCGCTTGAGGCCGGGATCCCGATCGATTCCGAAATAGCCGTCGACCACGCTGTCGCCGCGAAACTCGATCTCTCCGACCACGCCCTCCGCGACGGGGCAGCCTGCGCCGTCGACGATGCGCAGTTCGTGCCCGGCGATGACGCGCCCGCATCCGACGATCGCCACCTCGCCCAAGCCGCGCCCGCCGCTCGCCGCGACGGTTGCGCCAGGCGCGCAACTGACGGGGTCGATCCGCTCCGTGTTGAACGGTTGTTTGGCGGGAGAGAGGGTCACCGCAAGGGTCGCTTCGGCCAGGCCATAGACTGGCCGGAGCACCTCGCGGCGCAGACCAAAGCGGCCGAAGGTTTGATGGAAGTCCCGCAGCGTCGCCTCATGCACCGGCTCCGCGCCGCATAGCGCCACCCGCCAGGACGAGAGGTCGAGATCCTTGGGCGGGCGCAGCTTGGCGACGCGCACGCAGACCTGGAACGCGGAATTGGGTGCGGGCGAAAGTGTCCCGCCGTACCGACTGATCAACGCAAGCCAAGACAGCGGATTGCCGACGAACGTCCCCGGATCCGCGGACACCAGCGGAATGCCCCAGTACCACGCGTAGCAAACTCCGATCAGTCCCATATCGTGCGACATCGGCAGCCAGGTGACGAGCACGTCCTCCTCGCGATGACCGACAGCCAGGCCAATGGCGGAGACGTTGGCCGCGATATTGCGATGGCGTACGACTGCCCAGCGCGGCGCCGTGGTGGTTCCCGACGTTCCCTGCAGATGCGCGATGCCGTCCGCCTCGTCCGCAGGATCGATGCCGCGGGAAGCAAGCAGGCTGCGCGCCGCCACCACGGGCGGCCCGCAATCGGACATCTCCGAGTCCGGAGGCACCTCGCGCACGACAAGGCAGCGCGCATCGAGCGTCTGTGCGAGGGCCGATAGTTCCGAATAACCACCCGCCATCCGCGCATGCGCGACAACCGCCGGGATAATTCCCGCCATCAGGCAGCCAAGATAGACCCAGAAGAACTCGCCGCAGGTGGGCATCGCTACGATGACGCGGTCGCCGCGCTTTATCCCCAAGTCCATGAGGCTCCGGCCGGCACGCGACGCCGCGTCGTGCAACTGCCTGTAAGTCTGGACTGCGGTGACGCCTGCGGGATCAACGGCCCAAACGGCCGTCGCATCGGGCATCTTGTCGATGGTTGCGCGAAGGCTGGAGAGTACGCTCCGGGCCTTCTTCATCGCGCGTAAGCCCGCGCGAATTTCGGCTCGGCGCCGCGCGCCGAGCTGGCGAGCCAGCTGCGCAGCCTGCCATGGCGGGCATCGAAGTCCGACTTGAGCAGGTTCTCGCGCAACGACCCGGAGGGCGTGTAGTACGGCTTCTCGATCTGTTCGAGAAAAGCGATGTGGCGTTCCATGCCCGGCCGGCCCATCGCGACACTGCGGGCATAGGACTTGACCCGCGTCCTGCGTTGCGGCCGCGTCTCGACCTCCATTGCGCGGGCGAAAAAGACGTCATACGAATCGATAATGCCGCGCTGCAATTCGCTCGGCCGCATGTTGCGCGGAAATATTCCGACGAACGAATAATGCTGATAGGTCGGCACTTCCATAATGATGCGATGATCCTCGACGTCCTGCCGCGACCCGAACAGAAGATTTTGAAACGGGTACTCGGCGAGACAGACGAAGGTGGGGTGCACGATCCGCGCATCCGCGCACCACCGCGCGGTCGCCAGGATCGCTTCGCGGTCCTGGATGTCGAGACCGAAGATTATCGCCGAATGGATGTTGATGTCGTTCTCGGCAAAACGCCGAAGCTGGCCGGTCTGGCCGCCCGCATCCACCTTCTTGTTGAAGGCGGTGAGCACCTTCTGGCTTTCGGATTCCACGCCGAGGCAATATTCCTCGAACCCGGCGCGGCGAAGCCGCAACACGAGATCGAGATTGTCGGCATGTTCAACGCGGCTCATGGCGATGAACTTGTACTTGCGGTCCTGCACCGCATCCGCCACCGCCTCGCAGAAATCCGTCCGGGTCGTGAAGTTGAGGTCGGTCACGTAGAAGCGCGAGCAGCCGGTCTGCCGATAGATGCCGTCGAGCTCGCCGACGATGTCCTCGACTGATTTCGGCCGGAACTGGCGCCCGAGCAGGCGGATCGCATAGCAGAACGAACAATTGAATGGACAACCGCGCGACATCGACACGGTGGCCCAGTGCAGCTTTGGGGCCTTGGCCAGCAGCGCCGGGTCGATCGTGTTGGAGATGCCGGAAAATCGCTGGCACTCATTGATGCGAAGCAGGCCCTGGTCGTCGATGTAGGCGATGTTGTTGATGCGGTATGGATCTTCGCCGGCTTCGAGCGCATGGATCAGCTCTAGCGTCGGAATCTCGCCTTCCGCGATCACGGCGAAGTCGGCGTATTTGAGGGCTTCATACGGAGCGAATGCAGCGTGCGGCCCGCCCATGATGACGACACTGCCCTTCTTGCGACGGCGCTGCAGCGCCTCGAGCGCGGCAAGGTTGGACCAGAAGTGTGTCGCCAGCGCCGAGATCAGAATGTAGTCATAGCGCTCCAGCGGCAGATCGAGCGGATTTTCGCCCCAGAACATCTGGCACATGTCGACGCTGGCGTTGGCCAGCTCTTTCTTGACGAAGGAGGCGACATAATAGATGCCGTCATTGTAGGTGGTGGCAAGCGTCGAGACGTCGGGGAAACTGTCGTTGAAGCCGAGCTGGACAGCCAGGATATTGAGTGGCCTCATGAGCCCGCCTCCTGATCAGCCAAAGGCTGGATTGGGCTTCAATGTGGAGTTCCGCCGACCGTCGCATTGATCACGTGAGGGGGTGGCATGTCTCGCGTCGCCATCCGCTTGCGCATCTTCTGCTTCAGTTCGTTCTTGATCGCGCCAGCTATGCGGTCGGGAGAATTGACCTGCCGCTGCGCCCAGCCGAGCAGTTCGCGCGCCTCGCTGCGGTTCATGTGCGGGTGGTCCCAGACCAGATTGTAGAGATCGTACTTGCTGAGATCGGGCTCATTGACCAGATGCAGCATCTGCTTCCAAAGCTTGGTGCCGTGGTAGGGCGTCAGCAGCGTAAGCTGGCAGGCGAACAGGCCCTCCTGAGCGAGTTGCTCGATGTCGAATTGCATGTCCGCGACGGTGTCGGTGGCGAATCCGACCATGAATGTCCCGAGCGCGCGGCGTCCGTTGGCGATCAGCTCGCGCACGGTCTGCCGGACATTGTAGACGTCGTCGCGCTTGCGGACGTCGGCGATGTTCTTGTCGCGGTAAGATTCGATACCGACGATCGCGCCGTCCATGTAGCGGTCGGTGAGCTCGGGGATTCGTCCCCGGATCAGGTCGGCGCGGGTGAGGCAGATCCAGGGAAGCTCGCGCGCGGCCAATTCGTCGACCACCTGCTCGGCGAGCTTATTATCGAGGAAAAAGCTTTCATCATAGATGATGACGTGCGCGACGTTCTCCTCACGGTAGCGGTCGAGCGCCGCCGTCATGTCGTCCATCAGAATCGGCCTTTCGTGCGGGTTGAAAACCGGCGTCGAGCAGAACGTGCAACCGATATTACAGCCGCGCTTGGAATAGAGATAACCGACCGGGGACGAAACACCCCTGAAGCCGCTCGCGCCAAGCATCGGGGGGTGGCGTACCCGGTCCAGCGGCCGGCCGTAAACGAACTGGTGAACCGAGTGTTCGCCGGCGCCCTTCACCAGTTTGGTGAAATGTTCGGCAAGGCTTGGGCCGATGGCGCCGTAATTGCCGCCCCAAATCTCCTGCACGCCGGCTTCGCGTGCCAATTTCGCCATCTCGATCGCGACAGGAGTCGACCAGGTGTAAAAGCTGATCCCGACCATGTCCCAGCGCTCCGATTCAAGCGCTTTGCGGTACTCCGCCCAGGTCGGGTATTCGAGGATCTCGACGTCGGGGACATTGGCCTTGATGAAACGCAGGCCGGTCGGCGGGCAGGTCACCGAGAGACGATCGTCGATGTCGATGGCGCAGGTCCACGCCATGTAGGTGTCGGTTCGGTCGTACCAGTTGCCGCCAATACCGTCGTCCTCGACCAGAGCCTCCTTTGGCGCGGTCGTCAGCAGCACCCGCTTGATCTTGGAGTTCGGCGAAACGGTACCCATGAATCTGATCCCCTTCTGTCTCCGCTGCACCGCGTCGTCACAACGGGGAACAGCGGGTCGAAAAAATCAAATTGAATCTTTCCGTCCGTCCATTCCACTCACCAAGAGAGTCGCGAGCCCCGGGCACGCCCGTCCTCGAACCGGCCACGCGATGATTTGTACGAGTCGGCCACTCACGAACGCCGGCGGACAATCCTCAAAGGAGCACATCTATAAAGATGCAAATACTATAATCTTCGCGCAATGAGATAGCAAGCTGTAGTTGCTGTTACTGTAGTTGCGTTACATCGCTCAGCGTCTGACGTCCTCACGGACGCCTGGACCGTTGCCAACGAGCGCTCACCCCTCCGCCGCCCTCACCATCGCAATCAACTCCTCCCCGTAATGCTCAAGCTTCTTGTCGCCGATCCCGGCGATGCCGCGGAGTTCCTCGTGCGTGGTCGGGCGGGCCATCGCAATGCCGTCGATCGTCGAGTCGTGCAGTACGACATAGGCCGGCACGCCACGTTTGCGCGCCACATCCGAACGCCACGTCCTTAGCGCGGCGACCAGGGCCGGGTTGCTGACCCCACCTTGGCCGGCGGGTAGCGGCGCAAGGTCGCCGCGCCTTGACTTGGTTTGGCTTGCACGATTGCGGGACCCGGGGACCTGCTCGCGAAGCATCACCTCGGTCTCGCCCCTCAGCACGCCGCGCGCCGTCTCGGTCAGTTTCAGCGCGCCGAAGGCGTCGCTGTCGGAGCGAAGATGGCCCATCGCCACCAACTGGCGCAGCGCGGCGCGCCACTGCTTTTCGTTGAGTTCGCGGCCGATCCCGAACACGGAAAGCCTGTCATGTCCGAACTGCTTGACGCGCTCGGTCATGCGGCCGATCAGGATATCGATCAGGTGCATGGCTCCAAAGCGTTGCCCGGTGCGATAGGCGCAGGACAGCAGTTTTTGCGCGATCACCTTGCCGTCGCGAACGGTCGGCGGCGACAGGCAGTTGTCGCAATTGCCGCATTTGGCGGGGCCCAGGGCTTCGCCGAAATAGCCGAGCAACCGCGTGCGCCGGCAGCCGGCGGTTTCGGCGAGGCCCACCAGCGCGTCCAGCTTGCCGATCGACACGCGCTTGAACGTTTCCGAGCCGCTCGACTCATCGATCATGCGCCGCTGCTGCACGATATCCGACAGGCCATACGCCATCCAAGCGGTGGACGGCTTGCCGTCCCGGCCCGCACGGCCGGTTTCCTGGTAATAGGCCTCGATGCTTTTCGGCAGATCAAGATGCGCAACGAAGCGTACATCGGGCTTGTCGATACCCATGCCGAATGCGACCGTGGCGACGATCACGATGCCGTCCTCATTGATGAAGCGGTCCTGATTCCGGGCGCGCAGGCCGGCGTCGAGGCCGGCGTGATAGGGCAATGCGCGCACGCCGGCCTGGGACAGCGCGGCCGCGGTGTCTTCGACCTTGGCGCGCGACAGGCAGTAGACGATGCCGGCGTCGCCTAAGTGGCGCTCGGCGATCAAGGCCTTGAGCTGCGCCGGCGCGTTCTGCTTGTCGACGATTTCATATCGGATATTCGGGCGATCGAAACTTGCAACGAAGCTCGGCGCGCCGGTGAGCCCGAGCCGATCGACGATCTCCTTTCGGGTGAGTTCATCGGCGGTGGCTGTGAGCGCAATGCGCGGCACATCCGGAAAACGCTCGGCGACGACCGACAGGCCGATATATTCCGGGCGGAAATCGTGCCCCCATTGCGACACGCAATGGGCCTCATCGATGGCAAACAAGGCGATTTTCGTGCGGCCGAGCAACGCAAGGCAGCGCGGCGTCAGCAGCCGCTCGGGCGCAATGTAGAGCAGGTCGAGGTCGCCGGCGAGCAGCCGCTGCTCGACCGCGTTGGCTTCGCTGAAAGACAGCGTGGAATTCAGCACCGCCGCCCTGACGCCGGCTTCCAGCAGTCCGGCGACCTGATCGCGCATCAGCGCGATCAGCGGCGAGACGACGATGCCGCAGCCTTCGCGGAGCAGCGACGGCAGCTGATAGCACAGCGACTTGCCGCCGCCGGTAGGCATCAGCACCAGGCAATTGCCGCCGGCCGTGACATGCCCGACGATTTCTTCCTGTGCGCCCCGAAAGCCGGGCAGGCCGAACACGGAATTCAGCACGGAAAGCGCGTCCGGGGCCAACTCGGACTTGCGGTTAAGGGCTGAAGCGTTGGTAGGAACAGGCATGCGGCTTGGTGGATCTCAACGGGAACTCGGCCAACGATCGGGTCTATTCCCGATTCGGGCCGTCCCCGGCCTTCACTTCCAAGGCGGTTTCTAGCAGAAATATTCGTCAGAAGCTGCTGAAGTCCGAATAGATTTCGTTACGATGGCTTGGCGGAGAAGGTCGACCATGATGGAAGGGCGCTATCGGCTGATTGGATCGACGGCATCTCCCTATGCGATCAAAATGCGCGCGCTGCTGCGCTATCGAAGGATTCCGTTCGATTGGGTCATTATGACCAAGGCTCTGCGAAAACAGACCCAGCACCTGCGCCCGAACCTGATTCCGGTTCTTCAATACCCGGACGGAACTTTTCGAGGTGAGACCACAACACTAGCCTACGACCTGGAAGCCCGGCACCCGGATCGGTCCGTCATTCCGGAAGACAAGGCAGTGGCCTTTGTTTGTGATCTTCTCGAAGACCTGGCCGACGAGTGGGCTGTTAAACCGCTTTTCCTTTATCGGTGGTGGGACCTTGAGGATCAGGCCTACGTCTCCCGATGGGCGGCTGAAGAATGGTCGGTGTCGGAGGCGGAGCCCGGCAGCGCCGAAGAAGTCGAGCATTTCCGCCGCAGGCAGATTTCCCGTATGCCCATCCTCGGCGCGACGGCCGAAAACAAGCCATTGCTGGCAGAGAGCTACCACCGAATTCTGGCCGCGTTCGAGCCTCATGTCGGAATGACAAAGTATCTTTTCGGAAGCCGGCCATCGCTCGCGGATTTCGCATGGTTCGGTCAGTTGAGCGAGCTTGCGACCGATCCGACGCCGATGCGGATCATGCGGGAGCAGGCGCCCTTTACCGACCACTGGACGCGGCGGCTGGATGATGCCTCAGGCGTCGTGGGAGCCTGGTACCCGCAAGAGCAAGCGCTGTCCGGCATGGCCGAAGCGCTGCTGAGGATTGCCGGTGAACTTTATCTGCCGTTTCTTGTCGCCAATGCGGAAGCTTTTGCGAACGGCCTCGAACGGCTGCAGATCAGTGTCTGGGGTCTGTCTTACGCCCTGTCTCCGTTCAAGTATCAGGTCAAATGTCTCAATCTGATCCGTGCAAAATTCGCCGCGCTGGACGCCGAACACCGAGGGGCGCTGCGGCCGATTCTGGAGCGGACCGGATGCTGGCCGCATCTTAAGGGATGATCGTCATTTCGGTCTTCGGCTGCCAAGCGCGGCCGCGATGGTTTCCGGGGCGCGGATGCGCTCGATCAGCAGGGCGATGCGATCGCCGCCCCAGAACAGTTCGCCGTTGAATACCATGGTCGGCACCCCGAACACGCCGAGCGCCTCCGCCTCATCGATGATGCGGTCATGCTCTTGGCGGGCCGGGCCGTTGACGTAGGCTTCGAAGTCCTTTGCGGAGCCGCCGATCGAAGCGATCACGCCGGAAATGTCGGCGAGTTCGTCGAGTTCGAGGTCATGGCTCCAGAACCGTTTGAAAACCGTGTCGTGGTAGGCCTGAAAAATTCCATGACGCTGCGCAAACAGCATGCCGGCGCTGGAATAGAACGCATCGTAGATTCGCTTTGAGCCCTTGATCGTAAGGCCTTGAGCGTTGGCAAAGCGGCGCGCGTCCATATAGAGGTAGCGCACCTTGCGCCAAAAGTGCGGCGTGCGCGCCTCGACGCTGCCCATGAATTCCGGGATTCTTAAGGTGTAGGGCAGCCATTCAAGCTGAACGCCATGCTCTTGCTCCAGCGCGAAGATCGCCTTGTTGGCGACGAAGGCGTAGGGGCTTTTATAATCGGTGTAGACGCGCACGCTCGGCTTTTCCATCGTACGTCCTTGCGAATTGGTCACGCCGAATGCGTGTCGCCCATTCAGGCCCTGGTCTGACGATATACACTCAAATCCGGGTCATGGGTCATGGCCCAGTAGTCCACGAACCGCCACGGCATGGCGGAAAAAACCCGGCCCTGCTTGTTGCGGTAGTAGGTCGTCATTCCCGGGTGGGTCCAGATCATCTGCTCATGTTCGGCGTCGACCTCACGGACATACCGGTCGTGGACGTCCTGACGGACGTCGATGGCGGCGATGCCGCGCTCGATCATGTCAACAAGGCAGGCGGTGATGTAGCGGCTCTGGCATTCCGACTGGAAGATCACGCTGCCGCCATGCGCCGGACCGGAATTGGGACCGAGCATGCAGAAGAAGTTGGGAAAATCCGGCACCGTCAGGCCGAGATAGGCCGTCGGATTGTCGCCGGCCCAGACATCGGCGAGACGCTTGCCGCTACGCCCGGTAATATTAAGGCGTGCCGCCATCTCCGTAACCTTGAAACCCGTCGAAACGACGATGATATCGGCCGGCCGCAATTTTCCGTCCGATGTGACGATGCCTTCGCGAGCAAAATGCTCGATCCTGTCGGTGACCAGTTCGACATTTGGTTTGGTCAGCGTCCGAAACCAGCCGTTGTCGAGCAGGATGCGTTTACCGTAGGGCGGATAGGTCGGCACGCATTTCTCGATCAGGTCGGGCCGCTCCCTCAGTTCGGAGTGAATGAAGTCCGTAAGCTCTTCCCGATGCCGGTCATTGCCTTTGTTGACGGCACGCTCGGGATACGGCCAGTTCGGATCCTTGCGCAGGAACGGCAGCAGTCCGTCGCCGTAGCGCCAGAACATGTTGAAACGATACCACTGCACGTAAAACGGCAGATGGGCGAGCAGCCATTGCGCGCCTTCCGTTATGGGATCCGAATAGCCGGCGACCGGACGCGACCATTGCGCGGATCGCTGGTAGATGGCGACCGACGCAACGCGGTCGGAGATCGAAGGCACGAGCTGCATCGCGGTCGCACCGGTACCGATGACGGCGACGTGCTTCCCATCGACCCTGATGTCATCAGACCACAACGCGGAGTGGAGCCTCGTTCCGGCAAAATCTTGTTCGCCTTTGAAATGGGCGGGCGATGGATCATTGAGTTGGCCGATCGCGCTGACGAGGACGGCGGATTCGAAATTCTCGGTGCCGTTGCCGGTCTGCAGGGTCGAAATCCAGCGACGGTTGGTCTCGTCCCACTGCGATGACGTCAGTTTCGTGCTGAAACGGATGTGGCTGCGAACGTCATGTTCGAGCGCGACCTTCTTGAGATAATCAAGGAGTTCCTCGCGTTGCGCAAAGTAACGGGTCCATTGGTTTCGCGCGCCGAAAGAGAACGAATAGGAGTGGTTCGGCGTATCGACGCCGCAGCCGGGGTATCGATTGACGTACCAGGTGCCGCCGAGTTCGTCGTTTTTCTCGACGATGGTGTAGGGAATGCCGAGCCGGCCGAGCGCGACACCCAACCCAATGGCACAGACACCCGCGCCGACGATCAATACATGCTGCTTGGTCAAAGCATCGTGGGGCAGGCGCTCGGCCCAGCGTGCCTCGCGTGGCACAAAGCCCATCTCCTCGCGCATCAGCGGCGCATATTCCGGCGCAACGTTTTCACCGAGGCAGGCGCGCATCATCTTCAGCATCAGTTCATCGCCGGGATCGGTGATCGCGGGCTCGGGTTCGCCGTTCGCGAACAATTTGAGCACAGCGGTGCGGATTTTGTCCTGAATGTCCTTCGGCACCCCCGCTTCGGGATCGGGAATCAGGCGGACGTCGCGCCTAGGTTTGTAGGGCGGCTCCAGCCAGCTGGTATCGCCGGTCATATGAACCAGAACCATCAGCAAGACACGGATATCGCCTTCGGCGATGGCCGACGGCAGATCGAGCTCCTTGCGCGGCGTCTCGATGTTCATAGCCTCGTGTCATCCTGCGTCGTTGGCGTCACCGCTGCTCGTCCTCCCGCGGGCTAAACAATCCGCGCGTAATCAGCTTCTCATAAGCCGAGATGACATGATCCGGGACGGCGGTGACGGTGCCGTCGGAGTAGGAATAACGGCGGCTGAGGTAGCCGCGCGCGCCCATGAACATGTGAACGATGGCTTCGAATTCCTCGTCGCTGAAGTCATCGGCCTCGCCGGCATTGCGTGCGCGTTTCAGGATACGGACGTAGGCCGTTGAAATGTTGTCGAGATGCTTTTGATAGCCGATGGGCGCGAAAAACTCGGCTTCGTTGAGAATGCGCAGGAATTCCGGGACCTGGCGGATGAAGTCGAAAAAGGCGCGAAACCGGTCGAGTTCCTGCGTTGCGGCGCGATCCGCGCGGGTTCGCTCTCGGATGAAGCGCACCATGTCCGTCCCGATCATCGGCAGCAGTTGATCAAGCAACTCCTGGCGGTTCTCGAAATGGTTGTAGAACGTGCCCTGCGCGACGCCCGCTTCTTCGGTGATGCGCGCAACGGATGCCTCGGCGTAACCGTACTTCCCTACTGTCTTGGTGGCGGCGTCGAAAATCTTGCGCTTGGTCCATGCGTTGCGCTGGACCCGGTTGAGCTTTGTCACTTTTCCGGATGCCGCCTCGGGAGTTTGCGTCATGCGCTTGCCTCAAGTTCGGCGCGCAGCACGCGCTTGAGCACCTTGCCGGACGGATTACGCGGCAAGCTGTCGCGGACGACCAACTGTTTAGGTATCTTGAATGAGGCCAGCCGCGACCGGCAATGATCTTTGAGCGCCGCCATATCCAGCTTGGAGCCTTCGGCGAGCGCCACCACCGCGACCGGGCGCTCGCCCCAGCGTTCGTCGGGCATGCCGATGACCGCCACTTCGCGCACGTCCGGCAATTCGTAGATGACGCGCTCGACCTCGGATGATGCAATATTCTCGCCGCCGGAGATGATCATGTCTTTCTTGCGATCGTTCAGGTAGAGAAACCCGTCGTCGTCGAGATGACCGATGTCGCCGCTGCGGAACCAGTCGCCGAAAAACGCCGCCGCGGTTTTCTCGGGGTCTTTCCAGTATCCGGGCGTGACCTTCGGTCCGCGCAGACAAATCTCTCCGCTCTCGCCTCGCGCCACGGGGTCTCCTGCATCGTCACGGATCTCGATCTCGACATGGGCGACGGCGCGGCCGGTGGATCCGATTTTGGCGATCTCGAATCCTGGCTCCATGAAGGTGTCGCCGCCGCAAGTTTCCGTCAGTCCATAGGCGTCGATGTAGCGGGCGTTGGTGAAATATTGCGAGAAGGCACGAATGCGCGCCTCCGGGGTCTTTTCTCCGCCGCCAATGGCCCATCGCAGGCTGGAGACATCGTGGTGCGCGCGCTCGGGGCAAGTCAGGATCGCGGTCGTCATCACCGGCGCAAGCCATGCCCCGTTGAGCCGATCGGCTTCGATGGCGGCGAGGCATCGCCCGGCATCGAAATCGCGCTGGATGCTGAGCATTCCGCCTTGCCACAGCACGGCGATTCCCGGCAGATCGAGCGCGCCGACATGGTAGAGCGGGCCGGCAACCAGAAGCCGCGTATCCCGGCTGAGAGCGAGCGCCAGCACATGGTCGGCCGATTTCCAGTAGATGTTCTCATAGGTCAGCATCACGCCCTTGGGGCGGTCGGTGGTGCCCGAGGTGTACATCAGCCGCATCAGATCGGACGGAAGCCGGCGATGCGCCGGCGCAGGCCTGGCGTCCGGCGCAAGGCGCGCGGCGCTCGCCTGCGCGGCTTCATCGACCAGGACGACCGGCGTGTCGCCCGCCGCGCTGGCGGCGAATTCTTCATCGGCAATGAGAATGCGCGCGCCGGAATTTTCGACGATGTAGGCGACTTCGTCCGATGACAGGCGGAAGTTGATAGGCAGGAAAATCGCGCCGACATGACTTACCGCAAAAGCGATGTCGAGAAACGCGGCGCTGTTTTTCATCAACACCGCGACCACGTCATCGCGGCCGATGCCGCGCGAGGCCAGCCAGCCCCCGACGATCGCAATCCGCTCGTCGAACGCGGCGTAGGAGGTTTCCACGCCGCGGTATTTCAGCGCACAGCGTTCCGGCATCTGCCGGGCATGAAACGCGATGAAGCTCGATAAGTTGATCATTGGTTGTCTAGAACTCGCTAATTCGTCCCGAAAACCGATTCTGTACCTAATATGAATTCTGACTCGTAATTCATATTTGGCTTGACGTCACCCCGTTATCTCTGAAATTCTCGCGGCATGGAGACGACACGATCTCCGACAGGGATTTTAGGGACGCACACCCGTCGAGGAGGGCAGCATGACGAAAACCCGCAAGCCGGGCATGAGCCGGCGTTCGACGCTGGCGCTGATGGGCGCCGGCGCGGTCACCTTCGCGACGCCATGGGTGGCGCGCGCGCAAGCCAAGACCATCAAAATTGGAATGCCGACGATCCTGTCGGGCCGTGTCGCGCAACTCGGGACGTCGTCGCGCAATGCGGTCATGATCGAGGTCGACAAGGTCAATGCCGCGGGCGGACTCGCCGGCCGGACCATCGAGATGGTGATCCGCGACTCCAAGGGTCAGCCGCAGGAAGCCGCGCGCGTCGCGCGCGAGCTTGTCAACACCGATGGCTGCGAGCTTCTGATCGATGCCGAGGCCTCATCTGGAGCGTTTGCCGTGCATGAGGTCGCGCGCGATCTCGGCGTCTTCTGCATCCATACCAATTCGGAAACATCGTCGCTGACGGCTGATCCCAAGCAGCACATTCCGAACGCGTTCCGTACCGCGCGCCAGGGCGTGCACGATTCGATCGTCGGCGGCGGCTATGCCGCTGCCATCGCCAAGGCCAAGGGATTGAAGCGATGGGCAACCTGTTCGCCGGACTATGCCTATGGCCGCGATACGACGGGAGAGTTTGTCTACTACCTCAAGCAATTTGCGCCGGACGTCGAGATCATCAGCGACGCCTGGCCGAAACTGTTCCAGCCCGATTACACCGAGGTAGTGACCAAGATTCTGCAGGCGAAACCCCAGGCAATGTATTCCGCGCTGTGGGGTGGTGATCTGACGTCCTATATCGATCAGGCCAACATCTACGCGCTGTTCGGTCAGATGGAAGTGTTTGCCGTCAACATGGCCGACTATACGGCGCTGACCGTCGTTAAGAACCTGCCGAAGGGCATCCACTCCGGCAATCGTTACATCAAAACCTATCCGGCGACCGCCGAGAACGCGGCGTGGGGCGACGCCTACAAGGCGAAGTTCAATGAGTATCCCACCAACTGGTCGTGGGAGAATGCGACCGCGGTGATGCTGCTCGCCGAAGCTTCCAGGAAGGCCAATTCCGCGGACGGCAAGAAAATCGCAGACGCGATGCGCGGTCTGACCATCAAATCTCCGTTCGGCGCCGACGGCACCGTAACGATGCGGGCCGAAGACCAGACCCTGATCGGCTATGCCATCGGCTGGGGCACCACGATTCCCAACGAGCCCTATGTTCCAGAGGTGAAGAGCGGCGACTGGAAGCAGATCCTGGCGCTTGAAGCCGAATGGAAGAAGACCAAGGGCTATACCTGAGCGGATAATGCTGCGTGGTCTGGCCGGTAACGGTCGGTGACCATGCCGCAGCACTGTCATTGCGAGCCAACGGGTCGGCGCAAAGCGCCGCCCGATGACAGGCTCCGCGAAGCAGTCCAGTCTTTGAGCTACAAAGACTGGACTGCTTCGTCGCAAGCGCTCCTCGTAATGACGAAATACAAAGTCACAATTGTAACGGGCAGCTTCCTTGGACCTCGATGCGCTCACCGGCTGTCTCACCAGCTCCGCCTGTCTGGTGACGCAGACCACCAGCGGCTTCATCATTGGAATGCTGTTGTTTCTGGTGGCCGTCGGGCTGACGCTGATTTTCGGCGTGCTCAAGGTCGTCAATTTCAGCCATGGCGCGTTCTATATGTTCGGCGCCTATTTTGCGATGACGGCCTATCAGTTGACCGGCAGCTTCGCGCTGGCGCTGCTCTGCGGCGCAATCGGCACCGCCATCCTCGGGCTGGCGTTCGAGCGCGTGTTCATGAGCCGCGTCTATGGCGGCGACGTGCTGATGCAGCTTCTGGTCTGCTACGCCTTCGTTCTGATCTTCGACGACATCGTGAAGTTGATATGGGGCCCCGAATTCCGCGCCATGGGAATGCCTGCCGCGTTTCAGGTGCCGCCGCTGTTCATCGCCGGCGGCGTGGTGCCGCCATATTATCTGCTGTTGATCGGCGTTGCGCTCGCGGTTGCGGCCATCCTCGGTCTCGGTCTTGCCCGCACCAGGCTCGGCAAGGTGATCAGGGCCGCCGCCCATAATCCGAGCATGGTGTCCGCGCTTGGGATCAACACCGGGTTGATCTATGGCGGCGTGTTCGCGCTTGGCGGCATGCTGGCCGGCCTCGCCGGCGCGCTCGCCGCACCGGTGCGTTCGCTGACCCCCGGCATGGGATTTTCGGTGCTGATCGAATCCTTCATCGTCACCGTGATCGGCGGCATGGGCTCCATACTCGGCGCGCTGATCGGGGCGCTTCTGATTGGCCTGATCCGGTCGTTCGGATCGCTCGGCTTCCCGCTGTTCACCGAAGGCCTGATGTACCTGTTCATGGTGATCGTTCTGGTCGCCCGGCCCACCGGTCTGTTCGGCAAGGAAGTAGCATGACCGAACTGCAGGCCGAACGCGGCGGCGAACCCCGGGAGGTCCCGCGCATCGAAGCCAAATCGCAGCGCTCGCGCTATGTCGACGTGCTGATTGCCATCGCCGCGTTTGCAATGCTGGCGACGCTACCCTTCCTGTTCAGCAGCAAGGCGCTGCTCGATTTCGTGATCCGCTGCTCGGCGTTCGGCCTGTTCGCGACCTCGCTCAATCTGCTGGTGGGCTATACCGGCATGATCTCGTTCGGTCACGGCATGTTCTTCGGCCTTGGCGCTTACGGTTTCGGGTTGATCATGCAGCGCACCGGCGTACCGGTCCCGGTCGCGTTCCTCGCAACCTTACTGCTCACGGCCATCGTTTCAGCTGCGATCGGCGCCATCTGCGTGCGGCTCAAGGAGATCTACTTCGCCTTCGTCACGCTGGCGTTCCAGATGCTGATCCACAGCGTGATCCTGTCATGGGTCTCGCTGACCGGAGGCGATCAGGGGCTGCGCGGCGGCATCCCGCGCCCGGCGTTCTTCGGCATCGATCTGACCAACCATGTGCAGCTGTATGTCGTGAGCTGCGCGCTGCTCGTGATCGGGCTGCTGCTGATGCGGCAGATCGCGCAATCGCCGTTCGGCTACACCCTGCGCATGATCCGCGACAACGCCGCTCGCGCCAGCTTCGTCGGTATCGACGTCTGGCGCGCCAAACTCGCCGTCTTCGTGCTGGCGGCTTTGTTCGCGAGCACCGGCGGCATCATCATGAGCCTGTTCGTGTCGGGCGCCTATCCGGAATTCGCATACTGGACGATTTCGGGCGAGGGCATCTTCATCAACATGCTTGGCGGCGTCACCACCTTCCTGGGTCCCATGGTCGGCACCGTGCTGCTGCTGCTCCTCAACGACACCGTCACGCGCTTGACCGAGCATTACGGAATTGTACTTGGCATCGTGATCCTGTTTTTCGCGATTGGTCTGCGCAAGGGCCTGATGGACTTCGCGGTCGAGTGGTACGAGCAGCGGCGCGACGGTTCGAAGGAGCGCGCAAGATGAATGCGTGCAAAAGTCATTGCAGGCTCGGGGAGGCGGACGGCTAGCCATGCTCGAGATACAGCACCTTTCCAAATCATTCGGCGGCGTCAAGGCGGCCGATGACATCACGTTGAATTTTGCCGACGGGTCGCTCACCGCGGTGATCGGCCCCAATGGCGCGGGTAAAAGCACGTTCTTTAATCTGATTACGGGTGCGCTGCAGCCGGATAGCGGCCGCATCCTGTTCAACGGGACTGATATGGCGGGACGCTCGCCTCCCGACATTGTGCGTCACGGTATCGGGCGGGCATTTCAGGTGGCGAGCATCTTTCCGTCGCTGACGGTGCACGAAACGATGCTGGCCGCGGTGTGCGCCGATCAGCGCCGTGCCAGCGTGCTGCATCGGCGTTTTCCGCTCGCCGAGACGCGTGATCGCGCCGAACATGCGATGGAGGTGCTGGGTCTCACGGCCAAGCGCGACCGTACCGCGGCGACGCTGTCCCATGGCGACCAGAAGCTGCTCGACATCGCGCTGGCGCTGGTGCTCGATCCGCAGGTGCTGCTGCTGGACGAGCCCACGGCCGGCATGGGCACCGAAGAGCGCTGGCGGATGATCGACAAGGTCCACGAACTCTGGGAGCGGCAGAAGATCACGGTTGTGTTCATCGAGCACGACATGGACATCGTCTTCAAGATCGCGCCGTCGATCGTGGTGCTGTGCTACGGCCGTATTCTCGCCACCGGGACGCCGGATGCGATCCGCCGCAATCCGAAAGTGATCGAGGCATATCTCGGCACCGAACATCACGCAGGGGCGGTGACATGAGCACGCAGCCGGTCGTTCAGGTCGAGGACCTCGACGTCTATTACGGTACCAGCCAGATCCTGTTCGGCGTCGGGTTGTCGGTGCAGCCGGGCGAAACCATGGCGCTGCTCGGCCGCAACGGCGCCGGCAAGTCGACCACCATGAAAGCGATCATGGGCCTTGCGCCGGCGCGGCGCGGGAGGGTGACGCTGCACGGCCGCGTGGTCTCCGGACTGAAGCCGTATCACATCGCGCGCGCCGGCCTCGGCTTCGTGCCGGAGGACCGGCAGATCTTTCCGGATCATACTGTCGAAGACAATCTCGTCATCGGCCGGAAGAAAGGCCCGGATGGCCAGGATGAATGGCCGGTCAAACGGATCTATGACGTGTTTCCGCTGCTGGAGCCGCTGCGATACCGGGTCGCGGGGCGGCTGTCCGGCGGCGAACAGCAGATGCTGGCCATCGCCCGCACGCTGATGGGCAATCCGGCGCTGCTGCTGCTGGACGAACCCAGCGAGGGCCTCGCGCCGATTATCGTGCAGCGGATCGGCGAATTATTGCGCCAGCTGCGCGGCAGCGGCGCGACGGTCTTGATCGCCGAGCAGAACATGCATTTCTGTCTTGGCCTCGCCAGCCACGCCACGGTCATCGACAAAGGCCAGATCGTCTACAGCGCTTCGATCGAGGATTTGAAAGCCAACGACAGCATCCGCCAGCGCTACCTCGCGCTGTAGCCACAAGGTTCTTCAGCAAACGCCGTTTTGCCCTGCTTAAGTCAGGAACGATGCAGGGCAAATCACAGACTGTCGCAAATTGTTCATGCGCGGCCTATACTTGATCGCCCGTTGGTGTTGAAATCCTGATCCCGGAACGTGCTTGCCCGAATATTGGAGACCTCCATGAAGTCCGTCGGTTTTGCCTTGACATTGCTGGCGCTGTCTCTGCCGGCATCGTGGCAGTCCGCCAACGCGGCGGATGTCATCTGCTACAACTGCCCACCGGAATGGGCGGACTGGGCCTCGATGCTCAAGGCGATCAAGACCGATCTCAACTACGACATTCCTCACGACAACAAGAACTCGGGTCAGGCGCTTGCACAGATCCTCGCGGAGAAAAGCAATCCGGTCGGCGATATCGGCTATTTCGGCGTCACCTTCGGCATGAAGGCAAAGGCGCAGGATGCGCTGGAGCCATACAAGCCGGCCAACTGGGACCAGGTTGCCGCCGGATTGAAGGACCCGGATGGATACTGGACCACGATCCATTCCGGAACGCTCGGACTGTTCGTCAACAAGGACGCGCTCGGTGGCAAACCCGTGCCGGCCTGCTGGAAGGATCTGCTGAAGCCGGACTATCGCGGGATGGTGGGTTATCTCGATCCGTCGTCGGCTGCCGTCGGATATGTCGGAGCGGTTGCGATCAATCTGGCGCTCGGCGGCTCCGCGGCCAATTTCGATCCGGCGATCGCATTCTTCAAGGACTTGCGGAAGAACGACCCGATCGTTCCCAAGCAGACATCCTATGCCCGGGTGGTTTCCGGTGAGGTGCCGATCCTGCTCGATTATGACTTCAACGCCTATCGCGCCAAATATTCCGAAAAGGGAAGTTTCGAATTCGTGATCCCGTGCGAGGGGTCGGTGGTGTTCCCCTACGTGGTTGGCCTCGTAAAGAATGCGCCGGACAAGGACAAGGCCAAGAAGGTGATGGACTATCTTCTGTCCGACAAGGGACAAGCCATCTGGACCAACGCCTATCTGCGGCCGGCGCGCCAGATCGAACTGCCCGCGGCGGTCAAGGCGAAGTTCTTGCCGGACAGCGACTATGCACGCGCCAAAAGTGTCGACTGGGGACAGATGGAAAGCATGCAAAAAGGCTTCGTCGACCGCTATCTCGCCGAAGTCCGCTGATGCAGTATGGTGCCCTGTCAAGGGCGCCATCCTTCCATGTCGCATAAATCCTTTCTCTGGCTGTGCCTGCTGCCGCTCGCGGTGATGACGACGGCATTCTTTCTGCTGCCGATGGCGCGGCTGGTGGTGACCGGAGCGGAAGGGCCGCAAGGGTTGGCCGGGTATCTTGCCATTTTGACAGAGCCCCGCTATCGCGCGACTCTTATCAACACGGTCGTCCTGGCGGCTGCGACGACCATCGTGACGCTGGCGATTTCGACCGTCGCAGGCATGTTCCTGCAGCGTCATCGCTTTCCCGGTCGTGCGGTGTTGATTGCGATGCTGACATTTCCGCTGGCGTTTCCGGGGGTCGTGGTCGGCTTTCTGATCATCCTGCTTGCCGGACGGCAAGGCCTGATCGGCGATCTGTCGAACCGTGTGTTTGGCGAGAAAATCGTGTTCGCCTATTCGATCTACGGGCTTTTTCTCGGCTATCTCTATTTTTCGATCCCGCGCGTCATTCTCACCATCATGGCCGCGGTCCAAAAGCTCGATGTCGGCCTCGAAGAAGCCGCGCGTTCGCTCGGCGCCGGCCCGTGGGCGGTGCAGCGCGACGTGGTCTTGCCGGCACTGCGGCCTGCTTTCGTGGCATCCGGCGCGATAGCCTTTGCGACCGCGATGGGTGCCTTCGGCACGGCATTTACGCTGGCCACCAACATCGACGTGCTGCCGATGCTGATCTATACGGAATTCACGCTGGCGGCAAATTTCTCCACGGCGGCGGCGCTGTCGGTCGGGCTCGGTATCATTGCCTGGGCCATCCTCGCCGTTGCGCGGTCGTTCAGCGGCGCCACCGTCGCGGCGGCCGGATAGCGCCATGCGTGATCGCCTGATCTTCACCGGACAGCTTGTTTTCACGCTGCTGGTCGCTGCGTTTCTGGTGGCGCCCGCCGTGCTCTCCATTATGGCCGGAGTCACGGTGAATTATTTTCGCGGGATCCGATCCGGGGTGACGTTGCAATGGGTGTTTCAGGTCTGGGATCTGTATGCCGGGACGATCCTGCTGTCGTTCGCGATCGCGTTCGCAACCCTTGCGGTTACCCTCGTGGTCGGCGTTCCCGCAGCCTACGCACTGCACGTCCGCGGCGGACGGCTTTCGCGAATCGTCGAAGAAATCATCACGTTGCCGCTGGCGATTCCCGGTCTCGCGATCGCGTTGGCATTGCTGCTTACCTATGGCAGTTTCGGCAGTTTTCGCCGCTCATGGCTTTTCATTCTCGCCGGCCATGTGATCTTCACGCTGCCGTTCATGGTGCGATCGGTAATGGCCGTGTTCGGGACCGTGGACATCAAGACCCTCGACGAGGGCGCCGCATCGCTCGGGGCATCGCCATGGAGGCGTTTTCGCGACGTGATCGTTCCGAACGCAGTGCCCGGCATCCTTGCGGGAGCGTTGATGGTGGTCACGCTTTCGCTCGGAGAGTTCAATCTGACCTGGATGCTGCACACGCCATTGACCAAGACGCTTCCGATTGGTCTTGCCGACAGCTACGCATCGATGCGGTTGGAGGTGGCTTCGGCCTATACGCTGATTTTCTTTGTGATGATTATTCCGCTTCTTGTGGCGATGCAGATGTTTGCCGATCAAGGGCGGAAGCAATGAGCATGTTCGTGGGACATGGGGCGTCGGTGCGTGTCGAAGCATGCGGCAAGACGTTTGCCGATGGTACGCGCGCGCTTGAACGGGCGACGCTCGACATTGCACGCGCCGAAACACTGGTGCTTCTCGGGCCGTCGGGATGCGGCAAGACCACCATGCTTCGCATCATCGCAGGACTCGAAGCGCCGGACACGGGCGGCCGGGTGCTGTTCGACGGT
Source organism: Bradyrhizobium sp. (assembly GCF_036009065.1). Taxonomy (GTDB): domain Bacteria; phylum Pseudomonadota; class Alphaproteobacteria; order Rhizobiales; family Xanthobacteraceae; genus Bradyrhizobium. The sequence goes on along the minus strand of NZ_DASYMN010000268.1, from coordinate 8,414 downwards.
ATCGACATGACGTCGGTGCCGATCGAGCGCCGCAACGTCGGCATGGTATTTCAGTCCTACGCGCTGTTCCCCAATATGAGCGTCGCGGACAACATCGGCTATGGGTTGAAAATCCGCGGCGTCGGCAGGACCGAGCGCGCCGGGCGCGTCGCCGAACTCGTCGCGCTCACCAACATCGGCGGTCTCGAAAGCCGCAGGGTCGACCAGCTCTCCGGCGGCCAGCGCCAGCGCGTCGCATTGGCCCGCGCCGTGGCAATCCGGCCGGGCATTCTGCTGCTTGACGAGCCGCTGACCGCGCTCGACGCGGCACTTCGCGATCGCTTGCGCGGCGAACTCAATCGCTTGCTGCGCGCGCTCGGCATTACCACGATCTATGTTACGCACGATCAGTCTGAGGCGATGGAACTCGGCGACCGCATCGTCGTCATGCAAAGGGGTACGATCGCTCAGATCGGCACGCCGCGCGACATTTACTTCACGCCCAAAAATCGCTTCGTGGCCGAATTCATCGGTGCGGCCAACATTATCGAATCGCCGGTGGTGGATAACCATCTTATGCTCCCGGGTGGACGGCTGGCGATCGTCGGCGATGCCAACTCCGCGGTTGCGGTTGCAATGATCCGGCCGGAAACGATCCGGATCGTCGAGGCCGGAAGCGGCTCGCTGACGGGAACGATCGACAGCGTCAGCTTTATCGGCGACAGACAACGCATCGTCGTCGCCGGCGCGTCCGACAAGCCTCTCACCGTCGATGCGCCGAATACAATAAGGGCCCGGTCCGGTGACCGCATTGGGCTTTCGATATCGCCGGATGCCGTACGCCTGCTGCCGCCGGGAAACTGAAGGTCGAAACCGGAATGTCGCCTGGACCCGTTCTCATAGCGCAGATTTCCGACCTGCATATCAAGCCGCCGGGTGCGCTCGCTTACGGACGCGTCGATACCGCGAGGGCGTTTGAGCGCTGCGTGGCTGCGTTGAACGAATTCAGGCCGCGGCCCGACATTGTCGTGATTTCCGGCGATCTTGCCGATACGCCGGCGCCCGAGGAGTACGAGCATCTCAAGCGGCTGCTGGCGCCGCTGGCGCTGCCGTTTGTCTGCATCCCCGGCAATCACGATTCGCGCGGGCAGATGCGCGCCGCATTTCCGCAACTGGCGCAGGCCTCTTCGTCCGGAGCGCTCAATCAACGGATAAAGATCGGCGGGCTTGATCTGGTGCTGCTGGATTCCAGCGTGCCCGGCGAACCGCATGGCGATCTCGATGCGGCCACCCTGCAATGGCTTGATGCAACCCTGGCCTCCTCGCCGGATCGGCCTGCGCTGCTGTTTCTGCACCATCCGCCGTTCATGACCGGCATCTGGCACATGGATCGGCAAAATCTCCTCAATGCCGGCGAACTTGCAGCGATTGTCAGACGTTATCCGCGCGTTCAGCTCATCGCCGCCGGACACGTGCATCGCGCGACCATGACGATGTTTGCCGGCGTCGCGGTCACGATTTGCCCGGCGCCAAATCATGCCGTCGATCTGGACTTAGGGAAATTGCGCGCGCCCTCCTTCAAGGTAGAGCCGCCGGCATTTCATCTTCACGCCTGGTTTCCGGGGCAGGGATTCGGCAGCGTGGTGACGCATCAGGTGCCGATCGGCGAATTCGACGGTCCCCATCCCTTTTTTGGCTCCGACGGCAAGTTGCTTTGAGCAAGGTAATCGCGAGGGCATGCAGTTGAGCCGATCATGCAAGCCGGCTGGCGCACGGAAGAGATTTTCGTGATTCCATGGTCCCTGATCGATACGGCAAAGGTGCCCGGCGCAGACGGCGAACTTCGCCTCATGCGGCGGGGTACCGAATTCTCGATCATACTGGGACAGAACGAATTGATGAACAGCCGCCGCAGCGGATCCGAACAAGCGCTTGCGACACTTGCCTGCGAGAGAATTCAAAGGCGCCACCGTCCGCGATTGTTGATTGGCGGCTTGGGGATGGGCTTCACGCTTCGCGCCGCGCTTGCCGTGCTCGGGACCGAAGCGCAGGTCATTGTTGCCGAACTGATGCCGGCCGTGCTGGCATGGGCCAAAGGTCCAATGGCCGGCATTTTTGGTGATAGCCTGGCGGATCCGCGTGTAAGCGTTTGCGTGGCCGACGTCAGCGGCCTGATCCGGTCTCGTCCGTCGAGCCTGGATGCGATCCTGCTCGATGTCGATAACGGGCCGGAGGCGCTGACCCGCGAAGCCAATGATGCGCTGTACGACCTGAAAGGACTGCGCGCCGCCCGCGCGGCACTGCGGCCGGGTGGCGTGCTGGCGGTTTGGTCATCCGGGCCGGATCCGGATTTTAGCAAACGCCTCCGCGCGGCCGGCTTCGACGTGGACGAAGTTCGGCTGCGCGCCAATGGACCACGCGGCGGTGCGCGGCACATCATCTGGATCGCTACCCGAGCCGGCAACGGCAAGCCATCTTAGCTCGCCAGCCCCGTCCCACCGTAGAGCCAGGCCAGATCGTTGTAATAATCTTCCGACGTCTTGGCGGCCATGATCGCGTTACGAATACGGGCGTGTTCGCCGGCGGGATGGTAGATGTGTTCGCCAATGGCGCGCGACAGCAATTGCACGCGCGCGGTGCGCGCGAAGCGCTGCGTGTTGTACTGCTCAAGCGCGGCGGCGGTAGCGTCCGGGTGCGCATCGAGCATATGCGACAGGCACACCGCGTCTTCCAGCGCCATACAGGCGCCCTGGGCAAAATACTGCATCATCGGATGGGCGGCATCGCCCAGCAGCACGACGCGGCCGTCGACCCAGCGCTCGGCCGGATCCCGGTCGCACAGCACCCACAGCTTCCAGTTCCTGCCGTGACGGATGATGTTTTGTGCGCGCGCGTGGATATGCTGGAATCCGTGCATGACCTCCTCGTCAGACACCGGCTTGCCGGCAACCGGCTCCGGTGCGTCGTTGTGATAGGTGACGACGAGGTTGAACACCTTCCAGCCCGACAGCGGATAGTGCACGATATGGCATTTCGGGCCGGCCCACAGCGTAGCCGCGTTCCAGCGCAGATCTTCGGGCATCTGGTCGGTCGGAATCACCGAGCGATAGGTGGTGTGGCCGGACACGCGGGGCGGCCCATCATCGACCACCTGCTTGCGGATGTTCGACCACAGTCCGTCCGCACCGATCAGCAGCGATCCGGTCACGCCGTCGCCGGAGGCGAGGCGGGCAGTCACGGACGATCCGTCCTGATCATAGCCGACGACCTCACTGTTCACGCGCAATTCGATCAGATCGTGGTGCTGGCACGCCTTGAGGAAAACGCCATGCAGATCGCCGCGATGAACCACCGCATAGGGATTGCCGAAGCGGGAGCGAAAGGCATCACGCAGGTCGACGTGAGTGATTTCCTCCGCGGTCAGCGCATCCATCAGCCGGAGCTGGTCGATATAAACCGCCATCCCGCGTGCGGCCTCGCCGACGCCGAGATAGTCGAAGGCATGGAACGCGTTGGGCCCGAGCTGAATGCCCGCGCCGATCTCGCCGAGTGCCGCAGCCTTTTCCAGAAGGATCGAGCGGATTCCTTTTTGCGCAAGACCGAGCGCGACGGCGAGGCCGCCGATCCCTCCGCCCGCGATCAGCACAGGCCGTATGTTCGCCGCCGGCGCCATCAGCCGGATTTCCTGAAATGTTCGAGCGCGTCCTCGGCCCGCAGCGGTACCCGCGACGCTTCGTTGTTGAGATCGACCAACTGCGTCATCAGCGCCAGCAGCGCCTTGCGATCCGCCGGCCGCAGCGGCTGCAGCATGCGCGCCTGCGCGCGATCGACCGCAGGCATGATATTGCGCAGTAGTGCCCCGCCGGCTTTGGTCAGATAAAGCAGTTTTATGCGCTTGTCCTCGCGCCCCGGCTTGCGCTCGACATAGGCCTTGCTCTCCAGCCGCTCGATCACGTTGCCCAGGGTCGAGCGGTCGAAGGCGATCACGGCGGAGAGCCGCGTGGCGTCGATGCCGGGATGGGTGCGGATCGCGACCAGGGCGGCGTATTGCACCGGCGTCAGGTCGTATGCTTTGCACTCTTCGACGAAAATCGCCACCGCGATCTGCTGCATCCGGCGAAACAGATATCCGGGCTTGGTGTAGACGGCGTCCATCGTAACAGGCGCGGGTTTATTCGGCATCGGGCTGCCGGTCCGGTGCGGCGTCCGCGAACGCCTTGATCGCCTTTGCCGCGGATTCGGCTTGCAGCAATCGCGGAAACGCTTCGAGCGCAACGCCAAAGCGCCGCGCATTGAAAAGCTGCGGCACCAGGCAGAGATCGGCAATGGTCGGCGTCGCGCCAAAGCAGAACGGACCCGGTTCACCCGCGATCAGCATTTCGCACGCGGCAAGGCCCTCACGGTTGGCCCATGCCGCCCAGTCGGTCACCTGCGCCTCGGACAAACCGAGTTGCCTTAAGCGCGCAAGCACTTTGAGGTTCTGCACCGGATGCGTATCGCAGGCGAGCGCCATCGCAAACGCGCGCACTTTTCCGCGGCGTAGCGGATCCTGCGGCAGCAGCGGCGGTTCGGGATGGGTTTCCTCTAACCATTCGATGATGGCGAGGGATTGGGTGAGAATGACGCCGCCGTCGTCCTGCAGCGTCGGAACCAGACCTTGCGGATTGATCGCGAGATAAGCGGGGTCGCGCTGTTCGCCCTTGCGAAGGTGATGCGACAGGTGGTTTGCGCTCAAACCCTTCAGGTTCAGCGCGATCCTGACCCGATACGACGCACTGCTGCGGAAATAACCGTGCAGCTTCATCGAAAACCTCCCGGACTTTTGTTCGCAGCGATCTCGCCGGCCGCATTGACGCTACCCAATTTGTAAGTATGCTGTCAATAATCGGAACAAGAACGACGGGAGGCTGACCATGGATCACGCCGTACAGAAGACCCCGGAACGCGAGGCGTTTTATCGCAAGATCGACGGCGAAAACCTCACCGCGCTGTGGACCGTGATGGGCGATCTGATCACGCCGGAGCCGAAGAGCGCGTGCCGGCCGCATCTGTGGCGTTTTGATGCGATCCGCGATTACATGATGGAAGCCGGCAAGCTCATCACCGCCAAGGAGGCCGAGCGGCGGGTGCTGGTGCTCGAAAATCCCGGCCTGCGCGGTCAATCGAAGATCACCACGTCGCTATATGCCGGGGTGCAGCTGGTGATGCCCGGCGAAGTGGCGCCGGCGCACCGGCACAGCCAGTCGGCCTTGCGCTTCATTCTAGAAGGCAAGGGCGCCCACACTTCGGTCGACGGCGAGCGGACGATAATGGAGCCCGGCGATTTCGTGATCACGCCGTCGATGAAATGGCATGACCACGGCAACCAGACTTCCGAGCCGATGTTCTGGCTGGATGGCCTGGACATTCCGCTGGTGCAGTTTTTCGATGCATCCTTTGCTGAAGGATCGACCGAGGACGAGCAGGAGGTCACGCGGCCCGCCGGCGACAGTTTTGCGCGCTACGGCCGCAACCTGCTGCCGGTCGACCTCAAGCGCGCCTCGCAGGCCTCGCCGATCTTCAATTATCCCTACAATTATACGCGCGAGGCGCTGGAGCAGGCGAAGGCACGCGACGAATGGGATGCCTGCCACGGTCTCAAGCTGAAATTCTCCAATCCCGCCACCGGCGATTTCGCGATGCCGACCATCGGCACCTTCATCCAGTTGCTGCCGAAGGGATTCAAGACCGCGCGCTACCGCTCCACCGACGCCACGGTATTCGCGCCCATCGAAGGCGGCGGCCGCTCCCGGATCGGCGAGCAGACCTTCGAATGGGGCCCGCGCGACCTGTTCGTGGTGCCGAGCTGGCAGTGGGTGACCCACGAAGCCGACGAGGATTCGGTCCTGTTCAGCTTCTCGGACCGCCCGGTGCAGCAGAAGCTGGATCTGTTCAGGGAGGACCGTGGGAACGCATGAAGCGGCATGACTAAGGCGCGGTAGTTGGCTGCGAGTCAACCTTCCAGCATGATGCCTCATTAGCGGAGAAACCATGCGCGTCGTGATCTGCGGCGGCGGCGTGATCGGCGCCTGCACAGCCTACTTCCTCAGTCGGCGCGGCATCGACGTCATCGTTGTGGAACGCACCGAGGTGGCCGCTGCGGCATCCGGCAAGGCAGGCGGCTTCCTCGCGCTCGACTGGTGCGCCGGCTCTCCACTCGACGCGCTGGCGCGGCGAAGTTTTGCACTTCACGCCGCGCTGCCGGGCGAGATCGCGGGCAATTGGGGCTACCGCCGCATGACCGCCTATAGCGGCTACGTCGTTGCGGAGCGCGATGCCCGTCGGCACGTGCGGGCCGATCTGGATTGGCTGTGCGACGGCGTCATCATCGCATCCCGGCTAGGCACGACGGCAACGACCGCGATCGTTCACCCGCGCGCGTTCACCACTGCGATGATGAACGCCGCGCAGGGGCACGGCACCGAGCTGCGCCTCGGACGGATCACCGGCATCGTCCGGCGGGCGGATGGCTCAAGCGTCGGGGGTGTTGAGGTCGATGGCGGCGTCATCGAGGCAGACGCCGTGGTCGTCGCAATGGGCCCGTGGTCGCTGGTGGCCGCCGGATGGATGGTTCTGCCCGCCGTGTTCGGGCGGAGAAGTCCGAGCCTCGTCTACGACACCGGCAAGGATGTCCCGGCGGATGCGCTCTTCCTCGAATATCAGGAGGACAGCGGCGCCGTGGTGACGGTTGAGGTGTTCCCCCGTGCCGATGGAAGCACCCACATCACCGCCTTCTCCGACGAGGCCCCGCTGCCGCTCGACCCGGCTGCCGTGACGCCGGATTCCGGCGCGATCGATCGCCTGCAGGCGATCTCCGAACGACTATCACCAATGTTCCGCGCGGACAGGATCATCGCGCGGCAAGCGTGCTTCCGTCCGGTGACGCAGGACGGCCTGCCGCTGATCGGAAAGGTACCACGGAGCGAGGGCGCCTACGTGGCATCTGGCCATAACGTCTGGGGCATCCTCAACGCACCGGCGACCGGCGAAGCCCTCGCCGAACTGATCGTCGACGGCGTCACGCGCAGCACCGATCTTGCGCCCTTCGACCCGATCCGGCTCCGGTCGCTCGACCCGTCGTTGCTGCGCTCGGGATGACCAGCGATCAAAGCCAATGCAGCAGGCGATGCTTCAATCGATTGATCAGGCGTCCGAGCGCGAGGCCGAACAGCGCCCCGCCAGCCGGGATGGCACATCGTCTCAGGCCCGTTTCGTGACTTGAACCGCCTGGACGGGAACCGCACTATCCGCCCCAGGGTGCCGTTTCCAGAGCACCCTCTCTTGGGAGGATACAGATGAAAGGATTCACATTGGGTGCGGCGATCACGCTTGCCTTTTCCGCCGCCGCTTACGCGCAGGGGGCACCGACCTGGAACGTTCCGGCGGAAAGCCAGCGCTGTCCGTCGAAATGGGGCGCGGCCGACGAGCGCGGTTCGGCCAATCACCAGAAGCCCGCGGCGGTGATGAACGCCGCCAAGCTGATCAAGACCGGCGAGGTGATCGAACTCGCGCACGTGCTCGGTCCGACCATGCCGTTCTTCGGGACGCGGCGCTTCGACGTGCACACCAAGCGCACCTTCATGAACCAGTTCTCCAACATGCGCGGCTCCAACGAAGAGATCGTCATCACCGAACTCGGCCAGGTCGGCACACAGTTCGACGGCTTTGCGCACCAGACCCATCTGAACAGCTGGTACAATTGCCAGAAGGTCGACGAGAACTCCGAGCGCACCGGCTTCAAGAAGTTCGGCATCCATACTGTAGGCACGCTGTTCACGCGCGGCGTCCTGATTGACGTCGCGGGCTTCAAGGGCATGGAGATGCTGGGTGACAATTACGAGATCACCGTCGACGATCTCGAGGGCGCCCTGAAGAAGCAAAACCTGACGCTTCAGCCCGGCGACGCGGTGATCATCCACACCGGCTGGGGCAAGCTCTACGGCAAGGACAACCCGCGCTATGTGAAATCCTGCCCGGGCATCGGCGTGCCGGCCGCGCTCTGGCTTGCCACCAAGGATCCGATGCTGCTCGGAGCCGACAACTGGCCGGTCGAGGTCGCGCCCAACCCCGACAAGCTATTGTCGCTTCCGGTGCACCAGGTCGCGCTGGTGGTGAACGGCATCCACCTCTTGGAGAACCTCAAGCTCGATGAGCTCGTGCAAAAGGGCATCGGAGAATTCGCCTTCGTGATGCAGCCGCTCAAGATTCAAGGCGGCACGGGCTCCACGGTGTCGCCGATCGCGGTGAGGTAGATGCGTAGCAACCATTAAAGCGACGCCCTTTCGCCCTTGAGCATGACGCCGTGCTCGCGGCCGTCAAGGCGTGGCCTGGAAACGTCGAGCGTGGGGAGAGGCCGGCGCGACGGCCATCCTTGACGGCCACTGCGCGCGGCGTCC
>NZ_DASYMN010000267.1:0-2328 GCF_036009065.1 Bradyrhizobium sp. | reverse complement strand
ATCTGCCTTTGGCTGCGGCATCAATGCGGTGTCACAGTCGGTCGCCGCATGTTCTTCCGCATCAAGCCGTCCGGAGAGCGCCGTTACCTGCAGATCGTGGAGAACACCCGCGACGGGGCCGCCACGCGCCAACGCGTGTCGCCACCCTTGGTCGCGTCGAGGAGCTCGAGGCCTGCGGTAAACTCGATGCCCTGCTACGCTCCGGTGCGCGGCTCTGCGAAACCGCGCTGCTGATCTCCAGCCAGCAGGCCGGAACGCTTGAGGCCGCCGAAACCATGCGCATCGGCGCGCCAATGATCTTCGGCCGGCTGTGGGAGCAGACCGGGTGCGCCGCGGTGATCCAACACCTCGCCGCCGACCGCGGTTTCGGCTTCTCGCTCGAACGCGCGGTGTTCGCCAGTGTCCTGCACCGGCTGATCGTATCGGGTTCCGATCGCGCCTGCGACGCTTGGCTGGACGCCTATCATGTCCCGGGCGGCGATGCGCTGGCGTTGCACCAGCTCTATCGCGCCATGGCCTGGCTCGGTGAGGCGCTGACCGACCAGAGTGGCGCCACACGGGCCTCTCGGCGGACCAAGGATCTGATCGAGGAAGCACTGTTCGAACGCCGGCGCAACCTGTTCTCCGACCTCTCGGTCGTGCTGTTCGACACCACCTCCCTGATGTTCACCGGCGGCGGAGGCGAAAGCCTCGGTCAGTTCGGCGTCTCCAAGGACCACAGGCCCGAGCTGCATCAGGTGGTGCTCAGCGTCGTGCTCGACGAGGCTGGCCGGCCGATCTGCTCGGAGACCTGGCCGGGCAATGCCACCGACGTCAAATCATTGCTGCCGGTCCTCACCCGGCTGCGCGATCGCTTCGGCATCCGCCACATGTGCGTGGTCGCCGATCGCGGCATGATCAGTACCGAGACGATCGCCGAACTCGAGGCCCGCGGTATCGATTACATCCTCGGTGCCCGCGAGCGCAGCTCGTCCGAAATACGCGAGGTCGTACTGACCGATCGCGCGCCGATGGTGCCGCTGACCATTCCGCGCGCGCGGGGCTGCGAACGCGACATCGAGGTCAAGGAGGTGATCGCCGGCGACTGGGGGCCGGGGGTAAAGTCGCGTCGCTACGTGATCTGTTTCAATCCCGCCGAGGCACGCCGTGACGCCGCTGCGCGTGACACCATCGTCGCCAGCCTGCGCGGCAAACTGAAAGGCGGCGATAAGGAGCTGGTCGGCAATGCCGGCTATCGCCGCTTCCTCGCCACCCCGCGAGAGGGGCATTTTGAGATCGATGCCGCGCGTATCGCCGATGATGCGCAGTTCGACGGACTGCATGTGCTGCGCACCAACAGCCGCATGACCATGCTGTCCGTGGCGCTCGCCTACCGCGAATTGTGGCGGGTTGAGGCGATCTTCAGAACGGCGAAATCCATCCTCGAGACCCGGCCGATCTTTCATCAATCCGATGCTGCGATCGCCGGACATCTGTTCTGTTCTTTTTTGGCACTCTTGCTGCGCAAGCAGCTCGACGAGCGGCTGACTGCGGCCGGGGTGAATGCCGAATGGGACGACATCGTCCGGGATCTGGATCGCGTCGAACCGGTGATCATCGAGCAGGGGCCGAAGCGCTGCGTGCTGCGACCGCAGGCACCCGGCTGTGCCGGCGCGGTATTCAAAGCGGTCGGCGTGGCGCTGCCGCCGCTGATCCGGCAGATCCCGACCGGGCCGCCACCGCAAGCCAAGGTGCCGCCCTCTCCACCACGCCGCGGTCGCCCGCGGTGTGGTGCCACGTCGTCCTGAATTTCCCGGATTCGTCTTTTATTTCAAGTTGTTAGTAAAAGTTACTGTAATAGGGGCAAAAGTCCGGGCGTATTTTGCGCCGGCCCATAACGTTCCGCAGTCGGACGTTCAGAAATGGCGGAATTCCGTGGCCGTCGTTCCGTTTGCGACCGCATGCTGCACCTGCGTGCCCGGACTTTTGCCCCGCTTACGGTTTGACTGCCGTTGTGCCAGGATCTGCTGGATAGCTGGCATCTGGGTTATCGTTTACTTGTCCGAGTCGGAATGGCTATCGTCATCTATCGCGCTCGAGCACGTGTCCTATCACTGTCGCCGGTTGTCCACAAAGAACTGGCATCTTGGTATGGAATCCTGGCATCTGGGTATGCCGGACACCTGGGGAGCCGGAGCCATAATATAACGGATTCAGTGACTTGTAGAACTTACCCACAGGCAAATAGGTATACATACTATAAGTAAGAATCAAATAACTTACTATGCTACCAAGATGCCAGTCTTCCACTGGGGACAAGTTGCAGGCCATGGTCAGCACATCAAAGGG
>NZ_DASYMN010000266.1:0-1999 GCF_036009065.1 Bradyrhizobium sp. | reverse complement strand
AAGCTCCGGCGCAGGCCGCGGTCGGCCCGTCCATCCTTGACGGCTACAGGTCACAGTCGATCGGCAAGCTGGTCGCCGCCCGGGCGAAGGCGACCGCCGGTATTAACCCGACTTCGCGGATTCGCCGGGGAAAACGCCGATTTTCGGCCGGCTACGCACTGCCAAGTAATTGATTTGGCAGGATAATGGAACGCCGAGATAGCCGAAAACGGCTGTAGTGAAGACCTAGTCGGTTTTCAAAGCCGAATTTCTGTGCATAGACTGCCACCGTCATGTTCCTGCGGCGGACGGAAAGAAAGAAGGACGGCAAGACGCACACTTATTGGAACATCGTCGAGAGCAAGCGTCTCGACGATGGCCGGGTGGTGCAGCGGCACGTCCTATATCTGGGCGAGATCAATTCCTCGCAGGCCGACGCTTGGCGCAAGGCGATCGAAGTCTTCGATGAGGATGCCGGGCGGCCGCGGACGCTGGCACTGTTTCCGGCGGGGCGCGACGAGGCGGTGGCCGGCGACGCGATGGTGGTGCAGGTTCGCTTGTCCGACCTGACACTGCACCGGCCGCGGCAATGGGGTGCCTGCTGGCTGGCCGGACAACTGTGGCGGGACTTGGCATTGGATCGCTTCTGGGCCGACCGGTTGCCGGCGAGCCGAAAAGGCACGCGGTGGGATCAGATCCTGCAAGTCCTGGTGTCCTATCGGCTGATCGCGCCGGGCAGCGAGTGGAAACTGCACCGCGACTGGTTCGGCAGGAGCGCCATGGCCGATGTGCTGGGGGCCGACTTCGGCTTGGCGCAGGCGCACAAGCTTTATGCCTGCCATGACCGGCTGCTGGAGCACAAGGAGGCTTTGTTTTCTCATCTGGTGGGGCGCTGGCGGACGCTGTTCAGCGTCGACTTCGACGTCCTGCTCTACGATTTGACCAGCACGTATTTCGAGATCAACGCCGCCGACGTGCCGGAAGGCGACAAGCGCCGCCACGGCTACAGCCGCGACAAGCGACCGGACTGCCCTCAAGTGGTGATCGCGCTGGTGGTGACCCCGGAAGGCTTGCCGTTGGCCTACGAGGTTCTGCCCGGCAACACGGCGGACAGCAAGACCCTGCGGACCTTCCTGAACCGGATCGAAGCGCAGTACGGCAAAGCCCGGCGGGTCTGGGTGATGGATCGCGGCATTCCGAGCGAGGCGGTGCTGGCCGAGATGCGCGGCAGTGATCCGCCGGTGCAGTATCTGGTGGGAACGCCCAAAGGCCGTCTCACCCGGCTGGAAAAGCACCTCGCGGACAAGCCCTGGCAGGATGCGCGCGCCGGCGTCCGGGTCAAATTGCTGGCCCGGGACAACGAACTTTACGTCTTTGCCCAGAGCGCCGATCGGGTCACCAAGGAACGCGCCATGCGTCGACGGCAATTGAAGTGGCTCTGGAAACGGCTTGGCCAGCTGGCCGCCATGGAGATCTCCCGCGAAGAGATGCTGATGAAGCTCGGTGCCGCGCGGGCCAAGGCACCGACCGCCTGGCGCCTGGTCGAGATCGAGATGGACAAGGACAGCTCCATGTTCATCTTCACCCTGAACCGCAAGACGTTGCGGACGGTTCGCCGCCGCGAAGGGCGCTATCTGCTGCGGACCAATCTCACCGGCAATGATCCGGCCATGCTCTGGCAATACTACATCCAGCTCGTTGCCGTCGAAGAAGCGTTCAAGAACCTGAAAGGAGACTTGGCCATCCGGCCGATCTTCCATCGAGACGAGCGCCGGATCGAAGCCCACATCTTCATTGCGTTCCTGGCCTATTGCTTGTACATCACCCTGCACCGTCGTCTTCATGCCTTGGCGCCGGGGCTCACCGCACGCAGCGTGCTGGAGAAGTTCGCCGCCGTCCAGATGATCGACGTCCATGTGCCGACAACCGACGGCCGCGAACTCGTGCTAACCCGCTACACCCAGCCCGAGCCAGAACTTCAACTCTTGATCCAGCAGCTCAAGCTCCGTTTGCCGCCTCA
>NZ_DASYMN010000265.1:0-3337 GCF_036009065.1 Bradyrhizobium sp. | reverse complement strand
GCTGCCTGTCCCCGTCCAGCCAGCTTCGGTGGCAGACCCCGAGAGTGGGGCCGGACGGATACCCAAGTACTCCCGCGAACGAAGAGCCACGTTAGCCCCCGCCCTCAGGCGCCGCTCCCATCCCCACGTTCCAAAGCGTCCCAGGTAACGCTCCCTCAAGGTAGGATAGGATGACTACAATGTAGCTGAAAAGGAATATATGTCAACAATCCCGTCGATCAACAAATCGTGATTACATTCCTACGCTGTTGAAGGCCGAGGTGCAGGCGGGGGTATGCGGCCTGCGCGGCATCAAACCGCGTGCGGCACCGCGGCGAAGCGGTTGACCACGATGTCGCGCTTGGTTTCATCGACCCGCACCGTCATCGCGAACCGGCCGTCGTGCAGCTCCTTGTGGAGCACTTCGGAATTGCGGTGCAGCCAGCTGATACCGGCGCCGTCGGAGGCGTCGATCGACAGGTCGAGCGTCATCCGGCTCGCGGCCAGCCGCTGCTCGATCGCTGCCAAGAGCGCGTCGATGCCCTCGCCGGTTGCCGCGGAAACCAGGAAACACGGACGCTCCGGCGGCCGCCGCGCCGCGATGTTTTGCAAGTTCTCGCGTTCTTCCGGGGTGAAACGATCGATCTTGTTCCAGACCTCCAGAATGCGCGCCCCGGCATCGGGATCGATGCCGAGCTGACGCAGCACCGCGTCGACGTCGCGCTGCTGGGCGTCGGCGTCCTCGTGCGAGATATCGCGGACGTGGAGGATGACATCGGCCTGCATCACCTCTTCCAGCGTCGCGCGAAACGCCGCAACCAGCTGGGTCGGCAGGTTGGAAATGAAGCCGACGGTGTCCGACAGCATCGCCTTGCCGCCATGCGGCAGGCTCAGGCTCCGCAAGGTCGGATCGAGCGTCGCAAACAGCATGTCGGCGGCCTGCACCTCGGCGCGGGTCAGGCGGTTGAACAACGTCGACTTACCGGCATTGGTGTAGCCGACCAGCGCCACCACGCGATACGGCACGCGCTGCCGGCCGGCGCGGTGCAGACGGCGCGTCGCCTGAACTTTCTTGATCTCGTTTTCCAGGCGGGCGATGCGATCGCCGATCAGGCGCCGGTCGGCTTCGATCTGGGTTTCGCCGGGGCCGCCCATGAATCCAAAACCGCCGCGCTGGCGTTCCAGATGGGTCCAGGACCGCACCAGGCGGCTGCGCTGATAGTTGAGATGCGCGAGCTCGACCTGCAGCGCGCCCTCCTTGGTCTTGGCGCGGCGGCCGAAGATTTCCAGGATCAGGCCGGTGCGGTCGAGCACTTTTGTGTTCCACGCCTTCTCCAGGTTGCGCTGCTGGATCGGCGACAATGCGCAGTCCATCACCACGAGCTCGATCTCGTGCCCGGCAATGAGGCCGACGATTTCCTCGACCTTGCCCTTGCCGAGATAGGTGGCGGGCCGGATCTGGCCGACCGGCGCGATGATGGCGTCGGCGATCGTCAGGTCGATCGCACGCGCCAGGCCTTTCGCCTCCTCGAGCCGCGCCTCGGAATTACGGATCGCGCGCGACTCCGTTTGCGCGTCGGGGCCGCCGCGGCGCATCCGCAAATAGGGGCCGATGACGATCACCCGCCCGGTCCGTGTGCCCCCCGCCGGCCGCGGACGGTCGGCGCCCCCTTCAAGATGTCGGGGTTCCAATCAGGTTTCTTTCAACGACTTGCTCAAGCTGGAGCGTCCTCGCCGCCTTCGAACAACTGGATCGGGGCGCCCGGCATGATGGTCGAGATCGCATGCTTGTAGACAAGCTGCGAATGACCGTCGCGCCGCAGCAGCAGACAGAAATTGTCGAACCAGGTGACAATGCCCTGCAGCTTCACTCCATTGACCAGAAAGATCGTCAGTGGCGTCTTGGTTTTGCGAACGTGATTAAGGAAGGTGTCCTGTAGATTTTGTGCGCGGTCTGCCGCCATTGTTTTTATCCCGCCTTTTTTTATTGAGCCGGTTGCAGCTCTCTTATGGAGCCTCAACTTGGCTGCCCGGCTTCCCCTGAGATCCCCCTCCGAGGGCCCGGCAGGCACAATTAGACGGCAGGCGTGGTTTTTAGGCAAGCGGGTTCGCGTGATAGCTGTCGCAAAGACGGGTGCAATTCGGGCAAGGGCCGAAAGAGAAGGAATTTCTCCGGCAGCTGATTTCGCCCTGCGGTATTACCCCACCCCGAGCGCTTTCAGCCCGTAGGGAGCAATAAGCGCAGCGCATTGCGCCGCACTGGTGTTATCGTTGCCGACATGCCGAATTATCGCCGCGCCTTCGCGCCCGGCGGATGCTGGTTCTTCACCGTCAATCTTTGGCGAGCGTGTTTGAGAGGGAGCGGCGCAATGCGCTGCGCTCATTGCGCCCTACGCGCTGCGGTATTATCTGACGCTCAGCCCGCAGGGCGCAATAAGCGCAGCCCGTAGGGCGCAATAAGCGCAGCGCATTGCGCCGCACTGGTGTTATCATTGTCCCCATGCCGAATTATCGCCGCGCCTTCGTGCCCGGCGGATGCTGGTTCTTCACCGTCAATCTGCTGGACCGGCGACGCCGCCTTCTGACTGACCATATCGACGTGTTGCGCGAGGCGACGCGACTCACCCAGACGCGCCACCCGTTCACGATCGACGCGATGGTGGTGCTGCCCGATCATATCCATGCGGTTTGGACGCTGCCGCCGGACGACGCCGATTTTTCGTTGCGCTGGCGGCTGATCAAAATCGCCTTCGCCCAGGCCGTTCCCAAGACCGAGCAGCGCAGCGCGGTCCGCATTGCGCGCGGCGAACGCGCCATCTGGCAGCGCCGTTTCTGGGAACATCTGATCCGCGACGACGAGGATTTCCGCCGCCACGTCGAGTATTGCTACATCAATCCGGTCAAGCACGGCCTGGTCAGCCGCGTCCGCGACTGGCCGCATTCATCGTTCCACCGCGACGTGCGGGCGGGGTTGTTCCCGGAAGATTGGGCGGGCGACGTCTCGGCAGCGGGCAGCTTCGGCGAGCGCGTTTGAGAGGGAGCGGCGCAATGCGCTTCGTAGCTACGTAGGGCGCAATAAGCGCAGCGCATTGCGCCGCGCCTGCGAAAGCCGCGTGACGCTGACAGCTTCGTCACTCGCGTTTGCGACTGGCCGCGTTCGTCGTTCCACCGCGACGTGCGGGCGGGATGAGGGAGCGGCGCAATGCGCTTCGCTTATTGCGCCCTACGCCCTCACCCCACCCCCAGCGCCTTCAGCTTGCGGTGCAGGGCCGAGCGCTCCATGCCGACGAATTCCGCCGTGCGCGAGATGTTGCCGGAGAAGCGGCTGATCTGGGCGATCAGATAGTCGCGCTCGAAT
>NZ_DASYMN010000264.1:0-2467 GCF_036009065.1 Bradyrhizobium sp. | reverse complement strand
CACCAAGCCGATGTTCCTGGCGCTCGACTGGTTCTATCACCTGGTCGGCAATTTCGGCGTCGCCATCCTGCTGGTGACCGTGCTGGTGAAACTGCTGTTCTTCCCGCTCGCCAACAAGTCCTACGCCTCGATGGCGAAGATGAAGTCGGTGCAGCCGCAATTGCAGGCGCTGAAGGAGCGCTATCCCGACGACAAGGTGAAGCAGCAGCAGGAGATGATGGAGATCTACAAGAAGGAGAAGATCAACCCGATCGCCGGTTGCCTTCCCGTCGCCTTGCAGATTCCGGTATTCTTCTCGCTCTACAAGGTGCTGTTCGTCACCATCGAAATGCGCCACGCGCCGTTCTACGGCTGGATCAAGGATTTGTCGGCGCCCGATCCGACCAATCTGTTCAACCTGTTCGGCCTTCTGCCTTTCGATCCGACCCATATCCCGGTGCTGGGCTACTACCTGGTGCTCGGCGTTTGGCCGATCATCATGGGCATCACGATGTGGATCCAGATGAAGCTCAATCCGGCGCCGCCGGATCCAACCCAGAAGATGATCTTCGACTGGATGCCGCTGATTTTCACCTTCATGCTCGCGGGCTTCCCGGCGGGCCTGGTGATCTACTGGGCGTGGAACAACCTGCTCTCCGTGCTGCAGCAGGGCTTCATCATGCGCAAGAACGGTGTGAAGGTCGAATTGTTCGACAATCTGAGGGCCACCTTCGCCAAGAAACCGGCCGAGAAGCCCGCAAACAAGACGACGTAGGATTCTGAAGGACCGCACCCTGAGGCGGCTGCGAAGCAGCGGCGCAAGAATTTTGAACTCATCATGCCCGGCCTTGTGCCGGGCATGCACGTCTTGCGGCGTTGGCGAAAAAGAAAGACGTGGATGGCCGGGACGAGCCCGGCCATGACGATGAACTGGAATCTTCGCATGACCACGGACATCGATGCGAAGCTGATCGAGCAGGGCCGCAGGCTGTTTGCCGGCGACTGGCAGTTCATCTGGGCCTCGCCCTCAATCGAAACGCTGCCGCCGATGCAGGGCATGGAGGTGGCGTTCGCCGGACGATCCAATGTCGGCAAATCCAGCCTGATCAACGCGCTCACCGGCCGCAACGCGCTGGCGCGGACCTCGCATACGCCGGGACGCACCCAGGAATTGATCTTCTTCGAAGGCCCGAAGGATGCCGGCTTCCGGCTGGTCGACATGCCCGGTTACGGCTATGCGGCGGCGCCAAAAGCCAAGGTCGTATCGTGGACCACGCTGATTCACAAATTTTTGCAAGGCCGCAGCAGCCTGGCGCGGGTCTATGTGCTGATCGATGCGAGGCACGGTATCAAGGATGTCGACGGCGACATCTTGACCACCCTGGACAAGGCCGCCGTCAGCTATCAGGTCGTCCTGACCAAAGCCGATCAGGTAAAACCTGCCGAGCTTGAGTCGCGCACCGAAGCCACCGTGGCGGCGCTTGCAAAACATCCCGCGGCGTTCCCTGAACTGCTGGTGACGTCGTCCCGCACCGGCGCCGGCATGCCGGAATTGCGCGCGGCGATGATCCGCCTGCTTGAGGAACGCCGCCAATGACGCGAGGCGGATTATTCCGGGCGCTCGTGGCACTGGCGGGAGCGATGGGCG
Source organism: Bradyrhizobium sp. (assembly GCF_036009065.1). GTDB lineage: Bacteria > Pseudomonadota > Alphaproteobacteria > Rhizobiales > Xanthobacteraceae > Bradyrhizobium. The sequence goes on along the minus strand of NZ_DASYMN010000264.1, from coordinate 840 downwards.
CGGCCGGCGTCGCTCTGGCGGCAGCCTCAGCACATCAGCCCGACGCCACGCGGCTGGCGTCGGCGTCGTCGATGCTGTTGTTTCACGCCAGCGCGGTGCTCGCGGCGGTTTTGCTGGCCGAACGGCGCGTCATCCAAGAACACCTTGGCCTCGCGGCTGCGCTCGGTTTCGTCATTGCCGCAGCGCTGTTCGCCGGGGACCTGACGCTGCGGCAGTATGCCGAACGCAGTCTTTTCCCGATGGCCGCGCCTACCGGCGGAACGCTTTTGATCCTCAGCTGGCTGATGCTCGCGCTAGCGGCGCTGTGGCCGCGGCGTGGCGTCTGACAAGCTTTGCGCCCTGCCCGCCAATCAGATAGAACCCGCTCCCATCCTGCCGATAACGAGACCGCTTCATGACCGACGCGCCCCATATCAGTGCCCTCGACCAGGCCCGCATCCTGTCCGAGGCGCTGCCGCACATGCAGGAGTATGACGAGGAAACCATCGTCATCAAATATGGCGGCCATGCCATGGGCGCCGAAGACCTTGCCAAGGCGTTCGCGCGCGACATCGTGCTCTTGGAACAGACCGCCATCAATCCGGTGGTGGTTCATGGCGGCGGCCCGCAGATCGCGGCCATGCTGCAGCGGCTCGGCATCAAATCGGAATTTTCCGCCGGCCTGCGCATCACCGACGCCGCGACCATCGAGATCGTCGAGATGGTGCTTGCGGGCTCCATCAACAAGCAGATCGTAAGCTACATCAACGAGGCCGGCGGCAAGGCGGTCGGCCTGTGCGGCAAGGACGGCAATATGGTGAAGGCGTCGAAGGCGACCCGCACCATGGTCGATCCGGGCTC
>NZ_DASYMN010000263.1:0-12677 GCF_036009065.1 Bradyrhizobium sp. | reverse complement strand
GTCCCCGGAAGCGCGGACCAGGGCTACTACGCCGTGACGGAACGTCGAGAGGCGTTGCCGTGTGCCTCTGATTGTCGGCGATCCGGCAATCAAGCCGCGGCTGTTACCAAGGTGCGCCTTTCGGCGTTCCGCCTCCCTCTTATCTCGTCGAGGGAGGTTCACTGAACCCACCATTCACGCGAAGGGATTTGCGGGCGGCGATGACGCTTGCCCGGAGCAATCAGTGCGATGAAATGCACCAGCGCCCACCCCACACACAGCGTCATACGCGGGCCTGACCCGCGTATCCATCCATCTTCGCAAGAGTCTTTCGAAGAGGATGGATTGCCGGGTCAAGCCCGGCAATGACAGCAAGGGAAATGCAGTCGAAAGGCTCCGCTGCGCCGATAGTATGACATTGCTCCGCAAGCGGGCCGTGCTAGGTTCGCCGCCAAATAAAAAGCCTCAAGAACGCACCAGCGTCGGTTCCGCCGGGAGGAATTTCATGACGGCTTGCTTCAGATTGACGTCGCTCGCTTTGCTTGCATTGGCCTGTGCGGCGGCGCCCGCGGCGGCGCAAAAACCGGGCGGCACGCTGCGCTTCTACCATCGCGACAATCCGCCGAGCGCGTCGATCCTCGAGGAAGCGACGGTGTCGGTCAACGCGCCGTTCATGCCGGTCTTCAACAATCTGGTGATGTTCGACCCGGCAAAATCCCACGAAAGCGCCGACACCATCGTTCCGGATATGGCGACCAGCTGGTCGTGGGACGCGACCAACACAAAACTGACATTCAAGCTGCACGAAGGCGTCAAATGGCACGACGGCAAGCCGTTCACCGCCAAGGACGTGCAGTGCACCTGGCAGATGCTGATCGGCAAGGGCGAGGCGGCGGATTTCCGCAAGAACCCGCGCCAGGTCTGGTACTTCAATCTCGAGGACGTCACGACCAATGGCGACAACGAAGTCACCTTCAACCTGAAGGCGCCGCAGCCGTCCTTCCTGCTGCTGCTCGCGTCGGGATATTCGCCGATCTATCCCTGCCATGTGCCGCAGAACGTGATGCGCACCCGCCCGGTCGGGACCGGGCCGTTCAGATTCGTCGAATTCAAGCGCGGCGATTCGATCCGCCTGGTCCGCAATCCCGATTACTTCAAGAAGGGCCGGCCCTATCTCGACGCCATCGACATCAAGATCATCGAGAACCGCTCGACCCGCATCCTGGCCTTCACCACCGGCGACTTCGACCTCACCTTTCCGACCGACGTCTCGGCGCCGCTGATGAAGGACATGAAAACCCAGGCGCCGAAGGCGGTGTGCGAACTCAAATCCACCGGCGTCGCGGTCAATTTGATCGTCAACCGCGGCTCGCAACCGTTCGACAACGCCGATATCCGTAAGGCGATGTCGCTGGCGCTGGACCGCAAGGCGTTCAACACCATCCTCAACGAGGGCACCGGCACCATCGGCGGCGCCATGCTGCCGGCTCCGTCAGGCGAATGGGCGATGCCGCAGGAGCGCTTGGAAAAACTGACGGGATACGGCCCGGACATCGAGAAGAACCGCGCCGAGGCGCGCAAGCTGATGGAGGGGCTCGGCTACGGTCCCTCCAAAACCCTCAAGGTGAAGGTCGCGACCCGCAATATCCCGGTATACCGGGATCCGGCGGTGATCCTGATCGACCAGCTCAAGAAGGTCTACATCGACGGCGAACTCGAGAACGTCGACACGCCGCAATGGTTCACCAAGGTCAGCAAAAAGGACTATCAGGTCGGCCTGAACCTCACGGGCGTCGCGGTCGACGATCCCGATTCCAACCTGGTGGAGAATTACACCTGCAAGTCCGCGCGCAACTACACCGAATACTGTAATCCGGAAGTTGACCGGCTGATCTTCCAGCAATCCAAGGAATCCGACAAGGAAAAGCGCAAGCAGATCGTGTGGGACATCGAAAAGCTGCTGGTCGATGATGCGGCGCGCCCGATCATCGAGCACGACAGCGGCGGCACCTGCTGGCAGCCTTATGTGAAAGGCTTCACGATGCATGACAACAGCATCTACAACAACACCCGTTTCGAGGACGTCTGGCTCGACAAGTAGAAACATGGGTCTTATCCGAGCCGCAAACTCCACCGTCATCCTGAGGAGCCGCGCGCTTGCGCGGCGTCTCGAAGGATGGCCGCGGGCACTTGTGGCTCATCCTTCGAGGCTCGCCGCTGCGCGGCGAGCACCTCAGGATGACGGCACGCACCGTCATCCTGAGGAGCCGCGCGCTTGCGCGGCGTCTCGAAGGATGGTCCAGGGCACCAGTGCTTGTGGCCCATCCTTCGAGGCTCGCCCTAAAGAACGGCGAGCACCTCAGGATGACGGCGGAGTTGATTGGACCGTCAGCAAGGGAACACCGTGATGGGCAGTTACCTGCTGCGCCGGCTGATGCTGATGCTGCTGACCCTGTTCGGGATGTCGGTGCTGATTTTCATCGCGCTTCGCCTGGTGCCCGGCAACATCGCCGATATCCTGGTCGACTCCGCAGGCATCGTCGACAACGCCCAGAAACTCAAGATCGAGCACGAGCTCGGCCTCGACCGCTCGCTGATCGTGCAGTACGGACAGTGGATCGGCGGCCTGCTGCAGGGCGATCTCGGCTATGCCTACATCTCCGAACGCCCGGCGATCGAGGAGATCGCGCCGCGGCTTCCGGTGACCGCCAAGCTCGCGGTGCTGGCGCTGTTGTTCGCGGTCGCGATCGGCGTGCCGCTCGGCGTGCTCAGCGCGGTCAGGCGCAACACGCCGCTGGACTATTTCCTGCGGGTGCTGAGCCTCAGCGGGTTGTCGCTGCCCTCGTTCTGGCTCGGCTTGCTGGTGCTGCTGCTGTTCGTCCAGGTGTTCGGCTGGATCCCGATCTACAACAAGCCGGTGGACAATTTCTGGAAGGAAATCGGGCTGCTCAGCATCCCGGCGCTGGTGGTCGGCTTCCGCTCATCGGCGCTGATGATGCGGCTGACGCGGTCCTCGATGCTGGAGGTGCTGCGCCAGGATTACATCCGCACCGCGCGCTCCAAGGGCGCCTCCGAGCCGTCGGTCAACTACGATCACGCGCTGCGCAACGCCATGCTGCCTGTCATCACCATCATCGGCATCGAGGCGGCGTTTTTGATCGGCGGGCTGATCGTGACCGAGACGGTGTTCAATATTCCCGGCGTCGCCCGCTTCCTGGTCGAGGCGGTGCGCTCGCGCGATTACCCGATCGTGCAGAACCTGGTGATGTTCATCGCCGTCATCGTCGTCTCCATCAACTTCCTGGTCGACATGGCCTATACGCTGTTCGACCCCCGGATCAGGTACGCGTGAGGGGGATGGCGCCATGACGACTGTCGAGCACAGTGCCGAACTGGCGAAGGCGGGCGCCAACATCACCACGCGCTGGCAGGGCGCGATGTTTTTGGCGCGGCACTATCCGCTCGGCGCGGCCGGTGCGATCATCCTCATCGTCTTCGTGCTGACCGCGATCTTCGCAGGTCCCCTCAGCCCGTTCGATCCGACCCTGACCAATTCCGGCGCGTCGCTGGCACGGCCCGGCGCGGCGCACTGGCTGGGCGCGGATTTCATGGGCCGCGACGTGTTCAGCCGCATCATCGGCGGATCGCGGATTTCGCTGGCGGTGGGGCTCGGCTCCATCGTGCTCGGCTGCCTGGTCGGCGTTCCCATCGGGCTGTTGTCCGGCTATTTCGGCGGCTGGCTCGATCTGATCGTGCAGCGTGTCATCGACATGATGCAATCGCTGCCGCTGCTCGTCACCGCGCTGGTGATGGCGGCGGCACTCGGGCCGTCGCTGCGCAACACCATCATCGCCATCGCGATTCCCCTGGTGCCCAGCATCTCGCGCATCGTCCGCTCCAACACGCTGGCCTTGAAGGAGATGCCGTTCGTCGAGGCCGCGCGGGCGATCGGCCTGTCCGAAACCTGGATCGCGATCCGCCACGTACTGCCCAATACGCTGGCGCCCTTGATCGTGCTGGTGACCGCGCAATTCGGCTCCGCCATCCTGGTCGAAGCCTCGCTGTCCTTCCTCGGCCTCGGCGTGCCCGAGCCTTATCCGTCATGGGGACGCATGCTGTCGGAATCGGCGGCCGAATATATGCGCGCGGCGCCCTGGCTGGTGGTGTTTCCGGGGCTCGCCATCAGCCTCGTGGTGTTCGGCGCCAACCTGATGGGCGACGCGCTGCGCGACATGCTCGACCCGCGGCTGCGACGCTGATGCAATTGCCGGATCGACAGCCCGCGCACCACGATCAGCCCGCGAGCACGGCTTTGCCAAGCAAGCCGGTGCTCGAAGTGAATGGGCTCAAGACGTATTTCTTCACCCGCTCCGGCGCGCTCAAGGCCGTCGATGGCGTATCGTTTGCGCTTGCCCGCGGCGAGACGCTGGCAATCGTCGGCGAGTCCGGCTGCGGCAAGAGCGTCACCGCACTGTCGCTGATGCGCCTCGTCCCCGATCCGCCCGGCCGCATCGTCGGCGGCTCGATCAGCCTTGATGGCATCGACATCCTCGGCCTCGATGACGACGAGATACGCGCCATGCGCGGCCGCGATATTTCGATGATCTTCCAGGAGCCGATGACCTCGCTCAATCCGGTGATGACGGTCGGCCGTCAGATCGGCGAGGTTTTGCGCCTGCACCAGACGCTGACGAAAGCCGAATTGCAGCGCAAGGTCGTGGCGTTGCTGTCGCTGGTGCGGATACCGGAAGCAGCCCAGCGCGCCCGGGAATATCCGCATCAGCTGTCCGGCGGCATGCGCCAGCGCGTGATGATCGCCATTGCCCTTGCCTGCAATCCGAAAGTGCTGATCGCGGACGAACCGACCACCGCGCTCGACGTCACCGTGCAGGCGCAGATCCTCGAACTGATCGTCGACCTGCAGAAGAAACTCGGCACCGCCGTCATCCTGATCACGCACGATCTCGGCCTCGTCGCCCAGACCGCGCAGCGCGTCATCGTGATGTATGCGGGCCGCAAGGTGGAAGAGGCGGCGGTGGACGCGCTGTTCGCCGATCCGCTGCATCAGTATACGCGGGGCCTGATGGCCTCGCTGCCGCGGCTAGGGCTGCTGCGCGGCGAGGCCGCCTCGAGCAAACGTTTGCAGGACATTCCCGGCATCGTGCCGCCGCTGACGAACCTTCCCATCGGCTGCGTGTTCGCGCCGCGCTGCGCGCGCGCCGACGATCGCTGCCGCAGCGAATATCCGGCATATGAGGAAAAAGGCCCGGGCCACTGGGCCGCGTGCTGGCATCCCGGACCATCCAATGGGCGCGGCCATGATTGAGACTCCCGTCAACGCGCAAGCAGCAGATTCTGGTTTCGCCGAGCCGGTGCTGGTGGTTGACGCCCTGAAGAAGCACTTCCCGGTCAAGCGCGGGTTTTTCGGCGCATCCGAGCAGGTGATGGCGGTCGATGGCGTCAGTTTTGCGATCGGCGAGGGTGAAACGCTGGGCCTTGTCGGCGAATCCGGTTGCGGAAAATCGACCGTCGGCCGCGCCATCCTGCGCCTGATCGAGCCGACCGAGGGCTCGATCCGCATCGCCGGACGGGATATCACGCGCCTTGGCAATCGCGAGATGCGCCCGTTTCGCCGCGAGTTGCAGATCATCTTCCAGGATCCGTTTTCCTCGCTCAATCCGCGCATGACCGTCGGCGACATCGTCGGCGAGCCGCTGCGCACGCATCATCTGGCGAGCGGCAGGGCGTGCGAGGCGCGGGTCGCGCAATTGTTCGACCGCGTAGGGCTGGCGCGGGCGCAGATGGGCAGTTACCCGCACCAGTTTTCCGGCGGCCAGCGCCAGCGCATCGGCATCGCCCGCGCGCTGGCGCTCAATCCAAAGCTGATCGTCTGCGACGAGCCGGTTTCGGCGCTCGACGTCTCGATCCAGGCGCAGGTGATCAACTTGCTGATGGATCTGCAGCGCGACCTCCGGCTTTCCTATCTGTTCATTTCGCACAACCTCGCGGTGGTCGAGCATATCAGCCACCGCATCGCGGTGATGTATCTCGGGCGCATCGTCGAATATGCCGGCAAGGCGGCGATCTTCACCCGGCCTGGCCATCCCTATACCGAGGCGCTGCTATCAGCCGTCCCGGTCCCCGATCCGAAAATAAAAAACACCACCCGCGCGCTGCAAGGCGATGTGCCAAGCCCGGTTCATCCGCCGAGCGGCTGCCACTTTCACACCCGCTGCCCCTATGTGGTGGACCGCTGCAAGGTCGAGACGCCGCTGTTGCGGGAGATCGCGCCGGGCCAGCACGTGGCGTGCCATCTGCGGTGATGAGAGGAATCGAAACTGTTGCGGCGAGCGCGGCGCCCACCTCTCCCCGAAGGGGAGAGGTCGCTCGCATCGCAGATGCGAGGCGGGTGAGGGGGACTATCCGCAAGTCTGAGTGCGTTGAGCTGCCGCTCACCCAGATGTCATCTGCGATGACATCTGACCTCTCCCCTTCGGGGTGAAGGCGCACGCGCCTTGAATAATTAGTGATCAGGCGATAAACAATCATTGCGGCAGCTTCGATCGGTCAAGCAGGTTTCGTCGCGATCCGGCGCATTGTGCTTTTGAAGGAGGCGCGTGATGAAGGTTACCGGCTTCAACCATTTGTCGATCGGCACCCGAAATCTCGCGGAGTCGGTAAAGTTCTACGAGACCGTATTGGGCATGCAGACCATCCCCAGCTACAATTTCGGTTTCAAGACGAAATACCTGCGCTGCGGCGATCTGCAACTGCACATCTTCGAACTGGAAGACAAAATTCCGTTCTATCAGCACTTCGCCGTCGACGTGGACGATTTCCATGCCGCCTATGACGCCGCCAAGGCGATCGGCGCGCTGGATTCGACGGCCTTCCGCAATCCGGTGAACGAGCTTCCGGACGGCTGCGTGCAGATGTACCTGCGCGATCCCTCGGGCAACCTGGTCGAGATCGACTGGCCGGATGTCGAGACGCTGGATCGCTCGCGGATTCCGGAGATGAAGCTGCTCACCGAATTCGCCGAGCAGAACGAAGAGGGATTGGCGGCCTCGCTGTATCTCGACCGGCCGCATCTGAAGACGGCAGGGCGCGCGCGATAGCTAAGGAACGGCAAGATGGCAGGCACGCTTCCAAAGCCGAAGGCGAGTGCAGGGCCTGATGCGGACGGCAGTGCCTATGCGGCCATGATGGCTCGCGCGAAAGCCCTCGTTCCGCAACTGCGGGAACGCTCCGCCCGGACCGAAGCGTTGCGCCGCCTGCCGCCGGAAACCGAGCGCGATCTGCACGACGCCGGCCTGTTCAGGATCGTGCAGCCGAAGCGGGTAGGCGGCTCTGAATTCGACTATGTCGCACTGGTCGATATTGCCGAAGCGATCGGCCTTGCCGACGCATCCGTCGCCTGGAATCTCGCAAACCTGTCGAGTCATCACTGGATGCTCGCGATGTTCGATCCGCGCGCGCAGGATATCGTCTGGAACAAGGACGCCAATGCGCTGATTGCATCCTCGTTCGTGTTTCCGGCCGGCCGCGCGCGGCGGGTCGACGGCGGATATCTGCTGCAAGGCCGCTGGCCGTTCTCCTCGGCGGTGGATTCCAGCGAGTGGAACATGCTGGCCGGCATCGTCTCATACGACGATGAAGCCGACGGCATCGAATACCGGATTTTTCTGCTTCATAAGCACGACTATAAAAGCATCGATACCTGGCATGCATCGGGCCTGAGGGGAACCGGATCCAACGACGTCGAAGTCGATCAGGTGTTTGTCGCCGAGCCGATGACGCTTGAGGTCGCCGATCTTGCCGGTGGGCCGACGCCCGGCAGCATCGTCAACCCGAACGCACTTTACGCGCTGCCGGTATTTTCCCTGTTCCCGTTTGTGCTGTCCGGCGTTGCGCTGGGAAACGCGCAGGCCTGTCTCGACGATTACATCGAGATCGCCCGGCATCGCGCCTCGACCTACAACCGCGCGCGACTGGCGGACCTGCAATCGACCAAGATCAAGATCGCCGAGGCTTCCGCCAAGATCGACGCGGCCCGGCTGATCATGCGCTCGACCTGCATCCAGGCAATGTCCGACGCCAGGGCCGGCCACATTCCGGATATGGCCGCCAAGACCAGGTCGCGGCGCGACGGAGCTTTTTCGGTCAATCTCTGCACCGAAGCGGTGTCGCTGCTGTTCGCGGCGAGCGGCGCGCGGGGACTATACACCAGCGGCGCCTTGCAGCGGCAATTTCGCGATGCCAGCGCCATCAATTCCCACATCGCCTTCAATTTCGACGCGCAAGGCACTAATTTCGGCCGCGTCGCGCTTGGCCTGCCATCCGAAAACCTGACGCTTTGAGGCCGGCGATGACCGATGCGCCAAAGCATCCCGTCGAACCGGATCCGGCCACCGAACTGGCGAGCGGCAGTTCGGCGATCGATCCCAGGGATTTTCGGAGCGCGCTCGGCACCTACGCCACCGGCGTCACCGTGATCACGGCCGCCGACGCCGACGGCAAGCCTCATGGGCTGACCTGCAACTCGTTCGCTTCGGTGTCGCTCAACCCGCCGCTGGTGCTCTGGAGCCTGGGGATGTTTTCGCAACGGCTGGCCGTGTTCCAGAACGCCAGCCATTTCGCGGTCAACGTGCTCGGCGCGTCGCAACAGGCGTTGGCGAAAAAATTTGCAAACTCCTCGGAGGACAAGTTTACCGGGGTGGAATGGACCGCAGGCCGCGGCGGCGCGCCGCTGCTCGCGGGCAGCGTGGCGAATTTTCAATGCCGCGCCGTCGACCGCTATTACGGCGGCGATCACGTCATTTTCTTGGGAGCGGTCGAGGCCTATGCGTACGACCGGAAAGAGCCGCTGCTGTTTGCTCACGGAGGCTACGGACGCTTCATCGCACTCTGACGAAATTGCAGCGATCGAAGGTTTTGATGGCAAGGAAAGCAAAGTTGAAGTCTGCCGCCGGAAAGCAGAAGCGGCTGTCTCCGGACGATCGCCGCCGGGAGTTCGTTGCAAAGGCCACCGAATTCTTCGCGGAACAGGGATTTGGCGGTGGCACCCGCGACCTTGCGCGCCGGTTAGGCGTGACCCAGCCGCTGCTGTATCGCTACTTTCCGAGCAAGGACGATCTGATCAGGGAAGTCTATCGCACGGTCTATCTGGAGCCGCTCGACACCGGCTGGGAAAAGCTCCTGACCGACAGGTCGCGGCCGATCCGCGAACGGTTACGGGAATTTTATAACGCCTATACCAATGTGATCTTCAGCCGAAAATGGCTGCGCATCTATCTGTATTCGGGCCTGAAGGGGCTGGACATCAACCGGCGCTATGTCGCCGTGGTGCAGGACCAGATCCTGATGCCGATTATCCGGGAATGCCGCCATGAGGCGGGATTGCCGGCGCAAAACAAGCCCACCGCGGCCGAGCTTGAAATGGCCTGGGTGTTTCACAGCGGAATCTTCTATTACGGCGTGCGCAAACACATCTACGGATCTTCCGTGCTCGAGGACAAGCAGCAGATGATCGCCGATGCGCTGGATGCTTATCTGGCGGGCTTTGAACGGGTGTTTGGAACCGGCGTCGCCCCACGGCGCGCGCCGGTGAAGGCGGTCGGATAGGTCCTCCGGCTATGCAAAGGCGATTCAGGCATTGATTTTACAGCAGATTCAAGACAGCGCGGTACAAATGGCAAATTAATGCTTTTTGGCATATATTGAAGACATGCGCCGCGATCATGTGATTGCAAAATTGAAAAAGACCGAGCCCGTGCTGCGAAGCTACGGCGTGGCGGCGCTATACCTGTTCGGCTCGCACGCGCGTGATGAGGCGAGCCCCGATTCGGACGTGGATGTCTTTGTCGACGTCGCGCCCGGTGCGGCGTTCGGCCTAAGCCCCTATATGGGGGCCTTTCGCACACTTGAAGATGCCTTCGAGCACAAGGCGGAAATCGGCTACTCCACCCGGGATGCGCTCTCGCCATATATCCGCGCGGATGTCGAGCGGGATGCGGTGCGAATCTTCTGATGGTTGCCGGCACGAGCCCGCGCGTGCGGCTGCTTCACATGCGTGATGAAATCGAAAGTCTTTCGCAGGAGCTGGCGGGCCTGGGCTTCGAGACTTACCGGGAGAGTTACGCCCTTCGCCGCATTACCGAACGCGCGATCCAGATTGTTTCCGAGGCAGCCCGCGCTCTCCCTGAGGAACTGCGGGCGCGTTATCCCGACGCGCCTTGGGCTGATATCATCGGCATCGGCAATCCGTTGCGGCATGAATATCATCGCATCGACGACAAGGTTCTATGGGAAACCGCCACCGCCGACCTGCCAAAGTTAAAGCCGATCATCCGGCGCATGCTTGTCGAATTTGAAAACTGAGCATTCCTACTTTGGAACAACGTGTCAGATCTTCTCGATCGCCCCGCTCTTCACCGATCGCTGGATCGCTTCGAAGCTTCGGACATTTAGCAGCATCTCGTCCAGCGTGACCGGGTAGGGCGCAAGTCCGAGCGATGCGCGCCCAAAAGCCTCGATATTGTCGCGCACTGTCGGGTGCGGCGGATAGAACACCGTCGCCGGCTCTTCGTTGCGGTGGACGCTGGTCACGTCCCATCCGGTGATATGTTCCGGATGGCTGCGGTCGCGGATTTCCACCCAGCCTTTGGAGCCTTGCAGCGCAAGGCGTCCCATGAAAGGCGTCGCCAGCACGGCGCCCAGCAGCGCGGTGGCGCCGCTCTCGAATCCGATGGTGACCGACAACGTATCGCCGTTGGCAAAATCACTGCCCAGGGTTGCCAGCCTCGCCCAGACCTGTGTCGGGCGGCCAAGCAGCGCGATGGACAGGTCCACCAGATGGATGCCGGTGGCGGACAACGGACCGGCCGGATTGACCGACTTCGACAACCGCCAGTTATCGCGCGGCATGTTCAGGAACTTGTCCTGGCTGAAGTTGCCTTCCAGCAGCAGCGGCGTGCCGAACTCGCCGGCTGCAAATCGCTGCCGCATTTCGATCACCGCGGGCTCGAAACGTCTCTCGTGTCCGATGCCAAGCTGCACACCCGCTTTTCTCACCGCAGCAATGGCGGCTTCGGCATCGGCCGCGGTCGTGCACAGCGGTTTTTCGCAGAAAACGTGACGTCCCGACTGTGCCGCCGCCACGATCTGCTTCGCATGATGCTCCTGCGGCGTGCAGAGGATGACCGCCTCGATCTCGGGATCCGCCAGCGCGTCCTCGAAGCGCGCCGCCGTCTTCACGCCAAGCGCCGATGCGCGCGCCGGTTCATTCGGATCGACGCCGAGCACCGGGTTGACGACCGGGCTGTTCAACAGCGCCTTGAGGATGATCGATCCCCACCAGCCGAGACCGATGATGGCGACCTTGATCATGTCTTTGCCCGGGCCGACGCCGTTGCCAGTTCGGCGCGATACCAGTCGCCGATCTCGCTCGCGGTCATCAGCGCGACGCCGTCATGGCCGATGACATAATCGAGCAGCGCTTCGAGGTATTTGATGCGATGGGGAACACCGGTGATGTAGGGATGGATCGAGATCGCCATCACGCGTGCGTTGGTCGCGCCCTCAAGGTATAATCGGTCGAATTGATCGGTGCAGCGTTTCAGGAATTGCTCGGAGGTAAGATGCTGCAGCGCGTGGATGACGATATCGTTGGTCTCCACCGAGTAGGGAATCGTCGTGATGGTGCCGTGCGGGGTCACGATGTCCTGCGGCAGATCGTCAATTACCCAGTCGGCGACATATTCGATGCCGTTGAACCGCAACAGGTCGAGCGTCTCGTCGGTCTCCGTAAGGCCCGGGCTTTCCCACGATCGCGGCGCCTTGCCGGTGAATTTGGCGACCGTATCGACGGCGCGCCTGATCGCGTCGGCCTGATTGTCCAGCCTGTGCATCGGGCCCTGGATGAATCCATGCCCCATGAATTCAAAGCCGGCCTCGAGCGCCGCCGAGGCGACCCGCGGATACCTGCTGCAAACGCTTGCGTTCAACGCCAGCGTCACCGGCATATTGCGGTCGGTGAGCGCCTTGAACTGCCGCCAGAAGCCGGCGCGCATGCCGTATTCGTGCCACGACCAGTTCGGCACGTCGGGCAACAGCGGCTGGCCCATCGGCGGGCTCAGCACGGTGCGCGGCATCGCACCCTCGATCCGCCATTCCTCGACATTGAGGATGACCCATACCGCGAGCTTCTTGTTGCCCGGCAGTTGAAGTTTCGGCCGATCGACGGCCGCCTGATAGGGAATGCGATCGGAAAGAGCCACAGCGATCCTTTCTAGCTGCCGGATTATTCCGCGGCGTTGCGCTGTTTCGAGGAGCCCGCGTTGACCTGCGGCATCACTTTTTCCGCCATCAGGATCATCGACTCGCGGCCAAGCTCGCGGTCCTTCCAGTCCTTGCCGGCATACAGCAGCGTGCCGAAGGTGCCGACCTCGTCCTGAAAGGCGAGCAGCTGGTCGGCGACGCTATCCGGCGTTCCGTAAATGATCAGTCGGTCGCAGATCAGCTCCAGCGTCACTTCATCGTCGGGCTGGTCGCGGCGAGTCTTGAACAACTCGATGCGGCCGTTCTTCTTCAGCTTGGTGAACAGCGAGCGATAATAATTGACATAGGGACTGTCCGGATCGGTGGCGTAGGCCTTTGCCTTCGCCGCATCCTTGGCGACAAACACGCTCTTCGCCACC
>NZ_DASYMN010000262.1:0-4348 GCF_036009065.1 Bradyrhizobium sp. | reverse complement strand
TCCATAGCTCTGCCAGTGGTCCAGCGCGCCGTCCTCGATCCAGAACGTCAGGCTGCCACGCCGACGTAAGCCAGCTTCATACGCCGGCCAGTTCTGCACCTTGAACACCATCTTCGGGATATGATGACGGCGACCGACGTTGTGTTTGTGCGGCATGAGAGGTCAGAACCAAAGAGAGGGAAGAGCATCATAGGCGTTAAATTAGCTCCGCACCGGATAGCAGACATGCGGTTTTCGTTTTCGTCTGGGGTGAGCGAGGCGGCGATGCACGTTGGCGGCAGCGTGCCGAAGATCATCGAGAGCGATGCTGCCAAGAACTGCGATGAGCAGCACACGCCGGGTGATGTCCCACACGCGCCAGAGCGAAGGGGTGTAAGCAGCGTCGAGCAGGTCCTCAGGGGGAAGATGCCAGGAAGTCCTGGCCGAAGTCGTCGCACAGCAAGGCCAGGATGAGATGCGCGGTCAGCCAGCTTCGTGATGCCCGCTCGGTTTGGGTCGGGATGCGGTCCATGCGCAGCAGCGATTTCAACCGTTTGAACGCGAGTTCAATTTGCCAGCGCAAGCGATAAACCGCGAGCAGTTCCTCGCCCGGGTCGCCCTCGGTTGGCAACGAGGTGCCCAGGATCATGAACTCTGCTGCGACCAGGCTGCGCGGATCGAGCACCTTCTGCTTGCGTGACGCCTCGCTGCCTAATTTCTTGCGGGCGGCCTCGGTCGCCTCTGGTGTCTTGCGCTGAATGATCAGGCGCAGCGGTAACGGCGGGTCCAGCGGGCCAATCTTGGCGCGCAGCATCACGTCGTGCGGCGTCATATCAGCAGGCAGCGTGTCGAGATGCGTGATGAGATCGAAGTCGGATCCGTCCTGGCGGGTCAGGCGGAAGGCATTCCAACCCACCCGGACGATGAAATCGGCTTCGTTTGCACTCCGTTGGCGGAAGCGGTGCAGGCTCGGCGCGCGGGCAAAATTGCGGTCGCCGATGCGTATCTCGCCCGGGCTCGGGGCACCACGCTCGATCGCCTCGGCACCGTGCTTGTCGGTCAGCTCGAAATGCGAGAAGCCGCCGCGTCCGAGGTCGTAGACCGCGTGCAGCCGCCAACTGGTCGTCTTGTTGCCCGGCTCGCAAAAGCAGCTGCCGTCGCTGGCGCGCAGCGTGCGCCCGGTCCAACGCACGGCCGCACCCGGAGCCTGTTCCGCCAGTTGGCAGACCATCACGGCGTCCAGGAACTCAACTGCCTTGTCCAGGCGATACTTCACGGCTGGGTCACTCATCTCGGCAAAGCCGCGCATCGTCCCCCAGGCGGCTGTCTCGCTCAGCGACAAGCCGCCGGGACCGCGCGCCAGCGCCAGACGCAGCAGGTCGGCGCCGCTCCCAAGCGCACGCCTGCGCTCGATCGCCCTGGTTTGCCGGGCGAGGTTGTCGAGATCAAGCGCGGCGGGCAGTCGCCGCAGCAATTCGTCAAACTGGTCTGCCGGCAGAGATGCTGTGTTTGGCATCTGCCCCCAGAATCGTACCGAGAGGCATCAGATCAATAGCTAATTTAACGCCTATCTGGGCTTCCCCCCTGGGAGTGGAGGGATGGGATCAGAGCATTACGCGGCCAGCATGGTGATCCCCTCCAAGTTGGCCCGTGCCTCGGCAGGTGTTCTGTAGCCGAGAGCGGAATGAAGGCGCTGCCGATTGTAGAACACCTCGATGTCATCGAACACCGCCGCTTTCGCCGCCTCGCGGGTGCGGAAGCGACAGTGATGGACGTGCTCGACCTTGAGCGCGGCAAACACGCTCTCCATGGGGGCGTTGTCCAGGCAGTTACCCCGGCGGCTCATCGACTGAACGATGCCATGCCGCTCCAAAACGGCCCGATACGGCTCAGCGGCGTATTGCACCCCGCGGTCTGAATGGTGGATCAACCCCGGTGCCGGGGAATGACGCTGCAAGGCCATGACCAGGGCGTCGGTGCATAGCTCGGTTCGCAAGTGATCAGCCATTGACCAGCCGACGATCTCGCGTGTCGCCATGTCCTTGATCGCGGCCAGATAGAGCCAGCCCTCATCACTGGCAATGTAGGAGATATCGGCCAGCCATACTTGGTCTGCCCTGTCTGCGGTGAAGTTTCGTGCCAGACGATTGGGGGCGATCGGATGGTCATGACGACTGTTGGTGGTGCGCGGAACAGGCCGTTGGCTCTGCCGGGCGGACAGATCCATTTCGCGCATCAGCCGCTCAATATGCCGACGTGAATGCCGCCGGCCTTCCCGACGCAGTTCAGCATGGACCCGTGGTGAGCCGTAGACCTGCCGACCGGCGGCAAAAATCCGCCCGATGTGACCGCGTAACACGGCTTCTGCCTCGGCCCGGTGTTGATGGGTGGGGATCGCCTGCAGCCAGGCATAGAAGCCGCTGACACTGACGCCAACAACGCGGCACAGCAGGCTCACGGCATGGTTCGCCCGCTCGGCCGAGACAAAGGCGAATTGGGTCATGCGATCCCCTTGGCGAAAAAAGCCGCCGCCTTTCGCAGGATCTGGTTCTCCTCCTCGAGGCGTTTGTTCTCGCGTCGGAGCCGCTGCATGTCCGCCTCCTCGGCCTTGCGCTGGGCCAGCGCCTCAGCCGATCCGCCGGCGAGATGCTCGGTGCGCCAGGTGCTGAGCTGGCCGGTGCTCAGCCCAAGTTCGGTTGCCACCTCTGAAATGCCGCGTCCGTCCAGCACACGCTTGACCGCTTGCGCCTTGAACTCCGGCGTGAACCGCCGTCGATTGCGTTTGTCTGCCATCGCCTCCTCCTGGAGTTCGGGGGTTCTTTAGCAAACCCTTGTAACTTGGAGGTGCCGCCGTCGTGTAAGCTCGACGATGCGGTGGCAGGCGGAAGACCGATAACCCAGAGGGACACCAAGCCCGTAGTGGAGCATGGTATTCCGCCCGTCGTTCCATCGAACCCGAACAGTCGCTTGGGCCGCCAGCGAAGCCCGCTTGCGCAAGGACGGGACAGGATGGACGCCATTGTTGTTGGGATTGATGTCTCGAAGGATCGCCTGGATGTGGCTGTGCGTCCTTCTGGTGAGAGTTTCGCCGTGTCACGCGATGCATCCGGGCTTGGCGATCTGATCAACCGCCTCAAACCTCTCACGCCGCGTATCATCGCCTTGGAGGCGACCGGCGGCTATGAGACCGTCGTGGCGGCCGGCCTTGCTGCTGCCGCGTTGCCCGTGGTCATTGTCAATCCTGCTCAGATTCGCGCCTTTGCTCTGGCGTTGGGTCAGCGCGCCAAGACCGATCCGTTGGACGCCGGCGGCATTGCCCACTTCATCGAAGCGACCAAGCCTGCCGTGCGGCCGTTGCGCGATGCCGATACCCAACATCTGGCCGATCTGCTCGCACGGCGCGGTCAGATCATCGACATGATCGTCGCCGAGCGTCAGCGCCAGAAGCGCCTGACCGGCAAGTCGCTGCAGAAAAGTATTACCCGCCTGCTGGCGGCCTTGCAGAAGGAACTCTCGGCGCTGGAGACCGACATCGACGATGCCGTCCGCGGCACCCCGGCCTGGCGCGAAACAGAAGACCTGCTGGCCTCCGTCCCGGGTGTCGGCAAAATTGTCGCACGCACACTCATGGCCGAATTGCCAGAACTCGGTACGCTCGACCGCCGGAAGATCGGTGCGCTCGCCGGCCTCGCACCATGGACCCGGCAGTCCGGCCAGTGGAAAGGCAGGCGTTTCATCGGCGGCGGCCGGGCCAGGGTGCGCTCGGCCCTGTTCATGGCCGCCATGGTCGGCGCACGCCACAACCCTGTGTTGAAGGCGTTCCGGGATAAGTTGGTCGCCGCGGGGAAGCCCAAGCTCGTGGCTCTGGTTGCCACGGCCCGCAAACTGCTGACGATCCTCAACGCGATCATTCGCGACGGACAGATATGGCAGGAGATCATGCATGTCGCAGCATCGAACTGACCTTAACCACGCTTCGCGTCCGCGAAATCATCCAGGGGTCAGATCAGGCTTGACCGACAAGACAGTCGCTCCACTCCCAGGGGGGAAGCCCAGGCTCTTGCGCAGGCGTCACTTCAAAGAGAGTGAGCGTGCCGTATTCCCGCTCAAGGCATGCCTGCACCGCTGGGAGAAGCGGAGGCATCACGAACGCTATTCGGGTCTTCTGCTTGGCCCCGGGCGGTCTGTAGCGGACCTTCAGCGGGGAACAATCTAACAAACCCCTATGTGTACTATATTCATAGGGAGATGTTAGCCCGTCTTATTCAGCGGGCTGAAGCAGGAACGGCGTTCTGATCACTGAGCACAGCTTCACTACGTGACATTTCATCACGAATTCGGAAGATATCTGGTGGCGCTGGTGGTTGGC
>NZ_DASYMN010000261.1:0-2841 GCF_036009065.1 Bradyrhizobium sp. | reverse complement strand
GCCGGAACGTCGGCGAGTTTTTCGAGGGCGGATTTGCGCAGGTCGCCCTGCTGCTGCAGCATCGCGGAGATTTGCGTATAAGCGCGCGTCACCTCGATCATCCTGCTCATCTCGGCGACCGAATTGACGTTGGATTTTTCCACAAACCCCTGGCGCACCCGCGAGGCAGTGTCGGGCTGTGCCGCATTGCCTTCGCCGCCGGCGTACAGATTGGCGCCTTCTTTGACGAGCTTCTGCGCCTGCGCAAAACTCACCAGCCGCAGCTTGCCGCGGATCGAGTCGATACGGCTCACGCCTTCCAGCACGCTGACGCCGCCATCGGCATTGATGGTGACCTCCTTGTCGGTCGGCTGGAACACGATCGGGCCGCCGGTGCCGAGCACCGGGTGACCGGCCGCCGTCACCAGCTGGCCCTGCGCATTGATCTGCAGGCTGCCGTCGCGGGTGTAGCGCTCGCCGCCGGGGGTCTGCACCACGAGGAAGGCCTTGCCGTCGATCGCGACGTCCAGCGGATTCTTGGTCGGCTCGAGCGGGCCTTGCGCAAAATCGTGCCAGGTGGCGCGGTCGGTCACGTAGCTGACGCGGCGGTCGGCGCTTTTGAAATTGTCCTGGTGCGCGCCGGAGGTCAGGTATTCGTGAAACAGCGACTTGTCGGCCTTGTAGCCTGCCGTGTTGACGTTGGCGACGTTGTTGGCGACGACATCCATCTGCCGTTCCAGCGTCATCTGCCGCGATAGTCCGACGAGAAGCATGTTCTCCATCGGTGGTTCTCCCCTTCGTGTGATCCGCGACTGGCTCTCCCAAGCCGCCGGCGGATCGTGCAAACCGCCAAGGCTCTCCCAAGCCGCGGTTCGCTTAGGACAGAGCGAAAGCCGTGCCAATTGAGAAAGTGCTTGTTTTACAGTAGTTTATGCGTTTGAGCGGGGTGGCCAAAGCTCGGCAGAAAGGTCTTGTTGACCATAATGGCCCGGCAGTTTTTTCCTACTTGAGGGACAAAAGAAAGGTTCCATTAACCATTGCAAACCTAGTGTCCCTGTAGTTGAGGGCGCGTGCGCGCCGGGGGCATTTGTATCGCGTCACGCGCCTGCCTGGCATCGGGCCTCTCCAATTCGGGCGGGCAGACGATGGCGGACAACGACGACAAGGAAGACGGCGCCGAGGCGGCTGCCGCGCCGAAAAAAAGCAGGAAGAAGCTGATCATCATGGCTGCCGCGGCCCTCCTGCTGGTCGGCGGCGGTGGCGCCACCTGGTTCTTTTTCTTCCGTCATCATGAAGAAGTGCACGCCGAGGCCGCGGCTCCGAAGGCGCCGATTTTCGTCGATGTGCCGGAGGTGCTGGTCAACCTGGTCGGCGCGCCCGGCGAGCGCACCCAATATCTCAAGGTCAAGGTCGTGCTCGAGGTCAAGGAAGAGAAGCAGGTCGAGGCGATCAAGCCGACCATGCCGCGGGTCAGCGACATTTTTCAAACCTACATGCGCGAGTTGCGGCCCGCCGATCTCAATGGATCGGCCGGGCTGTTTCGCCTGAAAGAAGAACTGACGCGGCGGGTCAACCTCGCCGTCGCACCCGGCCAGGTCAACGCCGTGCTGTTCAAGGAAATCGTCATTCAGTGACGGGACGGATGTGATACGATGGCGGGCAACGACCAGGTCGACCAGGATGCGATCGCCGCCCAGTGGGAGGCGTCGCTGGATTCCGAGGATCCGATCGCCGCTGCGGAATCGGCCGCGGATAACGAACTCTCCGGCGCGATGGCGCTGCAATGGGCCGCCATGGTCGAGGACGGCGGCCGCGATCTCGCCGGCGGCAAGAACGGCGGCGAGCGCGTTCTGTCGCAGGAAGAGATCGACAACCTGCTCGGCTTTTCCGTCGGCGAGGTCAACCTCGACGACCATTCCGGAATCCGCGCCATCATCGATTCGGCGATGGTGTCCTACGAACGCCTGCCGATGCTGGAAATCGTGTTCGACCGGCTGGTGCGGCTGATGACCACGAGTTTGCGCAATTTCACCTCGGATAACGTCGAGGTCTCGCTCGACCGCATCACCTCGGTGCGGTTCGGCGACTACATGAATTCGATTCCGCTGCCCGCGGTGCTAAGCGTGTTCAAGGCCGAGGAGTGGGAAAATTTCGGACTCGCCACCGTCGACTCCAGCCTGATCTATTCCATGATCGACGTGCTGCTCGGCGGGCGCCGCGGCCAGACCTCGCTGCGCATCGAGGGCCGGCCCTACACGACAATCGAAACCAATCTGGTAAAACGCCTGGTCGAGGTGGTGTTGTCGGATGCCGAGCAGGCGTTCCGGCCGCTGTCGCCGGTGACCTTCACCATCGACCGCCTCGAAACCAACCCACGCTTCGCCGCCATCAGCCGGCCAGCCAACGCCGCGTTCCTGGTGCGGCTGCGCATCGACATGGAAGACCGCGGCGGCAATATCGAACTGCTGCTGCCTTATGCGACCATCGAGCCGATCCGCAACGTGCTGTTGCAGATGTTCATGGGCGAGAAATTCGGCCGCGACCCGATCTGGGAGGGGCATCTCGCCACCGAAATCGCGCAGGCGCAGATTTCGGTCGATGCGGTGCTCTATGAAGCCGACATCCCGCTCAAACAACTGATGAAGCTGAAGGTCGGCGACACGCTGCCGCTGGAGATGCGCTCCGACGCGCTGATCGCGGTGCGTTGCGGCAACGTGACCCTGACCGAAGGCCGCATGGGCCGGGTCGGCGACCGCGTCGCCATCCGCGTCACCAAGCAGCTGCGCAAGCCCAATACCACCTTCGCGATGTTCGAGAAGGCCGAAGAGCAAACCAAGTTGATGGAGGCACAATGAGTCATTC
>NZ_DASYMN010000260.1:0-2205 GCF_036009065.1 Bradyrhizobium sp. | reverse complement strand
GGACGCCGCGCGCAGTGGCCGTCAAGGATGGCCGTCGCGCCGGCCTCTCCCCACGCTCGACGTTTCCAGGCCACGCCTTGACGGCCGCGAGCACGGCGTCATGCTCAAGGGCGAAAGGGCGTCGCTTTAATGGTTGCTACGGTCTGCTCGGGGTTCAACAGGTCGCGCACAAGCGCTTGTCCTGCGGCTGCGGGACCAGCTTTTCAATCCAATCACTCGGGCAATCCGAGCTTGCGGAGATGTTCTGCCATACGGTCGAGGACGGCCGGAGAGAACACCATTGCTTGCTTGAATTTTGAAATTGTCAGATCGGGATAGTAACGCATCAACTCCGCAAAGGCTTGTTTCGCCTCGTCGGCCCGGCCGGCTCCAGACAGACAGGCCGCCAGATTGCGATAGATCCAATGAGCATTTGGCCTTTCCTCGAGGCCGCGCCGGTAGAACGCGGCGGCCTCGCCGTATTCCTGCGCTACTTCATGCGCCGAGCCCAATCCCACAAAATTGTTGAAATTCATCGGATCGATCGGGCTCAGGCGCAGCGCGCGCTCGAAATTGCCGATCGCTTTTTGCGGTTGATCGGAATAGGCCTCGAGCCATCCGAGCCTGCTCCAGGCCCATGCGGCGTTGGGATCGAGCGTGACGGCGCGCTCGAGCAGCACGCGCGCGGTGCCGTAGTTGCGTACAAAGGTATGCACAGCCCCCAGTACCGCCAGAATGACGGAGTCATCGCCGCTCATCTCGGCTGCCCGCTCGGCCAGCGATCGCGCCAGTGCCTGGCTCACCGTAATATCATCCGCCCAATTGTAGACCGAGCGCTGGGCGTGGCACCAACCGGCAAGCGACAAGGCCAGCGGGTAATTGGGATCGATCGCGAGCGCTTGTTCGAGCAGCTCGAGCGCCTTGGCGCTTTCTTCCTTCTCCAGCGCCCAGACATGCGGCAGCGCCCTCATCGTATAGTCGTAGCTGCTGAGATCTTGCGGCCGCTTGCGTCGCGACCGCTCGATCTCGGCGATGCGGATGGAAGGTTGCAGCGCGCCGGCCACCTGCTCGGTTATCCGATCTTCGAGATCGAAGAATTCGTCCATCCCGCCATCGAAGCGCGAGCTCCAGACGTGCGCGCCTCCCTCGGTCTCGATCAGCTGAACGATGATGCGAAGCCGGTTGCCGGCCTTCTGCACGCTGCCCTCGAGCAGATAGGCAACGCCCAGCTCCTTGCCCACATCGCGCGCGTTTGTCGTACGTCCCTTGTAGGTGAACGCTGAGGTGCGTGCGATGACGAAAAACGAGCGGATGCACGAAAGCGCCGCGGTAATGGCCTCGACGATTCCATCGGCGAGATAGTCCTGGCCGGCCTCAGCCGACATGTTGTCGAACGGCAGCACCACGATCGACGGTTTGTCGGGCAGGGTCAGTTCGTGGGTTTTGGAAACTGCAACCGACCCCGCGGCCGGGGCTGCCTCCCCGGCGGGCCGCATTTGCCACGCCTCCATCGGCTCGGCGATATTCTTCAGGCTTTGTTTTCCGATATTTTCGAACGCGGTATCGATCTTGCCGCGAATCTGCCTGTAGGCATCATCGGAGATACAGACGCCGCCCGGTTCGGCGATTCCTTCAAGACGCGCGGCGATGTTGACGCCGTCTCCGAAAATATCGTCGTCATCGATGATAATGTCGCCGACGTGGATGCCAATGCGAAACTCGATCCGGAGTTCAGGCGGCACTTCTCCGCTCCGCTCGGCCATCTGTCGTTGAATTTCGATCGCGCATCGCGCGGCGTCGACAGCACTGGCAAACTCCACCAGCATGCCGTCGCCGGTGGTCTTGACGATGCGACCCCGGTGGGTGGCGATCGACGGATCGACCAGCGTCTTTCGCAGCGCCTTCAACTGCGCAAGCGTGGGTTCCTCGTCGCAGCCCATCAGCCGGCTATAGCCGGCGACGTCCGCCGCCAGCACGGCCGCCAATCGTCGCTGCACGCGTTCGCCGGCCAAAACGCTCCCCTGGATGGTAAAATTATCTCACTTTATCAAAACGTCGGCAGTTGCTGTCCCGCCATTTCCGAACTCCGGCGGATCGTTGTCAACTGTGCGGCATGCGGCAAATTCACTTGGCCCCGCCGATTGCCCGAACACGTTGATCCGGATAGCGTTCGCCGCGATGCTGAACGTTGCCGCTTGCGCAATGTCTCTTGGCAGAGGACGCGAA
>NZ_DASYMN010000259.1:0-1577 GCF_036009065.1 Bradyrhizobium sp. | reverse complement strand
ATCGTCTCCGAGGCCCATGTCGGCAACGGCATCGTGATGAAGCGTTTCGCACCGCGCGGCCGTGGCCGCTCGGGCCGTATCTTTAAACCATTCTCGCAGCTGACGATCGTCGTTCGTCAGGTCGAGGCGAGCGCTTAAACGAGGCGCGGGAGACAACGATGGGTCAGAAGATCAATCCGATCGGGCTGCGTCTCGGCATCAACCGGACGTGGGATTCCCGTTGGTACGCCGGCAAGAACGAATACGGCAAGCTGCTGCACGAGGACGTCAAAATCCGCGAGGTGCTGCACAAGGAGTTGAAGCAGGCGGCCGTCGCCAGGATCGTGATCGAACGCCCGCACAAGAAGTGCCGGGTGACGATCCATTCGGCGCGCCCCGGCGTCGTGATCGGCAAGAAGGGCGCCGACATCGACAAGCTGCGCAAGAAGGTCGCCGACATCACCGCCTCCGACGTCGTCATCAACATCGTCGAAATCCGCAAGCCGGAGCTCGACGCCACCCTGGTCGCCGAATCGATCGCGCAGCAGCTGGAGCGCCGGGTCGCGTTCCGCCGCGCCATGAAGCGCGCGGTGCAGTCGGCGATGCGTCTCGGCGCCGAAGGCATTCGCATCAACTGCTCGGGCCGTCTCGGCGGCGCCGAAATCGCGCGCATGGAATGGTATCGCGAAGGCCGCGTGCCGCTGCATACGCTGCGCGCCGATGTCGATTATGGCGTCGCCACCGCGTTCACCACGTTCGGCACCTGCGGCGTCAAGGTCTGGATCTTCAAGGGCGAAATCCTCGAGCACGATCCGATGGCCCAGGACAAGAAGATGGCCGAGGGCGACAGCTCGCGTCCGCGCCGCGACGCGGCTTGAAGCGAATAAAGAAGGTTTGAGGGCGTAAGCCATGATGCAACCAAAGAAAACCAAGTTCCGGAAGGCGCATAAGGGCCGCATTCACGGCACCGCGACTTCGGGCGCGACGTTGTCGTTCGGCCAGTTCGGCCTGAAGGCGATGGCGCCCGAGCGCATCACGGCGCGCCAGATCGAAGCCGCGCGCCGCGCGCTGACCCGCCACATGAAGCGCGCCGGCCGCGTCTGGATCCGCATCTTCCCGGACGTTCCGGTGTCGAAGAAGCCAGCCGAAGTCCGGATGGGCTCCGGCAAGGGCACGCCGGAATTATGGGTGGCGCGGGTAAAACCCGGCCGCGTCATTTTCGAGATCGACGGCGTCACCGTGCAGACCGCGAAAGAAGCGCTGTCGCTGGCCGCCGCCAAACTGCCGATCAAGACGCGCTTCGTTGCGCGCATCGCGGAGTGACAATCATGGCCGAGATGAAAACCGCCGATATCCGCGCAATGAGCCCCGATCAGATGGACGACGCCGTCCTCAATCTGAAGAAGGAGCGTTTCAATTTGCGTTTCCAGCGCGCCACCGGGCAGCTGGAGAACACGTCGCGGCTGCGTGAAGCTCGCCGCGACATCGCCCGCATCAAGACCATCGCCGCGCAGAAGCGCGACGCGAAGAAGTAAGGGGCCGACATGCCAAAACGTACGCTGCAGGGCGTGGTCGTCAGCGACAAGCAAGCCAAGACG
>NZ_DASYMN010000258.1:0-8487 GCF_036009065.1 Bradyrhizobium sp. | reverse complement strand
AAGGCTTCGGCGCCGAAATCGTAGACCCGGTCGAGGGTCGCCGGCGCCGCCAGCAGGCTGAGGTGGTCGGTGCATTTCGACAGCAGGCGGTCGACGAATGCGGTATCGACCCGGTCCGGCGAGAACACCGCATCCGCAATGCCCTGCGGCGGGTCCTGATTGTAGTCGAGGCCGGCGGTGCCGAATGCAAGGTCGAGATCGGCGACCACGGAATCCAGCGCCAGATCGCGCGCAATCGCCCAGGCGACGTTGTGCGCGACGGTGGATGCGCCGACGCCGCCTTTTGCGCCGACAATGGCGATGATCCGGCCGACCGCTTTGGCTTCCGGCGCCGAAAACAGGCCGCAAATCGAACGCACCACGTCGATTGTATTGACGGGCGCGATCACGTAGTCGCTGACGCCGCGACGAACCAGTTCGCGATACAGCGTCACGTCGTTGACGCGGCCGATCACGACCACGCGGGTGCCGGCGTCGCAAACCGTCGCAAGCTGATCCAGCCCGGCGAGAATATCGCTGCGGCTCTCGGTTTCCAGGATGATCACATTCGGGGTCGGCGCGGTGCGATAGGCTTCGATCGCGGCCGCCATGCCGCCCATCTGGATCTTGAGATGGGCTTTGCCGAGGCGGCGGTCTTCGCCGGCCGATTGCACGGCGGAGGCGGTTTCCTCCGTCTCGCAAAACGCCTGCACCGATACGCGCGGCGCCGGCGCGATGTGATCGTCCGCGGCCGGCGTGGCCGCCGGCGGTTGTTCCGGGTTCTGGCGCGCGTAGCTGATCATTTGCCTGTATCGCTGAGTTTGGCCTTGTCGGCTTCCGGATAGGTGGTCGTCGTGGTGACGCCCTTCTTGTATTTTTCGTAACCGGTAATGCGCCGCGCCGTATAAGGCGGAGTTTCAGGCCGCGGCTGCACCAGATCCGCCGGATTGTCGACCATCGCTGCCATGTTGCGCTGATAGGCGCAGCCGAGATTGTAGTACGGCTTGTTCTCCAGATAGCTCGGGTTGTGGATCGAAGGCCCGATATCCTCCGGCCACAGGCCGCAGGGGCCGGCAACTGCGGTGATCTTCGGATAATTCAACCGGATCGTTGCCAGCTGGCGCGGATCGTCGGGACGGTAGTTGCGCACGACAACTCCACGCGGAGGCACGCCGGCGGCAGCGAGCAGCGCCCGAACTTCGCGGAATGAGTCCGCTGCCGCGCGGGCATTCGGCGTGCCGGTCGGCACGTCGGCATTGATCGCCCCGGTTCCTTCGCGCAGCCAGGTTTGTGCCAGCCCCATGACATCGGCGCGTTGCGCGGCGGATAGACCGCCGCGCGAATTGCCGATGAAGAGTTCGACCGAGCGGTCGGCTTCCTGAATCGCGATGGGATGACGCTGGCGATAATCGTTGGGAATGCCCGCCGTCAGTTCTCCGGTGGTGGGGGTAAGGGTGTTGCACGCGCCCAGCGCGACCGAAAGCGCGGCCAGAGCGCCCCCCAGGCGGAGGGCGCGGTTGCGATCGGCGGGTACTTTGGTCGTCATCGTTTCGGTCCTCGTCCCGCCTCAGTCCGTGATAAAGCCGTAAGTGCCACGATAATTGCGGGCCGGCTCGGCGCGGCCCGGCACCCCGTAAATGCGGTTGATGCTGCCGAGCAAATCCGCCTGCGGATCGGACGAATCCGCAAAGCCGTCATCGGGACGTGACAGATCCTTCTGCGCAACGGCGCGGACCACAAAAGGCGTCACCAGCACCATCAGTTCGGTCTGGTTGTTGACGAAGTCGCGGCTTCGGAACAGCGTTCCGAGAATCGGCAATTGCGCCAGGCCGGGCAACCCGTTGATCGCCTGCTTGGTCTGTTCCTGAATCAGGCCGGCCATCGCCATCGCGCCGCCGGATGGAATTTCCAGTGTCGTTTCCGCGCGCCGGGTCCTGATCGAAGGAACCGTCAGCGCATTGCCTTGCGACTGGACCAGCGTAAAGGAATTGTCATTCGACAGTTCCGAGACCTCGGTCATCACCCGCAGGCTGATCCGGCCTTCGGCGAGCACCACCGGCGTGAAGTTGAGAGAAATGCCGAATTTCTTGAAGCTGATCTGGGTGTTGCAAACGCGTGTGATGGGGTCGCAGGAATATCCGGCCGGGACCGGAAACTCGCCGCCCGCGATGAATGTCGCCGACTCACCGGAAATCGCCGTCAGGTTCGGTTCGGCCAGCGTGCGGATCACGCCCGCGCTTTCCATCGCGCGTATGGTGGCCTGTACCGACGGGACGCCGGCGGACGTGGCGTTGCCGAAACCGGTTGCTATCGCATTGCCGGCGAGCGAGCGGCCGAGCGCGGTGAACGGGTTGGAGTTGGTAAAGTTCACCACCGAGGTGCCGTAGTTCAGGTTGGCGGTGAGATCGATGCCCAACTGCTTGATGAGGGTGCGCGACACTTCCGCGACGGTGACCTTCAGCATCACCTGATCGCGGCCGCGCGTGGCGATGCTGTTGACCACCTTGTCGGCGCCGCCCACCAGCCGCGCGGCCAGATCGCCGGCCTGCTGAGCCTCGATCGGACTCGACACCGAGCCGGACAGCATGACGCCGTCGCCGAGGCCCTCGATCCGGATATCGGAATTCGGCAGGGTCTGCTTCAACGCGGCGCGGATGCCGTTGAGGTCACGCGTGACCGCGATGTCATAGGCGGCGATCTGCTGGCCCGCCGGATCGAAGAACACGATGTTGGTTTGGCCGACCGCGGCGCCGATGATGTAGGCGCGCTGCGCCGTACGCACCACCGCATTCGCGATCTTCGGATCGGCCACCAACACGTCCTTGATGTCGCGCGGCAGGTCGACCACGATCGATTTGCCGATGCCGAGCGCAAGAAAGCGCGCATTCATCTGCCCGTCGGCGGCGAGCGGCGCCGCAGCGCGGTAGTCGCTGGCCTCCACCGGGGTCAGAACCGGAGTAAGCGCCAGCGCGGTAATGGCCGAGAACGACAGGGCGCGGACCATCAAGGCCCGCATTGATCGTTGGTTTCCCCTGCGCTGCATGTCCTTCAGTCCTTTCGGTCACTTCTGCGTCGTCGTCGGGCTCGAAACGCCGTAGCGGACGACATTGATGCTGTCGCCGCGCTTGATGCGATCGTCAGAAGGCTTCTCCGTCACGTTGAGGTCGGCGATGCTGCGCAACGCGAGCGACAGCGTACCGCTCTGGCGCGCGCGCGCCAGCGTTTCTGTCTGCTCCGGCTTCAGTTCGAGCGTGACGGTCTTGCCGACCACGGTGTTCTGGCCGTCTTTTTCCTTCGGCGCCTGGTCGATGGCGAGCACGCGGATGTTGCTCAGGATGACTTCCGAGTGGACGAGATCCGGCGAACCTTTCTGGTCCGGGTTCTTCTCGCGCTTCGACAGAATCACGTCGACCCGATCGTTGGGGAGGATGAAGCCGCCGGCGCCGGTTTCCGGGGAAATTTCCGTGGAGATCGCGCGCATGCCGGTCGGCAGGATCGCCGCCATGAATCCGGACCCGTCGGCCTTGACCAGCTTCAGCTCGCGGATCGGCTCGCCCGCGATGAACGGCGCGCGGGCGATCGAGCCTAGGACTTCCTTGGTTGCTTCGGGCCGCTCGTTGCGACGGATAAAACTGTTGCTCGCGGTGGCAGCAGGCCACGTCTGCCATTGCAGATCGTCCGCAGTCACCGATTTGCCGAGGCCGATGTCGTTCTTGGCGACCAAGACATCGACGGTCTGCAGTTGCACGACCGGCTCGGTCGGAGCTTTGGTATCGGAACCACTTGCAAGATATGCGGCGACGCCGCCGGCACCGACAGCGATGGTCAGGACGACAATGCGTGCGGTATTCATACGCTTTCAACTTTCCACATTACGCCGCGACGCTTCCGCCGCTGTGATGGGAGTTGACCAGCTATTCGTCAAAGCATGGTTAATGAGGCGTATCTAAATCGCGTTAACGAGAAGTTTCGCCGGCGCGATCACTGCATGGCAAAGCGCGTCAGATCGACCGCCTTGATCCAGTCGGTTTCGGGGTAGATCACCAGCGCGCCGATGGCGAGCGCGATGCCATAGGGAATGCCGCTGTCCTTGGCGTGCAGCTTGAGCAGCCAGGTCTGCCCGCCGAGGGCGTAGGGCAGGGGCCATTGCCGGAACTGCAGCAGAAGCAATGTCAACGCGCCGCCGAACAGCGAGGCGTAGACCAGGTAATCCAGCAGATGAGCGAAGCCGAACCAGAGCGCGGCCCCGGCTGCGACCTTGGCGTCGCCGCCGCCGATCCAGCCAAACGCAAAACAGCTGAACGCCACCGCAAGGACCGCGGCGCCAGCGCCGAGGTGCGAGAGAATGTCCTGCAGTCCCATCCCGCTCAGGACGGCCAGCCCCAGGAAGCCGCCGAACAGCGCCAGCGACACCCGGTTTGAGATCGTCATGGTGAAAAGGTCGCTTGCCGCCGCGAACGCCATCAGGGCCGGAAACAGCAAAAGGCGGGCGATGTCGAGGATCATGGGGTCATGGCCCGTGCAGGCACGATAGCGGGTGCCGCCGGAGTCTAGCCCGTGAGATGTAAACAATCGGGAAACGGCGGGCGCGTCACCAGACGGTGGCGATTCGAAACACCAGAACAACAAACGCCAGCACCAGCCCCGCGCAGACGATCTTCGCGGGCGTGCCATCCCGAACGTATGCTGACGGCAACGGCTCGGGCGGTGCCATGGACTGAAATTCGCACCATTTCGGCAACAACCAGGCGGTCGAACAAAAAAGGCCTCGGAGACCGAGGCCCTTGATGGTGGCCAGCAACGGTCGCTTACTTCAGCGAGTTGTTGATCGAGGTGAACTTGGTGTTGAGGTTGGTGCCGAGGCCGTTGACCACGGCAATGATCGCGAGCGAAATGCCGGCTGCGATCAGGCCGTATTCGATGGCGGTGGCGCCCGACTCATCCTTCACGAAACGCGCAATGAGACTCTTCATAGGTAAACTCCATGTGTACACGTGGCTGTCGAACTTTACGTTGGTCTCGCCGGCGTTCTCAGCACCGTGACCATGATGCCACCCTATGATCGGAGAATTGCAGCGCAGTTAATTCGATTGCTGAAATGCGGTTGCAACCCGCTCTTCTTAAGCACAGTAAATTTGGATTTAAGAGGTGCGCCAAAATGCAACGAATTCCTCGGCTGCCGATCCGGCCCCGGGCGGGACACCCCGGATTCATGGCTCTTTAAGCATGAGGCGGTAACGCTGGGGTCCCCGATCCCTGCGAGGCGGCCATGTCGAGTTTACCCCTGGAAGTCGTCGAAATGTTCGGCCAGACGATCGCCAAGGTGGTGCCCATCACGATTGTGCTGGCCCTAATATTTTCCCTGCTGACGCATTTCTGGGCCTGCAATCCCGGAAAGCCGTGGTGGCGCAAGCGCGAGCTCATCACCGACATCATCTACTGGTTCTTCGTTCCGTTGCTGGGTCGCGTGGCGCGGGTCGGTCTGCTGGTGATCGGCGCCGGAGTCATCTTCAAGATCCATGACGCCGACCAGTTGATCGCCTTCTACGACAACGGTCATGGGCCGCTGTCCGAACTGCCGTTATGGCTGCAAGGCATACTGTTTCTGGTGCTGTCCGATTTCATGCTTTACTGGCTACACCGCATGTTTCATGGCGGCGGGTTCTGGAAATACCACGCCATCCATCATTCATCCGAAGACCTCGACTGGATCTCGGCGGCGCGTTTCCATCCGGTGAATCTCTTTCTGGGAACCATCGCGGTAGATGTCATATTGCTGCTCGCGGGCATATCGCCGAACGTCATGCTGTGGGTCGGGCCTTTCAACACATTCCATTCGGCTTTCGTCCACGCCAATTTGAACTGGACGCTGGGCCCGTTCAGATACGTGCTTGCCACCCCGGTGTTCCACCGCTGGCATCACACATTGCCGGACCAGGGCGGCGACACCAATTTTGCCGGGACGTTCCCGGTCTGGGACATCCTATTCGGAACGTTCCGGATGCCGGAGGGCGCGCTTCCCGACAATTACGGCGTCGACGATCAGAAGATTCCGTCTGAAATCGGCGGACAATTGGCCCATCCGTTCCGGGTGTAGGAAAGGGTACGGGATATCTCACGCCCCGTTTGCAGTTCGTTCATCAATTAACGGCAGATTTGCCATGTCGGGCGCCGGCTCCGCTGCGTATCGCTTTAGCCGGCTTGTTAATGCCCCGGGGTACAGTATGTCGGTCAGGTTCTTGCGCGCCACCACGCGCGTGTTTGTCGTATTGCGGTCGCTGGCGATTGGAATCCTGCTGGTCCCGGCCAGCGCGTTTGCCGCCGCCACCGGCGATATCATCGCGGTCAATGTCGATCAGGCCAAGCTCGTCAGGCTGCCCGACCGCGTCGCGACCATCGTCGTAGGCAACCCGCTGATCGCGGACGTAACCCTGCAGACCGGGGGCATCATTGTCGTCACCGGCAAGGG
Source organism: Bradyrhizobium sp. (assembly GCF_036009065.1). Lineage (GTDB taxonomy): Bacteria > Pseudomonadota > Alphaproteobacteria > Rhizobiales > Xanthobacteraceae > Bradyrhizobium. The sequence continues at coordinate 2,039 of NZ_DASYMN010000258.1, read as the reverse complement.
TTATGGCGCAACCAATTTCATCGCGATGGACCGCAGTGGCCAGGTTCTGGTCGACCGCATCATTGAGGTCGAAGGCCCCACCGACCAGCTCGTCACCGTCTATCGCGGGGTCGACCGCGAGTCATACAGCTGCAAGCCGACGTGCCAGCGGCGGGTCACGCTTGGCGATGGCGAGGGATATTTCAAGTCGACCATCGACCAGGCCAGCGCGCTCAGCGGTCAGGCCAGCGGCAGCGCCGCCGCGGCCAAGCCGCAGAACTGACGACTATATCCGCCGGATGCGCTCGCGGCGCTTGCCGCGAATCACGGCCGCTTTCGGGATCGCATTTCGGAAAAGGTTAACGCCGGGTTTACGGCGCGGTGCATTCTGCAGCTATCCGGCGAAACACTTCGACAATCACTTTCAGGTAATCGTTGCGGGAGCAATTTCCCCTGAGGGATCGATCGATGTCATCGTCCGCTGATTCCGTCGTCGCCGTCAGAAAAGCATTGCGGCGATTCCGCCGCAACCGGCGCGGTTCGGCCGCCGTCGAATTTGCGCTGGTGGCTCCGGCATTTTTCGGATTGCTGTTCGCGATCATGGAGACGGCGCTGGTGTTCTTCGCAGGCCAGGTGCTGGAGACCGGAGTGCAGGACACCAGCCGGCTGTTCTATACGAGTCAGAGCCCGACGGAGGTGGTTTTCAAGCAGGCGCTGTGCGACCGCGTCGCCACATTGTTCGCGTGCGCAAACGTCTGCACTGAAGTGAGATCATACAATGCGGGGTCGCCCATCACCATCACCGATCCCATCGATAGCAGCGGAAATTTCAGCGGCACCTGCACGTATCAGCCCCCGACCGATCCCACTCAGACCGTCGTCATCCGCGGCTTCTATCAATGGCCGCTGGTCGTCACCGGGCTGGGCTACAACATTGCGAATATCGGCCGCGGCACCAGCAACAGCAAGAAACTGTTGGCTGCGACGATCGCGCTTCGCCCTCAATGACGGTGAAATTCATGAAGATTTTCGCGCGCTCAGGACCCTCGCCTTCGCTGCGGCGGTCGGCCTTAAGACTGCTTCGTGACAAACGCGGCAATGCAGCGGTCGAGTTTGCGGTGATCGTACCGTTGATGCTGGTGATATTCTTCGGGACCATCGAGTTTTCGTCCGCGGTGGCCGTCGATCGAAAGATCTCGATGCTGACGCAAGGGCTTGCCGACCTGGTTTCGCGGTATCCCAGCGTCCATGACGTCGACATCACCAATTTCGGCAAGATCGCTAACGCGATGCTGACGCCCTATTCCTCCACTCCGCTCAAGACGACGATCACCGAAATCTATGTCGATCCTTCGACCGGCGTTGCCCGCGCCCAGTGGAGCAAGGGAGACGCGCCCCGGACAGCCGGTTCGACGGCTCCGCTGCCGGCCAATCTGATTGCCAGAGATGCGCAGAACAAGATCATCGCCGATCAATACCTGATCTTCACCGAGACCAGTTATCTCTACAAGCCGGCCGTTGGTTATGTCATGGGGATCGGCGGCGTTCCGCTGGGCGACAAGACCTACATGCGCCCGCGTATCGGCTCATGCGTTCTGTACAACACGGATACGGGCAATTGTCCGAAGAGCTAGGCCAGCAAGCAAAGCGCCGACTCGATCAAAAAAAAGCCGCGCAGCGAACGCGGCCTTTCATTTTCATTCCGGCAAAATCTCGCAAGCTTCAGGCTTGAGCGAGTTTATCCGGCGGCGCGCAGGTTGTCGGCAGAAGACTTGCCAGAGCGGCGATCTGCAACGATCTCGTAAGATATCTTCTGGCCTTCGCGCAGCGTTCCAAGTCCGGCGCGCTCGACGGCGCTGATGTGCACGAACACGTCGTTGCCGCCGTCATCGGGCTGAATGAAGCCAAAGCCCTTGGTTGCGTTAAACCACTTCACGGTTCCCATGCTCACGGGGGTAGTCCCTTCTCAAGATAGATATAGTCGAAGCCCACTTTCGATGGGCTGGTGAGATCGAATTTTTGGAAGGGTCGTCAGCGTCTAAACCGGCTGTACCGGTGGA
>NZ_DASYMN010000257.1:0-7120 GCF_036009065.1 Bradyrhizobium sp. | reverse complement strand
CAACTGCACCGTCGGCGAGAACATCGCATCGAGCTGGCTCTCGACGCCCATGCGCGAGAACAGCGGCTGGCCGTCGCGATATTGCCGGACCGCGCGCACGTTCGAGGGCATCAGCATCTTCATGAAATCGCGGGCTTCCTGATAACCGGCTTCGCCGGCGACCTGGATTTCGTCGATTTCCTTGTTGTAGAGATCGCGTAAGGATCGCTTGATCAGCGAGCCTTCCTCATAGACGAGGGTCGGCGCCTGCGACTTCAGGGTCATGTCGCGCACGGTTTCCCACATGCGGATCAGATATTCGAAGTCGCGCTTGATTTCCGGCTTGGTGCGGGAGGCGCCCGCGGTGCGCAGGATGATCCCCATGCCTTCCGGCACGTCGAGATCCTGCACCACTTCCTTCAGCCGCGAGCGGTCCTGTGCCGACGTGATCTTGCGGCTGATGCCGCCGCCGCGCGCGGTATTGGGCATCAGCACGGCATAACGGCCGGCCAGCGACAGATAGGTGGTCAGCGCCGCGCCCTTGTTGCCGCGTTCTTCCTTGACCACCTGGACCAGCATCACCTGCCGGCGCTTGATGACTTCCTGGATCTTGTACTGACGCCGGGGACGGAAGGCGCGCTCCGGCACTTCCTCGAGGACATCGTCGCCGCCGACGGATTCGACGATTTCTTCCTCGGCCTCTTCGCCTTCGTCCTCTTCGTCGTCGTGATGTTCGTCGCCCTGCGGAGCGGCGGCATGATCGTCGCGCTGCGAAGCGGCGTGATCGCCGTCGGCATGTTCGGCGCGCGGCGCGTCGTCGGCATGGGCCTGATTTTCGAACGCCTGCTCTTCGTGGGCATGAACATCAACATCATGTGCGGCTTCTTCGCGAACCTGCGCCTCGGTTGGCGCGTCCGGCGGAGAAGCGACGGATGCCTCGATGGCCGCTGAAACCGGCATCTCGGTCTGAGATTCCGGCGCGGCGGTTTCATGCGCGACGTCATGGTGGTCGTGCCCTTCGTGGGTGTGTTCATGCGCATCGTCATGAACTTGCTCCTGCGCATGCTCGTGGCCTTCATGACCGTGATGATCCGCATCCGCCTGGCGGTGTTCGGCATCATGGGCGTGGGCGTCGCCATTTTCGCCGGGCTCGTGCTGATGATGCTCGTGCTCATTGGGCTCGGCGGCCTGCGCCGTATCCGGGCTTTCCGCGTTGACGACCTCGCTCTGCACCCGCTCGCCATTGCCGCGGCGGCGCGCGTTGCGATGCCGCGGACGGCGGTGGCGGTTGGAGCGGTTTTCGGACTCTTCCTCGGCCTCGCGATGCGCGCGCTCGTCGGCTTCGATCAGCGCCTGGCGGTCAGCGACCGGAATTTGGTAATAGTCGGGATGGATTTCGCTGAAGGCCAGGAAGCCGTGGCGATTGCCGCCATATTCAATGAACGCGGCCTGCAGCGACGGCTCTACGCGGGTGACCTTGGCGAGATAGATGTTGCCGCGCAGTTGCTTGCGTTGGGCGGTCTCAAAATCAAATTCTTCGACGCGATTGCCGCGAACCACGACAACCCGGGTCTCTTCCGGGTGGGTGGCATCGATCAACATTTTGTTGGGCATTTTGGAGCTCTTGACGGCGGAGGGCGCGCATGTCGGCAAGCGCATGTCGAGCAGCCGGGTGACGCGACGGTCCACCTGATTCGGGGGTGAGGGGAAGGCCGAAACGCAACCCGGGACGCCCAGCCGAACGCGATCCCGTTGCAGGGCGACGCGCGAGGCTTTCGCTTCGCATCGGCGCAATCCTTGCGTGGATCTTGGTCGGCATCTCAGTCTGGCGCATCAAGCGTCGGCCCGTCTGAACACGTTGGCGGCAAAGGCGCCGCCTTGTCTGTCGCTGCCGGCCCGGCGTGGCGCCAAGGCGCTTGCCGGCTCCCGCATATCGCGGCTTTGGGCCGGAATAATCGGTTATGAAGTGTCTAAAGCCGCCCTGGAGCAAGAAAGTACCTGGGGGCGGACGCCGCTCGGGCTCGAAACCGTCCCTCCCGATCGGCCGCGCGCTGGCGCTGGCCGTGGAAGGATCGGAAAGACGCTGGAACCTCTAACAATTGTTCGGAGGAACCGGCGCTGCACCGGGAGGCTGAACGCGACACAACCGGGAGTTAAACCGTCAGCACCTTTTACATACGTGGATTGGCCGGCCCATGCAAGGGAACCGTCACGGCGCGGCAACACTGCGTCGTATTCGGCCCGAGAGCGTTAAGCTTCGGTTAACCCTGCGGTTCTATTGCGGTAAAGAGGGGCTGCTCGGAGGCATGGATTCGTTGGCGGGCCGCGCAAATCATAGGGTTTTGCTTGCAGCGGCAGTCGTTTGCGCCGCAGCAATGTGTGGCCTCGCGCCGGCTGCGGTCAGGGCGGCCGAAGGCGATCCGTTGCGCCCTTCGGTTGCAGTCAATTTTCCTATCGCCTCGGACGTGCGGCTGGCCGGTGACGTCAAGCAAACCCGCTTTATCCTCGACCTCGACAGGAACATTCAGTTCCGCGCGTTCGCGCTCGCCGATCCCTATCGCGTGGTCGTCGATCTTCCGCAGGTCACATTCCAGCTTGCCGCGGGCGCCGGCACGACCGGGCGTGGGCTGATCAAGGCATTCCGCTATGGGCTGGTGATGCCCGGGGGTTCGCGCATCGTGTTCGATCTCGCCGGACCGGCGAAAATCGAGAAATCATACGTGCTGGATGCGGCCAACGGTCAGCCGCCGCGGCTGGTGCTCGAATTCGAAGCGGTGGATCGGACCACCTTCGTGCAGTCGCTCGCCGTGGAAGGCCGGCCGGATCTGCGACCGGCGATCGGAGCGGCTGACACCGTTGCGACCGCTGCTGTCGAGGCGACCGGAACAGCCAAGCCGGCCGAGCCGCCGGACAAGCGCCCCGTCGTCGTCATCGATCCCGGGCATGGCGGTATCGACAATGGCACCCAGGCCAGCGGCGAAAGCGAAAAAAACCTCGTGCTGGGCTTTGCCCTGGCGTTGCGCGACCGGGTTGAGAAGGCCGGCAAATACCGCGTGGTCATGACCCGAACCGACGATACTTTTATTCCGCTCGCAGACCGGGTGCGGATTGCGCGCAATCAGTCGGCGGCTTTGTTGGTATCCATCCACGCCGATGCGCTGCCGCGGGGCGAGGGGGACGCCCGGGGCGCCACCATCTACACCTTGTCGGACAAGGCCTCCGACGCCGAAGCGGAACGGCTTGCCGAGTTGGAAAACAGGGCGGACGCCATTGCCGGCGTCAACCTGACGGAGGAGCCGACCGACGTCGCCGATATCCTGATCGATCTGGCGCAGCGGGAAACCCGCACCTTTTCAAACCGCTTTGCCCGCCTCTTGAAGAACGAAATGAAAACCACCGCGCGGATGCACAAGCATCCGCTGAAATCCGCCGGATTCAAGGTGCTCAAGGCGCCGGACGTACCATCGGTGCTGATCGAACTCGGCTATGTTTCGAACAAGAGCGACCTCGAGCACCTGGTGTCGGACAACTGGCGATCCAGGACGGTCGGATCGGTGGCGCAGGCGATCGACGCTTTTTTCGCCAAGCGCATGGTATCGGCCGGATCGGCCAATTGAAAAAGGCGGCCTTCAATGGTTGAAGCCCTAGTTTGGCCACAGCGCCGGCTCTATAAAAAGTCATTGCGAGGCCTGCAGAATCGGTAAAATCGCCTTCCGGCGGCGCGGGAAAGACGCCGTTCGCCACGGCGCAAGGGTTGAAACGGATATTCGCTGATGCGCTTTCTGGTGCGGTTCATGGGTTTCTTGTTCGCCGCCGGGACCGTTGTGTTCCTGGTCGGCGTCGCCGCCACCGCCGGTATGATCTGGCACTATTCCAAGGATCTGCCGGATTATTCCCAGCTTCAGGACTATGAACCCGCAGTGATGACGCGGGTCCATGCCTCTGACGGGGCGCTGCTGGCGGAATACTCCAAGGAGCGCCGGCTGTATCTGCCGATCCAGGCGGTGCCTAAGCTGGTGATCAACGCCTTTCTGGCGGCAGAGGACAAGAATTTCTACGAGCACGGCGGCATCGATTTTACCGGCATGGCCCGCGCGGCGGTCATCTATGCGCAAAACTACGGCTCCAACCGCCGCCCGCAGGGCGCCTCCACGATCACCCAGCAGGTCGCAAAGAACTTTCTTCTGACCAACGAGGTGTCTTTCACCCGCAAGATCAAGGAAGCCTTGCTGGCGATGCGGATCGAGCGGGCCTACTCCAAGGACAAAATTCTAGAGCTCTATCTCAACGAAATCTATCTTGGTCTCAGCGCTTACGGCGTTGCCGCGGCGTCGCTGGTCTATTTCGACAAATCGGTCAACGAACTCACCATTGCGGAAGCCGCCTACCTGGCCGCGCTGCCCAAGGCGCCGTCGTCGCTGCATCCGATCCGTAACCGCGACCGGGCGATCGAGCGCCGTAACTACGTGATCGATCGCCTGCTGGAAAATGGCTGGATCAAGCAGGCCGACGCCGATGCGTCTCGCAAGGAGCCGATGCAGGTCACCAATCGGGCGAATGCCGCGCACATTTTCGCCGGCGAATATTTCGCCGAGGAAGTCCGCCGCGATGTGTTCGAACGCTACGGCGAAAAGAAGCTCTATGAAGGCGGCCTGTCGGTTCGAACCACGCTCGACCCGAAACTGCAGGTGATGGCGCGCAAGACCATGACCAACGGCCTCATCAATTTCGACGAGGCGCAGGGCTGGCGCGGCGCGAGCACCAAGCTGGACATATCGGGCGACTGGGGCATAAAACTCGCCGACGTCAAATCGCTGTCGGACATTTCGCCGTGGCGGATGGCGGTAGTGCTGGAAACCAGCGACCAGTCGGCGCGGATCGGCTTTCAGCCCGGCCGCGAACTCGGCGGCGCGGTCCTCAAGGACCGGCAAACCGGAAACCTTACCCTCGAAGGCGTGCGATGGGCCAAGGCCGCGTCCGGTCCCACGCGCTTCAAGACGCCAACCACGGTTTCGCAGGTTCTCGCGCCGGGCGACGTCATCTACGTCGACCCATTGATCGCCAAGGATGGAACGAGGGTCGAAGGCCAGTACCGGCTGCGGCAATATCCGGAGGTCTCCGGCGCAATGGTCGCGATGGATCCGTGGACCGGCCGCGTGCTGGCGATGGTCGGCGGATTCTCGTTCGACCAGAGCCAGTTCAACCGTGCGACCCAGGCCTATCGGCAGCCGGGCTCGTCGTTCAAGCCGCTGGTTTATTCTTCAGCTCTCGACAATGGCTACACGCCGTCCACGGTCGTGATCGATGCCCCGATCGAAATCGATCAGGGGCAGGGCGCGGGGGTCTGGCGTCCGGAAAACTATTCGACCGGCAAATATTACGGGCCGCAGACGCTGCGTAACGCGCTGCAGCGCTCGCTCAACACGGTGACCGTGCGGCTGGCGCAGGACATCGGCATGCCGCTGATCGGCGAATATGCCAAGCGTTTTGGCGTCTATGACGAACTGCCGAACTATCTGTCCTACGCGCTCGGCGCCGGCGAAACCACGGTGATGCGCATGGTCACGGCCTATTCGATGTTCGCCAATGGCGGCCGTCGCGTGAAGTCGACGCTGATCGACCGCATCCAGGACCGTTACGGCCGCACCATCTTCAAGCACGACGCGCGCGAATGCCGTGGCTGCGATGCCCCCGATGGCTGGAAGAACCAGCCCGAGCCGCAACTGGTCGATCGCCGCGAGCAGGTGCTGGATGCGATGACGGCCTACCAGATCACCTCGATGATGGAAGGCGTGGTGCAGGCCGGCACCGCGACCGTGGTGAAGGAGGTCGGCAAGCCGATCGCCGGCAAGACCGGCACCACCAACGACGAAAAGGACGCCTGGTTCATCGGCTTCTCGCCCGACATCGTGGTCGGCATCTATGTCGGCTACGACAAGCCCCGCAACCTCGGCAAGGGCGCCACCGGCGGTCATCTGGCCGCGCCGATCGCCAAGGATTTCCTAAAACTCGCGCTCGCCGACAAGCCGGCGATTCCGTTCCGCGTGCCGGCGGGCATCAAGCTGATCCGCGTCGACGCCAAGAGCGGCATGCGCGCCGGTCCGGGCGAGGGCGGCAGGACCATTCTGGAAGCCTTCAAGCCGGGCACCGCGCCGCCGGACAACTATTCCGTGATCGGCGTGGCCGATGCGGACGGGCGGCAACAAGTACCACCTGACGCGGAGCGAACCCTGTTCCGCTCCGGTATCGGCGGGCTTTATTAGAGCGACGTTGCGCTTTCGGCGGCCCGCCGCTACATCCCTCCTGTCATTTCCATCGCGGCGCCGCGCCGCAGATCAGAGTACCCATGCGCGCTGAAATCGAAAGACTCGTCGAGGAGATCAAGCAGTCGGTCGGGCTGCTGAGGAGGCATCTTTGACGTCGAACAATCCACCGCGCGCCTTGCGGAGCTGAACCAGCTCGCCGAAGACCCCAATCTCTGGAACGACCCGCAGAAGGCGCAGAAGCTGATGCAGGAGCGCACCTCGCTGGAGGAAGCGCTTTCCGGCATCGGCAAGGTCGAGCGCGAGCTTGAGGACAATGTCGGCATGATCGAACTCGGCGAGGCCGAGAACGATGAAGGCGTGGTCGCGGAGGCCGAAACCGCGCTGAAAACCCTGAAAAAGGAAGTCGCCCGCCGCGAACTCGAAGCGCTGCTGTCGGGTGAAGCCGACCGGTTCAACTCCTATCTCGAAGTCCACGCCGGCGCCGGCGGTACCGAGAGCCAGGACTGGGCCTCGATGCTGCTGCGCATGTACACCCGCTGGGCCGAAAAACACGGCTTCAAGATCGAATATCTGGAGGAGACGCAGGGCGAAGAGGCCGGCATCAAATCGGCGACCATCCAGATCAGCGGCCACAACGCCTATGGCTGGCTGAAAACCGAAGCCGGCGTGCACCGGCTGGTGCGGATTTCGCCGTTCGATTCCAACGCGCGCCGGCACACCTCGTTCTCCAGCGTCGCGATCTTTCCGGTGGTCGACAACTCAATCAAGATCGACATCGCCGAATCCGACGTTCGCGTCGATACGATGCGCTCCGGCGGCGCCGGCGGCCAGCACGTCAACAAGACCGAGTCCGCGGTGCGGCTGACCCATATTCC
>NZ_DASYMN010000256.1:0-15031 GCF_036009065.1 Bradyrhizobium sp. | reverse complement strand
CAGCACCGCGTCGACCAGATGGTTGGTGACGGCGTGCAGCATGGTGGCGATCACCATGGTGACCAGCGTCAGCACCATGGAGGTGCCGATCACGGTGGAGGTCGGCACCCGCAGCAGGTAGATCATGATCGGGATCAGGATGAAGCCGCCGCCGATGCCCATCACCGCGCCGATGAAGCCGATCACCAGACCGACCATGACAATCGGAATCACGGACAGGTAGATTTTGGAGCGCTTGAACCGCATCTTCAGCGGCAGCCCGTGGATCCAGCCATGGCTGCCGGAGCGCCGCAACGGCACCACCACGCCGCGCCGCGCGCGCAGGATCGCGCGCAAGCCCTCCCAGAACATCAGCCCGCCGACGGTCGAGAGCAGCACGACGTAAGACAGCGCGATCATGAGATCGAGCTGGCCGAGCGCGCGCAGTTGCGTAAACATCCACACACCGAGTGCCGTGCCGATGATGCCGCCGCCGAGCAGCACCCCCGCCAATGCCGGATCGATGGCGCGCTTGCGCCAATAGGACAGCGCGCCGGAAAACGACGAGGCCGCGATGTGGCTGGCAACCGAGGCGACCGCGACCGCGGGCGCGATGCCGACAAAAATCAACAGCGGCGTCATCAAAAATCCGCCGCCGATCCCGAACATCCCCGACACGAATCCGACCGCGGCGCCCATCGCCAGGATGAGGAACACATTGACTGGAATATCGGCGATCGGGAGGTAAAGCTGCACGCGCGTTCGCTTCGGATTTTTAGCCCTGAAGCTGGCCGAAACCGCTCCTGGCGTGGTTTTTTGACAAGCGGCGCGGATCACTTGCCGCGCCTCTGCATAACCGAAATCGCCGGCTTGAGGGATTAAAGAATCCGCCAAGTGCGGATTTTTGGCCGCGGCCCGCCGCGTTATTCGAGCGGTGGTGAATAATTCAGATTAACGGGCGGCGCGCTTGGTCAGGGCGGGCTTCGCTGGGGCCGGTGCAGGCTTCGCTGAGCTAGCCTGCGTCGGCGCAGCATCCCAGCCGCCGGCGGGGCTTGCCGTATTGACGGCGTCGTCGGGCTGGCCTTCGGGGGTGAAGGTCTGGATCGCGAGTTTGGCGGCGGCCAGCGACTGGGCGTCGAGCCGTTTTGCGACGTCATCGCGTTTGCGCACCGAGTCGGCGTCGCCTTGGGCGGCGGCGAGGCTGAACCATTTGAAGGATTCGGCGAGGTTCTGTTCGACGCCGATGCCGCGCGCGTAGAGGATGCCGAGGTTGAACTGGCTGTCGGCGACGCCGCGGTCGGCCGCCTTGCGGAACCATTGCGACGCGCTCTTGTAGTTGGCGCCCTTGCCGCCGCCATCGGCATCGAGCACGGCGAGATTGTGCATCGCCTTGGCGTTGCCGCGCTCGGCCGCCTGCAGGTAATAGCGGCGTGCGATGTCGATGTCCTTCTTCACGCTGAGACCCTTTTCATAGAGGGTCCCGAGCCGGAAGATCGCCGGCACCAAGCCGGCCTGCGCCGCGCGGTCGTACCATTTCGCAGCTTCATCGTAGTTCGCGGGCACGCCTTTGCCTTCGGCGTAGCGGACGCCGATCTCATAGGCAGCCGAAGGATCGCCCTTCAGCGCAGCGCTGCGCAGCACCGGCCCGCCGATTCCGTCGGGCAATTTTTCTTCCGGCGGAATCTGGATGAGCGAGAGCTTGCGATTGGCCGGCGCCGGATTGGCGCTGACTTGCGGGATCGTGCCGGTGATGTCGGTCGCGGCTATCGGGGCGGTTACCGGCGCCGCGGCCTGCGGGATCACCACCGACGCGGTGCTGTCGGAGGCCGCCGGCGCGGCTGCATTCATCGATTGCCGGCCGATCGGGGTCGGCGATGTCATCGAAGGCATTGCCGGCGCGGGCTTGGCGCTTTCGACGGGCGGCAGCGCCGTGGGCGGCGCCTCGCTGGCGTTTTCGGACGCCGGCATCGACGGCGGAGTGCCGCTGTCCAGCAGTGTCATCGCCATCTTGAAGGTGCCGAGCACGATCACCACCACGCTCGCGCCGACCAGCAGCGAGCGAATCTTGGAGGTGATGGTCGAAGAGCCTTTGGCCGCATCGCCGGCCGGATCCTTGGGCGCGGCGGCGCGCCTGGTCTTGCTGTCCTTGCCGGGCTGAGCGGCGGCGGCCTGCGCGGCGCGGCGGGCGGCGGCAATGAAGCTCGATGTGCTGGCCTGCTCGCGGGCGCCCGGCGAAATCTCGCTGATCGCGTGTTCCGAAGCGGCAATGCGCTCCGACGGCGAAGCGGCGCGGCCGAGCGGCCGCGTTCCCGGCTCCAGCGGATGGTCCGGCGGCAGATCGGGTTCGATCGCGGCGCGCGGAAGCGGCGCGGCCTGCGGCTCGAGGATTTCGCTGATCGCCCTCGGCGTGGCGATCGCCGGCGCGGCAAGCGGCTCGGCGGCGTGGAATTCCCGCGGTGCCGCGGCAAAATGTGGCTGTGGCGCAACCGGATTCGGCAATTCCGGCCGTGGCGGCGGCGAGGCGGGTTGCGGCGGCGTCGCCGCGCGCGGCGCCGGGACAGGCTGCGGCGCCGGTACGGGCGCCGGCGGCGGCACCGGAGCGGAACGGACCGCGCGCAGATCGCCTTCGATCATGGCGAGGCGGTCGACCACGTGGCCGAGCGTGTTGTGTACGACTTCGAGCGCGTCCTGGGTCTGACGACCGGTTTCGCTCTGGCGGAATTGCATGTCGGACAATTCGCGCTTGATCAGATCGGCCAGGCCGCTGTCCATCTGCATGGCGGACGGCGCGGCGGCGTTTGTGCCGTTGTCGGCGAGCGCGGTAATGTGGGCGTGCTGGGTTTCGAGATGGCGCAGCACGTCCTGCAGGCCTTCTTCGACCCGACCGAGATTGCCGGAACGGTGATCCGACGAGGCTTCGAGCCGTTCCAGCAGATACGACACGCGCTGTTCGAGATGGGCGAAGGCGGACCCGCTGTCATTGCCGACCTGCATATGGTCGAGGCGGTCCATCAGCGCCCGCAGGGCGCCTTCGATATGCTCGGAATTGTCGTTGACCACAGGCCGTTCGCGGCTTTCCAGCGATGATGTCAGTGCCGCGATGCGCTGTTCCAGCACCGCGAACGAATCACCGCGGCCTTCGGACCGGGCGAACTGGTCGACTTTGGCTGACAGCGTGTGGACGTCCTCGCTGAGCCGGGTCAGGGCGTCGGTCGATGCGACGTTGGAGACGATCGAGCGAAGTGCCGCGATGGCGTCTTCGAGCTGACGGATCGTGCCGGGTTCGTCGCTGCTACGGACGATCAGGTCGAGCTTGGCGCTGAGATTGCGGATCGCGTCGTCGTAACCGGCAAGCTGTTCCGCGGGCGTCATCGAGCGCAGCGTTTGGTGAATTTCGTTCAGCGCGCGTTCGATATTGGCCAGAACCTGGTCATCGATCCCGCTCTGCCTGGAATCGTCGATGCGGCGCGACAGCGAACGGATTTCATTCTCGATCGATTCGATCGCGCGGCGCGGCATCGCCTCGGTGATGGCGTGGCGGATTTCGTTCAATTCGCTGCGGAACCCGGCGATCGACTGCTCGATAGTGTCGGGACGCTGCAATGCTTCGATCTGGCTGGTGATCTTGAGCAGATGCTTTTCGAGCCCCGAGAAATCCGGACCGGACGGCGCCGGCGGTGTCATCGCCGGCGCGAGTGGCGGCGCGCTGCGCGGCGGCATCGGCCTGGGTGCGGAATTGTCAAGTTCGCTCTGGCGCGCAGCGATTTCTGCGATTGCAAAGTCGAGCGTGCCCGGGTTGAGCGGCGGCGACGGACGGTAAACCTGGGCCGCGGCGCGCTCGACCGCTTCAGCCTGGCGTTGGGTGTCCTGACGTTGCCCCTGTTTCACCGGGGCGGGATTGGAGATCTGCGACAGCCGCGCGTCGAGCCGTGAAATGGCGTCATTCAACTGCCTGGCGACGCCGGGCTCGTTCCGCGGGGCGTCGTTGCGCGGCGCCGGTTTCGAAATCTGTTCGATCTGGCGGGTGATGGAGTCGAGCCGTTGATGAATGTCGGCGACCTCTTTGGCGTCCTGGCTCGGCAGCGGTGTGCGAGGCTGATCCTGCGGGACGCGTAAGTCCGGAGCGGCGGAAGCGCCGATGGTGGAATTGAGCCAGTCGTTGAGCGACATGCCGGCGCGGCGCGCCGCGGCCTCGGCCCGCTCTCGGACCGATGGATCGATGCCCTCTGCACTCCACGATACGCGCGAATTCATGCTCTCGTCCGGTTCCGAGTCTGGCGCGTACCCCTGCGCCGGCAGCTTCCCCGCGCGTCCCATTGCAGAGACAATCGGATTCAGCGCAGGTGGTCTGCCTCCGACATCGACTTTTTCGTGTTACGGTAAACAACGGGTTAAGGAGTGAGGCGGAGGAGCCTAAAAACCTGGCGTCCGGACCAAATTCAAACGGGGGCAGATGCCGGCGGTCGCCAGTCGTCGCATTTGGTCGGTTTGGCTCCCCTTCAGGCCCAGGTTCCGTCTAACGTCTTTTTTGCAGCAGACCGATTGCTGCGTTGCAAAAATTTGCCTAAACGAAGCGGCCCCAAGCCTTCCCTGAAAGCGTTGCCGGAGAAGACGCCCATGCCGAGTTACAAAGCCCCTCTGGAAGACCTCAGTTTTCTCTTCAACGACGTGTTTCAGATCGACCGGTACAATAATCTTCCCGGCTTCAGCGATGCCCCCGCCGACGTGCGGGAAGCGATTCTGGCGGAAGCCGCCAAGTTCACCGAGAAAGTGCTGCAGCCGCTCAATCGCATCGGCGATCTCGAAGGCTGCACCCGCCACGACGATGGCCGTGTCACGACTCCGAAGGGTTTTAAGGCGGCCTACAAGCAACTCGGCGAAGGCGGCTGGCTCGGTCTATCCATGCCTGCCGAATACGGCGGGCAGGGCCTGCCGACCACCCTGACGCAGACCCTCAATGAATTCCAGATGTCGGCCAATATGGCGTTTTCGATGTATGGCGGCCTGACCCAGGGCGCGATGGCGGCGCTGCTGGTGCACGGCCAGCCCGAACAGAAGAAGATGTTCGTGCCGCGGATGCTGGCCGGGGACTGGACCGGCACCATGAATCTCACCGAGCCGCAATGCGGTACCGATTTGGGGCTGCTGCGCACCAAGGCGGTGAAGCAGGCCGACGGCAGCTACAAGATCACCGGCACCAAGATATTCATCTCCGGCGGCGAGCACGATCTCACCGAAAACATCATCCATCTGGTGCTGGCCCGCATCGAGGGCGCACCGGCCGGGATCAAGGGCGTGTCGCTGTTCGTGGTGCCCAAGGTGCTGGTCAATGCCGACGGCTCGCTCGGCGCGCCCAACGGCGTCACCTGCGGCTCGATCGAACACAAGATGGGCATTCACGGCAATTCGACCTGCGTCATGAATTACGATGGCGCGACCGGCTGGCTGATCGGCGAGGAAAACAAGGGCATGCAGGGCATGTTCGTGATGATGAACGAGGCGCGGCTCGGCGTTGCGGTGCAGGGGCTGGCGCAATCCGAAGTCGCCTACCAGAACGCGGTGGCCTATGCGAAAGATCGCCTGCAGGGCCGTTCGCTGTCGGGCCCGAAGGCCCCGGACAAGCCGGCCGACCCGATCATCGTGCACCCGGATGTGCGGCGCACGCTGCTGACCATCCGCGCCTTCAACGAGGCCGCGCGCGCGATGGTGGTGTGGACGTCGCTGAAGAGCGATGTCGCGCACAGATCCAGCGACGCCAAGGACCGCCAGGAGGCCGACGACCACATGGGGCTGATGACGCCGATCCTGAAGGGCGTGCTCACCGACGTCGGCTTCTCCAATGCGGTGCTGGCGCAGCAGATGTTCGGCGGCCATGGCTATATCGCCGAATGGGGCATGGAGCAGTTCGTGCGCGATGCGCGCATCGCCATGATCTATGAAGGCGCCAACGGCATTCAGGCGCTCGATCTGGTCGGCCGCAAATTGCCGAGCAACGGCGGCCGTGCGGCGATGAGCTTCTTCGCCGAGGTGGCTGCGTTCGCCAAGGATCACGCCGCCGACGAGGCGATGAAGCCTTATCTCGCGCCGCTCTCGACCGCGCTCGGTCATCTGCAACAGGCCACCATGTGGCTGATGCAGAATGCGCCTGCCAAGCCGGACAATGCCGGCGCCGGCGCCACCGATTACATGCAACTGTTCGGGCTGGTCACCTTCGGCTACATGTGGGCGCGGATGGTGAAAGCAGCACAAGACAAGATTGCCGGCGGCGACACGGCACCCTATCTGAGCTCCAAGCTCGTCACCGGCCGTTTCTTCATGGAGCGGATGCTGCCGGAAACCTCGCTGCACCTCGCGCGCATCCAGACTGGAAGCGAAACCACCATGGAATTGCCGGCGGAAGCGTTCTGATCGAAATATCCACGCCGGCTTCCGATCTCACCGGGATCGTCTATATATTACGATGATCATATCAAGGAGGGCGTCATGCCTGAGGCATATATCTATGATCACGTCCGCACCCCGCGCGGTCGCGGCAAGCCCGACGGCGCGCTGCACGAGGTGACCGCGCTGGCGCTGGCGACGGCGCCGCTGAAGGCGCTCAAGGAGCGCAACAACCTCGCACCCGGCAGCATCGACGACGTCGTGCTGGGCGTGGTCGATCCGGTGGGCGAGGCCGGCGGCGACATCGCGCGGATGGCGGCGCTGAGCGCGGGTTATGGCAACGACGTGCCGGGCATCCAGATCAATCGTTTTTGCGCATCCGGCCTCGACGCGGTGAATTTTGCCGCGGCGCAGATCATGTCGGGCCAGCATGCCATGACCATCGGCGGCGGCGCTGAATCCATGAGTCGCGTCGGCATCGGCGCCTCCGGTGGCGCGTGGCCGATGGACCCGTCGATCGCGGTGCCGGCCTATTTCATGCCGCAGGGCGTATCGGCCGACCTGATCGCGACCAAATACGGATTTTCGCGCGACGACGTCGATGCCTATGCGGTGCAGAGCCAGCAGCGCGCCGGCAAGGCCTGGGACGAGGGCCGCTTCAGCAAGTCGGTGGTGCCGGTGAAGGACATCAACGGCCTCACCATCCTCGCCAAGGACGAGCACATTCGTCCCACCACGACCATGCAATCGCTGGCGGCGTTGCAGCCATCGTTCACGGTGATGGGGCAGATGGCCGGCTTCGAAGCGGTGGCGATCCAGTCGCATCCGGAAATCGAGCGTGTCAATTACGTCCACCACGCCGGCAACTCGTCAGGCATCGTCGATGGCGCCGGTGCGGTGCTGCTCGGCAATAAGGAGGCCGGCGCCAAGGCGGGCCTGAAGCCGCGTGCAAAAATCCGCGCCTTCGCCAATATCGGTTCGGAGCCGGCGATGATGCTGACCGGTCCGGTCGATGTGACGAAGAAAGTGCTGGAGCGTTCCGGCATGAAGCTGTCCGACATCGACCTGTTCGAACTCAACGAGGCCTTCGCCTCGGTGGTGCTACGCTACATCCAGGCCTTCGACATCGACAACGCCAAGATCAACGTCAACGGCGGCGCCATTGCGCTCGGCCATCCGCTTGGCGCCACCGGCGCGATGATTCTGGGCACCGTGCTCGACGAACTCGAGCGCACCAACAAGTCGACCGCGCTGGTTACGCTGTGCATCGGCGGCGGCATGGGCACCGCCACGATCATCGAACGGGTGTGATTCCGTAGGGTGGGCAAAGCATGCGGACGCGAACGCGTCCGCTAGCGTGCCTGAGAAACAGATGGTGGGCACGGCGCGAAGACGCGCCTTTGCCCACCCTCGAAACTTTACACAGCGCGGACCGCCATCGGCTTCGAGAGCAGGGGCACGGTCGGTAACGTCATCAGCGCAGGTTTCGCGAAATGATAGCCTTGGAACAACGAGATGCCGGCAGCGCGCAGCACGGTGAGTTCTTCATCGTTCTCGACGCCTTCGGCGAGCACTTCAATGTCAAGCGTACGGGCAATTCCGACGACGCCCGCAACGATCGCCTGCTTGGCGCGACTTTGGTGAATGTCGCGCAGCAGCTCCATGTCGATCTTGATGAGGTCGGGTTGCAGGCGCGCGAGCAGTCCCAGTCCGGCAAAGCCGGCGCCGAAATCGTCGAGCGCGGTCCAGAACCCCAGTTTGCGATAAGCCTCAACGATGCGCTGAACGTGGGGCACGTCGTCCATTCTTTCATTTTCGGTAAATTCGAACATCAGATTTCGGTGCGGGAAGTCCACGCGCCTCGCGGCGGCGAGCGATTTCTGAATGCACGCCATCGGCTCGTACACCGCGTTTGGCATGAAGTTGATCGAAAGCCTGAGGTCGCGGCCGGCAAACAGGCGGCCGGCGGTCTCAATCGCCATCACCCGCGCGGCCTGATCGAACTTGTAGCGCAGTTCGTCGGAAACCTTGCTCAGCACCGAGAAGGCGGATCCGCCATCGGCGCCGCGAACCAGCGCCTCATAACCCCAGACGCGGCCATCGGCCATGTCGACGATCGGCTGGAACGCCATTTTGAAATCGAATGGAAGCGCGATATCGTCGCGGCAACCGGCACAGGCTTTGCTCATGGGAATACTCCGGACTTGCTCGGCAAAGTCGTAGATCAGAACCCTGAATCCTCTCTTAAAGAACTTCCGACGGCTGCATTACACAGGAACCGCGCCAATGACTTATGCGAACTTCAAGGTTGAGACCGACGCCGACGGCATCGCCCTCGTGACTTGGGATATTCCGGGCCGCTCGATGAATGTGCTGGACACCCGGACCATCGAGGAACTCGGCAGCATCGTCGACCACACCACGGCGGACGCCGCGGTGAAGGGCGTGGTGATCACCTCCGGCAAGGAAGCGTTTTCCGCCGGCGCCGATCTGTCGATGCTGGAAGGCATGAACAAGACCTTTGCCGAAGCGCTGCAAGCCCGCGGCGCGGAAGCTGCGCAAAAAATGCTGTTTGATGAAAGCCGAAAACTGTCGCTGACGCTGCGCAAGATCGAGACTTCGGGCAAGCCGTGGGTCGCCGCCATCAACGGTCTCGCGCTCGGCGGCGCCTTCGAAGTCACGCTGGCCTGCCACTACCGCGTCGCCTCGGACAATCCAAAGACGCGCCTCGGCCTGCCGGAAATCAAGGTCGGGCTGTTTCCCGGCGGCGGCGGCACGCAGCGGCTGCCGCGCATGCTGCAGCCGCAGGATGCGATGCAGATGCTCTTGAAGGGCGAGGCGATCAATCTCGACAAAGCCAAGGCACAGAATATCGTAGGCTCCGTGGTGCCTGCCGCCGACCTGATCAAGACCGCCAAAGCGTGGATCAAGGCCGGCGGCAAGGCGGTGGCGCCGTGGGACGAGAAGGGTTTCAAGCTGCCGGGTGGTCCGGTCTTTTCCAAGAACGGCATGATGATCTTCCCGGCGGGGAATGCAATCTATCGCCGCGAGACCTACGACAATTATCCGGCGGCGCGCGCGATCATGCAGTGCGCCTATGAGGGCCTGCAGCTGCCGATGGATGCGGCGCTGCGCGTTGAATCGCGATACTTCGCGCACATCCTGCAGACCAAGGAAGCCGCGGCGATGATCCGCAGCCTGTTCCTGTCGATGCAGGAACTGAACAAGGGCGCGCGCCGGCCGCCGAACGTGCCGCCGACCAACGTGAAAAAGCTCGGCATCATCGGCGCCGGCTTCATGGGCGCCAGCGTCGGTTACGTGTCAGCACGCGCGGGCATCGACGTGGTGCTGATCGACCGCGACCAGGAGAGCGCCGACAAGGGCAAGGGCCACGCCAAATCGGTGATCGACGACCTGATCAAGAAGGGCCGCGCCAAGGAAGCCGACCGCGACGGCATCCTGTCGCGCATCAGCGCCACCGCCGACTACAATGCGTTGAAGGATTGCGACCTCGTGATCGAAGCGGTGTTCGAGGATAGAAAAGTAAAGGCCGAGACCTACGCCAAGGCGCAGCCGCTGCTCAAGAGCGACGCGATCTTCGCTTCCAACACCTCGACGCTGCCGATCAATTCGCTGGCGGAGGAATTCAAGGACCAGGGCAAGTTCATCGGCATCCATTTCTTCTCGCCGGTGGAGAAGATGATGCTGGTGGAGATCATCGTCGGCAAGAACACCAATGATGTCGCGCTCGCCACCGCGCTGGACTACGTGCGCGCCATCGGCAAGACGCCGATCGTGGTCAATGACTCGCGCGGCTTCTTCGCCAACCGCTGCGTGTTGCGTTTTACCGCCGAGGGCCTGGAAATGCTGATGGAAGGCGTGCCGCCGGCGATGATCGAGAACACCGCGAGGATGGCCGGCATGCCGGTCGGGCCGCTGTCGCTGTCCGACGAAGTCGCGCTCGATCTTGTGCTCAAGATCATGAAGGCGACCGAGGCCGACCTCGGCGCCAATGCCGTCGACCAGTCCCAGAAAAAACTGCTGGTCGAGATGGTGGAGAAACAAGGCCGCTTCGGCCGCAAGAACGGCAAGGGGTTTTACGACTACCCGGAGAAGGGCAAGGGCCAGAAGAGCCTGTGGTCGGAATTGAGCGGCCTGCAACCCAAACATCTCGACCCGGATACCCTCGATATCGAGGAGATGAAGCAGCGTTTCCTGGTGGTGCAGGCGGTGGAGGCTGCGCGCACCGTGGAAGATCATGTCATCACCGACCCGCGCGAGGCCGACGTCGGCTCGATCCTCGGCTTCGGCTTTGCGCCGTTCACCGGCGGCACGCTGAGCTACATCGACTTCATGGGGACGAAGAAGTTCGTCGAACTGTGCCATAAACTGGAAGCAAAATACGGCTCGCGCTTCACGCCGCCGAAGCTGCTGGAGGACATGGCGGCCAAGGGCGAGACCTTCTACGGCCGCTTCCCGCCGAAGAAGGCGGCGGCGTAGAGCACGTGTGCCCCGGACGCAGCGCGCCGTTCTTCACGGCGTGGTGCGCTGCAGAGCCGGGGCCCCGGTTGCTTGCGGATCGAAGGAACCGGGGTCCCGGGTCAGCGAAGCGGCATGAAGAATGCCGCATCGCGCCCGGGACACGTAAACCTCACGCCGCCTTCTGGGCCTGCGCTTCCATGTCCAGCGCCGCCTTCACGTTCGGCCGCGCCGCGACGCGGTCCTTGAGCGCCATCAGATTCTTGAACTCGGACAAATCCATCCCGGTGCGCTCGGCCCATTTCAGCATCACGAACAGATAGCCGTCGGCGACGGTGAACTGCTTGCCCATCAGGTAGTCTTTGCCGGCGAGCTGCGACTCGGCGTATTTGAACTTGCCCTTGATGCGGTCGCGGAAGAAGTTCTTCACGTCGTCCGGAATCACCGGCTGGAACAGCGGGCTGAAATTCTTGTGCAGCTCGGTGGTGATGAAGTTGAGCCACTCCTGCAATTTGTAGCGTTCGGCCGAGCCGTTCGCCGGCGCAAGATTCTTCCCCGCGGCCTTGTCGGCGATCATCTGCACGATTACCGGGCCTTCGGTGACCAGCTCGCCACTGTCGAGCTGAAGCACCGGAACCTGGCCCTTCGGATTGATCTTGGTGAAGTCGTCGCCTTTTTCGGTCTTCTTGGCCTTGAGGTCGACGCGCACCAGTTCATGGGCAAGCCCGGCCTCGTGCAGCGCGATGTGGGGCGACAGCGAACAGGCGCCGGGCGAATAATACAATTTCATCGGATTTCCTTCCCTCGGATTATTGGTGAGTGGGGACCCGGCGATTAAATGCATCTGCATGAAATAGTCAACATTGATGCAGCTGCATTTAGTGCGGTACACTGATCCATGACATCTATGGGCGACGCCATGAAACGCAAACCATCGACCGAGGCCACCGCCGCCTGGATCCGCCTGATGCGGGTCCAGAGCCGGGTACTCGATGCCGTCGAGCAGGAGTTGAAGAAGGCCGGGTTCCCGCCGCTCGCCTGGTATGACGCGCTGCTCGAATTGTCGCGCGCGCCATCGGGCGAAATGCGCCCGGTGGAGCTGGAAAAGCAGATGCTGATCCCGCAATATTCGACCTCGCGGCTGATCGACCGGCTGGTGGACGAGGGGCTGGCGGCGCGCCGCGAATGCAAGATCGACAAACGCGGCCAGTTCGTGGAAATCACCGAAACAGGACGCGAACTGCAGAAGAAGATGTGGAGCGCCTATTCCGCCGCGATCGAAAAGCACGTCGGCTCGAAACTGTCGGATGCGGACGCGGTAAAGCTCTGCGGCCTGCTCGACCGGCTGGGCTGTTCGTGCGATGAGGCGCCGGCGCTGGCCGCCAGAGACGCCGCGCCCGCGCGATGATATTGTTCTTTCCTCCAGGTTTCGCGGATCGCCTTGTCCGCAGCCGTCCCGACACCGCGCGCGTTCGGTCGAAACGCCTCACATCCGGAACCAGTAATGGCGCGTGACCAGATCGATATGACGCCGCTGCAATCGCGCGACGAGCTCGTCGCGTGGCTGGAAGCGGGGATAAAGCAACCGTCCGAATTCCGGATCGGCACCGAACACGAGAAGACGCCGTTCACGCTTCAAGGTCACGATCCCGTGCCGTACGAAGGCGTGCGCGGCATCGGCGCGCTGCTGGAGGGCATGCAGCTCCTGCTCGGCTGGGAGCCGATCATGGAGCGTGGCAACATCATCGGGCTGTACGACGTCACCGGCGGCGGCGCGATTTCTCTGGAGCCGGGCGGGCAGTTCGAACTATCCGGCGCGCCGGTGGAAACCGTGCATCAGACCCAGTCCGAGCTGATGGCGCATCTGGCGCAGGTGCGCGAGATTGCTACCCCGCTCGGCATCGGATTCCTCGGGCTTGGTCTCACGCCGTCATGGTCGCGCGAACAGATTCCGATGATGCCGAAGGGCCGCTACAGGATCATGACCAACTACATGCCGAAGGTCGGCCGATACGGCCTCGACATGATGTACCGCACCTGCACGGTGCAGACCAATCTCGATTTCTCCTCGGAAGCCGACATGGTCAAGAAGCTGCGGGTATCGGTGGCGCTGCAGCCGGTGGCGACCGCGCTATTCGCCAATTCGCCGTTTACCGAAGGCAAGCCCAACGGTTTCCTGTCGTTCCGCTCCGAGATCTGGCGCGACACCGACAATGCGCGGTCCGGCATGATTCCGTGGGCGTTCCAGGACGGCATGGGATTCGAGCGCTGGGTCGATTACGCGCTGGACGTGCCGATGTATTTCGTCAAGCGCGGCGATCAGTATATCGACGTCGCCGGCTCCTCGTTCCGTGCCTTCTTCGAGGGCAGGAACAATGTGTTGCCGGGCGAGCGCCCGACGCTGTCGGACTGGGCCAACCATCTCTCGACGATTTTCCCCGAGGTGCGGCTGAAGCGCTATCTGGAAATGCGCGGCGCCGACGGCGTGCCGTGGGGACGGCTGCCGGCGCTGCCGGCGTTCTGGGTCGGGCTGCTGTACGACGACACCAGCCTGAACGCGGCGTGGGATATCGCGCGAAGCTGGACCGCGCAGGAACGGCAGGCGTTGCGCGACGACGTGCCGCGGCTCGGCTTCAAGGCGCGGATCAAGGATCGTTATCTGTTCGAGATCGCCAAGGAGTGTCTGATCCTGGCGCATGCGGGCCTTCGCCGGCGAGGCCACGTCGATCATCTCGGCCGCGACGAGTCGCGGCATCTTGATCCGCTCGACCGGATTCTCGATGCCGGCCGCACCCCGGCCGAGGAGATGCTGGAGAAATTCCACGGCCCCTGGCGCCGCTCGGTGGACCCGGCGTATCGGGAATACGCGTTCTAGATCAGAGCGTTGGACGCCGTTCATCTGGCGTACAGAAACGTGGCCGTCAAATGGCGGTTCGTAACAACCACATCCTGATCGGAAGCAACTAACGTATGTGGAAGACCCGCCTGCTCAAGGCGTGTTTGCTGACGCTCCTTATTGGCGCGAGCGTCACAGCCGCGCGCGAGGCGCGGGCGCAGGCCAATTTCGACCGGCCCGGCGGCGATTATGCGAGTTCGCCGGTGCCCTCCGGCGATCCGGCCGATTGCGCGCTGGTATGCGAACGCGACCGGCGCTGCCGCGCCTGGAGCTTCAATTATCCCACCGACGCCGCCGGCGGCGCGGTGTGCTGGCTCAAGAGCAACGTGCCGGCGCGCGCCCAGAACAATTGCTGCGTTTCCGGCGTGCGCGGCGCCGGCGTGGTCGAGCAGCATACTGGTGCGATCGAATCGTCGATCGACCGGTACGGCGGCGACTATCGCAATTTCGACCTGGAAGGCAGCGAGGGCGACGAGGCCTGCAAGGCGGCCTGCACCGCCGATAACAAATGCCGCGCCTGGACCTATGCGAGGCCCGGCTATGTCGGCAGGAATGCGCACTGCTATCTGAAAAAGGACATCAAGCCGCCGCAGCGCAAGCCGGGGTTCATCTCGGGCGTGGTGCGGTAGCACTGAGCCGTAGGGTGGGTTAGGCGCGAAGCGCCGTAACCCACCATCTGGATTTGTGGAAAACGCAGCCGGTGGGTTACGCGCCTTCGGCGCTAACCCACCCTACGAATCTACTGAACTCGTCTACGCCGCCTTTACCAGGTCCGGCTTGAGATGCTTCAGCCGCGGCATCACTTCGGCGCTCAACAGCCGCAGCGAGTTCTGCCACGCCTCCGGTCTGTGCTTGTAGTCAAAGCCGAACACCAGCAACGTGCCGAATCCCCCAACCTCGTGATAGATCCTTTCGATCTTCTCGGCGACGGTTGACGGCGAGCCGACGATCCAGTTGTGCCGTGCGCAGTATTCCGCCGTGACGTCGCTGTCCGGCACTTCGGGAGTGTGTTTCAGATAGTCCTTGAAGCCGAAATGCCCGAGCAGCGGCAGGAAATACTCGCTCATCATGCGGCCCATCATGTCGCCGACCGAGAGCTTCCATGCTTCTTCGTCGGTATCGGCGACGAACACCTCGCGCACCATGCGCCAGTCCTGCCGGTTCGGCTTGCGGCCGGTTTTGGCAGCACCAGCCTCGACCGATTCCCAGTGGCTCGACACATAGGCCGGATTGAGATTGAGGCTCATCGGAATGTAGCCGCGTTCGCCGGCGAGCTTCAGCGTGTCGGAGCCCTTG
>NZ_DASYMN010000255.1:0-13489 GCF_036009065.1 Bradyrhizobium sp. | reverse complement strand
CACGCGCCAGAGCGCGTTCGCGAATATCTTCCGAATAGGGTCGCGTCATCCATGCTGGCCCCCTGTTCCCAGCATGAAGTTTGAATCAGAAATCCGCTCCAATTGGAATCCCGATTCTGGTAAAAAACAACATGCTCTAGGACGGCCGGGAGCGCAAAGCCCCCGCGGACAGCCGGGCGAACCGGGACGTCCAGGTCCACAAGGTCATCCGGGTCGGCCGGGGCCCGAAGGTCCGCGCGGCAAGCCCGGTCCACAGGACGAGGCCGGCCAACCCGGCAACGCGGGGCCGCCGGGCAAGCGTGGTTCTGACGGCAAGCCTGGTCCGGACGGCAAGGCGGGCGGCGAAGCCGGTCCGCATGGCGAGCAAGGGCCGCGCGGCGAGACAGGAGCTCCCGGTCAACTGCCGTCGACCGAGCAGATCATGCCGTGGCTGCGCCTCATCTTCGAAGCGTGGGAGGACTACAAGGGACGGGCGCACGAACTTTACTGTTTTCTTTTACGGGTCGGGATTTGTCGATCCGAACGTAAACTACATCCTCCAGGAAGTGCTCACTCGCTCCCGCGGAAAAGCCCGCCCGCATTACGCGCTGATGCCGGACCAGGGGCCCGTGATGCGCGATTTCTGGCTAAAGAATTACAACCTTCGCGTAATTTCCTATCCACTGTGGCAGGGTTCTCACGTGGTAGCGAAGGAATTTCTCGAAAAGTTGGCCGGGATGTGTACGCCGACAGGGACCTCGGATCCCTGACCGGACGAAACGACCGCAGTTCGGCAGCCGACACACATTCACCCAAACCTCGCTTTGCTCCGCTCCCTTGCCTTCTCCGCCTCGGTCTCGCGGTCGCGCGCGGGCGCGTGGGTCTGCAGCGAGGCCAGCAGCCGCCGCGCGGAATCGGAGACTTCGGAGACCGCCCTGTTGAATGCTTCGGCGTTCGCCTGCGAGGGTGAATTGAATCCCGAAAGCTTGCGCACGAATTGCAGCGCCGAGGCATGGATTTCAGTAGGCGTCGCGGGCGGCTCGAAGTTAAACAGCGTCTTGATGTTGCGGCACATCGTTGTCTCCTTTATTCACGTAACCCTTGGTCCGCACCGGCAGCCTCATATCGAGAACGATCCGCCAACCTAAAATCCGACATCGCGGCGCATTTTGGCATAGAATGGACGTCGCGTTCACCCCGTCGCCGCCGAACCAGCGAGTTCCCCGATGGCCCATGTCACCTACAAAATCGTCCAGCATGATGGCGGCTGGGCCTATACCGTCGACGGCGTATTCTCGGAACCATTCCCGACCCACGCCGCCGCGCTTGCGGCTGCAAAGCACGCGGCCGCCGAGCAGCGCGTGCCGGGGCGCACTGAAACCATCGAATATGAAACCGCTGACGGCAAGTGGCACACTGAAACCGCCGCCGGCAGTGACCGCCCAGAAACCGACATCGAAGACACGGCATGAGCAGAGCAACACCGCGCATCCCGATTATGTCTTCAGACTACGCTCCGGCGCAGCCTCGACATACTCGATCTGGCGACCGTAGCGGAGCAATGCCGCGCGCAACGCCTTGATATCCTTGGCGCTGGCTTTCGCAACGGTGAAAATCGATGCCAGCTTCGGTCGCGTCTGACCGGGATACAGCCTGCGCGCGCCGAACCCCGCGCGCCCGAGCGCCTCAATGATTTCGAGCCGCCTGTCGTCGTCCACGGCATCGCTGAACTTGAACTGCACCGACATTCTATCCAACTGGCAGTTCGCGCCGGCTTTTCAAGATCGTTTGGGGTTCTTCCCCGCATTCTTCAGTGCCGCTTCTATGTCGAGCAGACCGGCCCCATATTGCGGCGTGAACTTTTTTTTCCTCATGCCGGGCAACTTCCTTGCCGTCGATGTCAGACGCTCGATCACCGCGTCCCCGGAGGCCTTCGACTTGCCCCGGTTCGCATACAGTAGCGCAGCCGCGCCCGCCACATGGGGGGTGGCCATCGAGGTTCCATCCCATGAGTCGTAGTTGGTTCTGTCTGCATCCGCCGCCTTCACCCGCGGCACGGTGGACAGGATGTTGACGCCGGGCGCGACCAGCCCGATGTGAGCGCCGGTATTGGAGAATGAGGCGTGCTTGCCGAATTCGTCGACCGCACCGACGCCCAGCGGTCCGGGATAACCGGCAGGATATTCCTTCGGATTGCCTTCCTCGAATTCATTGCCCATCGCGGCCGCGACCACCACGCCGGCCTCTCTCAATTCCTCGAACACGGCGGCCTCGGCCTTGCTGCGGTCGGTGCCGCCGATGCTCATATTGATCACCTTGATATCGGAGTCCAGCGCGGCTGCCAGAGCCATGCTGTAGAAATGGAAATTGAAGTTTTGCAGCTTGCGCACCGGCGTCGGGTCGTTGAAGACTTTCCAGCAATGCAGCCGGCAGTTGGCGATCCCCGCAATCCCTATCGTATTGTCGACCACCGCAGCAATCGTTCCGCCGACATGCGAGCCATGGCCGAGAAAATCGCGCGCGCCGTTGCCGTCGTGACGGTATTCCTCAATCGCATCCTTCAGATCGGGATGACCTTCGTCGATCCCGCTGTCGATTACGGCAACATGGACCTCGGCGGCGTCCGGATGGGTGCCGTTGAACCATCTGATGGCGCGCAGTCCCCATTGCCGGTTGATTTTCGGATCGGCGTCACACAACCAGCGATTTGGCACCGGCTCGACAAGATCGACGGCTTTCGAGGCGCGCAATCGCTTCAACAGAGCGGGAGTTATTTTCTTGTCCTTCAGGTCAACGAGCTGATATCCGGTCAACGTTTCTCGGGGCGAATGGGTGGCCGATCGGGCAAGTGCGCCGTGAATGACCGCCCGCGCCATTACGGCCGATGCCGGAGCCTGCGGGCGCGTGCCGGTGACGAACAACGGCTTCACCGAGCTTAGTCCGGCTTGATCGCGGAGCAGATCAAGCGGGCCGGCGACTTCTTCCGGCATGGCCCTCGCGACGAGGCGCGCGGACGCTGACCGTGCCACGGGATTTGCCGCCATCTGCCTGACTGCGCCCGGCTTGAAGCGGATGATCAGTTGCCCCGGAACGTGGGTGCTCTGGGTGGACTTGTGCAGCCGGTGTGGCGGAGCTCCGGCCGACGCAACCTGTCGTTGGACCATGATCTATCTCCCAGTGCCAAAACAATAATTCCCTGTATAGGCGAAAAATCTTTCGGATACGACGAAAGCAAGCCCCTCGGCGCACGCTTTGGGGCGTGATAGCTTAGGTTGAAGTGGCCCGGCAAGGTGGTCGCAGTTCGGGGAGAACCGTCCATGAATCTGTTACGCGCGACAATCACCGCGGGCTTTGCACTTCTTTCCTCTGCCGCATTCGCCGCCGACTATCCGGCACCGAAGCAAGGCGACTGGATCGCCAAGGATTTCAAATTCCACACCGGCGAAGTGATGCCGGAACTGCGTCTGCACTACACCACAGTCGGCGAGCCGACCGGACAGCCGGTGCTGGTGCTGCACGGCTCCGGCGGCTCGGCGGCGAGCATGCTGACACCGGCGTTTGCCGGCGAGCTATTCGGCGCCGGCCAGCCGCTCGACGCGGCGAAATACTACATCATTATCCCCGACGGGATCGGCCACGGCAAATCCTCAAAGCCGTCCGACGGCATGAAGACCGCGTTCCCGAAATACAATTACGAGGACATGGTCGACGCGCACTATCGGCTGCTCAAGGAAGGCCTCGGCATCGCGCATCTGCGGCTCGTCATCGGCAATTCCATGGGCGGCATGCATACCTGGATCTGGGGCGGGAAATACCCTGATTACATGGACGCGCTGGTGCCGATGGCCTCGCAGCCGACCGAGATGGCGGCACGCAACTGGATGCTGCGGCGGATGATGCTGGAGACCATCCGCAATGATCCGGATTACAACGCCGGCAACTACACCGCGCAGCCGCGCATGATGAAATACGCCATCAGCGCCTACGGCATCGCCACCGGCGGCGGCACCCTCGCCTGGCAAATGCTGGCGCCGACCGCGGCAAAGGCCGACAAGCTGGTCGACGACCGGCTGGCGCTGGCGATCACCGCGGATGCCAACGACTTCATCTACCAGTGGGAAGCCTCGCGCGACTACAATCCGGGCCCCGGGCTGGAAAAGATCGAAGCCACGCTGCTCGCGGTCAATGCCGCCGACGACGAACGCAATCCGCCGGAAACCGGCGTCACCGACGCCGCGATGAAGCGCATCAAGAACGGCCGGCTCTATCTGATCCCGGCGAGCACCGAGACCCGCGGACATCTCACCACCGGCGGCGCAAAACTCTACAAGCAGCAACTGCAGGATCTGCTGCAGACCGCGCCGCAAAAAACGATGTAGCAAAAGGCAACACCGCCATAGGAGCGGTTGGCTTTTGCAAAAGAGCGGCTCATCTGCACGGCGTGATCTTCAGCACACGATCTATATCTTTTTGCGGAGGGGCCCCTTTCGGTCAGTTGAACGCTGTTCGTAGGGTGGGCAAAGCGAAGCGTGCCCACCCTCACAAGCGTTGTGGGCACGGCGCGCAGAGCGCCTTTGCCCACCCTACGAATATCGATGCGGCTTACCTTTCGGAACACCTCACATAGTGATACGTCTTTGGTTGCCAGCCCTTCGGAGATTCCATTGACCGACCTTGCCGCCAGCGACCTTCCGACAATTTATCCGGCGCCCTCGCCGCGCGTGATCGCAAAAGCGCGGCCCGAGATCGACGCGCACGCGACAAAATTCATCGCCATGTCGCCGTTCTGCGTGCTCGCCACCTCCGGCCCCGATGGCAGCGTCGATGCGTCGCCGCGCGGCGGCAATCCCGGCTTCGTCCATGTGGTGTCGCCAACGCAGCTCGCGATGCCCGATCGCTCCGGCAACAACCGGATCGACAGCTTCAGGAACATCCTCGAGGGCAGCGGCCAGCTGCAGCTGATTTTCTTCGTGCCGGGGATCGACGAGACGCTGCGCGTCGGCGGCACCGGCAAATTGTCGGCGGAGCCGGATCTGCTGGGCTCGATGGAAGAATTCGGCAAGTCCCCGCGCGCGGTGCTGAGCATCGCGGTTCGCGAAGCGTATTTTCACTGCGGCAAGGCGTTGATGCGTTCAAAACTGTGGTCGCCCGAAACCAGGGTGGAGCGCGCGGCGCTGCCCAGCATCAGCCAGATGATTTACGACCAAACCAAATTGGGCGAGCCCGAGCCGCAGGCCGAAGTCGAGGCGCGTTACAAGACGCAGCTGTAGGCGCTCGTCGCTCCCGAGTCGCAGTTCCGATTCAACCGTCATTGCGGGCCATCGGGTCGGCGCAGAGCGCCACCCGATGACAGGCTCCGCGAAGCAATCCAGCGGCAAGGTAAGACTGGATTGCTTCGTCGCTGCGCTCCTCGCAACGACGGCTACTCCGTGCTCGCATTCCGCGCATCGCTTCGCTCTTCCACTTTTCCAACGTCTTGTTCTCTCCGCTCACGGGTTGCAAAATATCACGGGCTTGGAGAGAGGCATCGTGCGTAGGGTGTCATTCGTTGCGATAGCGTTGTTGCTGGGTGGCTGCAACACAAGCGACCCTTACGTACGCTCGGCCGGCCAGGTCCCTTCCGGCAACTGGCGCGTCGACCGTCAGATCGATCGCATCACCGGCAGGACGGTATCTAGCGCGCAGTTGCTGACCCGCAACGCCTCGCATTCGGGGATCGATTTTGCGCAGCCAGCAGGGATGCAGCTAACATGCTTCGAGGGGCATGCGATCGTGCGGATTTCCTTCGACTTCAAGATCGGCTCCGACCAGAACACGATTCTCGGATATCGCTTCGACGACAAACCCGGCCGCGACAACGTCGCGTCGCGCGTTCTGCCAGGCTCTCAGCACATCGTCATCGAGGAAAAGGCCGCAGTGGCGCAATTCATCGACGACCTCGCGGGATCGAGCGTGTTGTACATCAGGATTCGTTCGCTCAATGCCGCACGCACGACCGCCGAATTTCGTCTCGACGGATCGGCGGCCGCGGTACAGGCGGCCTTTGCGGATTGTCCGGTGACAGCTCTGCAGAAGCGCACGTCGTGAGCCGCGCTTGCGGACCGACGTTACTTCGGTTCGAACTCGCTCTCCAGCCCGCCGACGTGCTTCTGGGTGTAGAGATCGAGGCCGATGCGCTCGATCAGATGCAATTGCGTCTCGAGGAAGTCGATGTGGTGCTCCTCGTCCTTCATCAGGCTCTCGAACAGGTCGCGCGAAACATAGTCCTTGACGCTGTGGCACCAGGTTGCGCCTTCCTCGTAAAGCGCACGGGCGCCCAGTTCGGCGGCAAGGTCGCACTCGATGATTTCCTTGACGTTCTGGCCGATCCGCAGCGGATCCAGCACCTGCATGTTGGGGAAGCCGTCCAGGAACAGGATGCGGTCGGTGAAGCGG
Organism: Bradyrhizobium sp.; assembly: GCF_036009065.1. Lineage (GTDB taxonomy): Bacteria > Pseudomonadota > Alphaproteobacteria > Rhizobiales > Xanthobacteraceae > Bradyrhizobium. The sequence continues at coordinate 7,075 of NZ_DASYMN010000255.1, read as the reverse complement.
TCGGCGTGGTGCATCTCCTCGATGGATTCCTTCCGCCAGGTCTTGGCCATTTCCAAGAGGCCCCAGTGGTTCAGCAGCCGAAAATGCAGCCAATACTGGTTGATGGCGGTGAGCTCGCTGCGCAGGCCCTTGTTGAGATATTCGATGACCTTCGGGTCGCCCTGCATCGGTGCACTCCGGCTATTGAGGTCCGTACAGTCGGCCTCTCCTAATTTAGAACGTTTCTAAATCAGATCGGCGGCGAGAGCAACCCCTCACCGCCCAAACCGACAGCAATCAAGCCGTACACCGGAGATTTCAGGACGCGGCGAGTGCAAACTCGGGATCAACATCCGGTCCCGCGCGGCCCGCGCCGTGCGGGCATCCCGAGCAGCACGCCTTGGCGCAGGCCCCCAGCGCCTCGTCCATGATCTTTTTGATGGTGCGCGCGCATCGACCGCACTGGGCGCTGCAGCCGAGACATCCATAAATCTGCCCCGGCGTGCGCGGCGGCGTCTGTGCGACAGTCACGGCGTTGCGTATGTCGTGGTCGGTGAAGACGTTGCAGGAACAGACGATCATGGGACCAAGGAAGGCTCGCTGGACAGGTTCATCATTGGATATTTAAGACCGAGACGAGATGCAAAAGAAAAAACCATCATTTCAAGTGATTCCAAATAGCGTTAAGCGGCCTCGCGGAATGGAATGAATCTAAAGAAGTGCCGGTGGAACAAGGCTCGAACGATTTCGCCCGCACAGTTTTCCGGTGGTGAAACGCGGTTAATCGCGCCGCCTCGATCCGCCGTTGTGATTTCTCAACCAACTCACAGGAATGGCCCGGTCCGTTCGATTGAATGAAGGCCTGGTGCATTGCAACAAGGCGCCGGCGGCCGGCAATTCAGCCGGTCCAGGGAGCCCTGTTCATTGAACATTCAAGCAAAATATGAAACTTTGTGCCCGACAGGCTGTATTTGCTGTCTCGAGTTTCAGGGAAAGAGGTAAAGCCATGAAGAGAACATTGATGGCCATCGCGGCCGCCGCCACCTTGGCTATTTCGACCTTGGCCGCGCCTGCTCCGGCGCATGCGCAGCGCGGCGTGGCTGCGGGCGTCGCCGCCGGACTGCTCGGCGGCGCGATCGTCGGCGGCGCGATCGCATCGCAGAACGGTTACTATGGCCCCGGTTACTACGGCGGGCCGGCCTATGTCGCCGGTCCCGGTTATGGCGGCTGCTACTGGCAGCGTCAGCGGTTCTGGGACGGCTACGGCTGGCGGGTGCGCCGCGTCCAGGTCTGCGACTGATCCGACTCTTTGATCATGCAACGTTCCGGAAGCACCCGTTTCCGGAACGTTTTTCGCGATTCGGCCCGAAAAAACCGTTTTTTACGCCGAGGGATGGCTAACGTTTACTTCAAGTTGACGGTTGTGCGCTTTCTGGCGAGACAGTCAGTTTCGAATACGGCGTGAGTAGACCTTAACCCGGCGCTGCAATCCAACGCGCCATCTCCAGGAGAGACCAAAAAATGAAGAAGACATTTTCTGCCTTCCTCGCGGTCGCGACGATTGCCGGCGCGCTGGCTACGACGCCGGCGAGCGCCCAGCGCGGCGTAGCCGCAGGCGTGGCGGCGGGCCTGATCGGCGGCGCGATCGTTGGCGGCGCCATCGCTTCCAGCCGTCCGGCCTATGCCGCTCCGGCCCCGGTCTATGTCGAAGAGGGTCCGGCGTGCCGCATGGTTCGTCAGCGCGTCTGGGACGACTATCGCGGCGCGTGGACCTATCGCCGCGTCGAAGTCTGCAACTGATCGGCTCTGAGCCCCGCGGGACTTTTTCGCGCAATTGAATTCCGAAACCCGGCCGCTTCGGCCGGGTTTCGCGTTTTCGACGTCGATTACTTCGCCTTGCTCATCGATTGCAGCACCGCTTCGCTCGGCCAGCAATCGACCTTGAGCCCGGCCGATTTCTGGTACGCACCCAACGCCGCGCGCGTCTTCATGCCGGCCTTGCCATCCAGCTTGTCCCCATAGAGTCCGATGCGGGTCAGATGGCGCTGCATCGCCTCCACGTTGGCGGTACGCAGTTGCGTCGAAGCCGACCACGGCGTCGCGAAAGACTGCGGGCTTATCATGCGGTCGCTGAGATGGCCGACGAACAGTACGTACAAATCCGAGAAGTTGTACTCCTTGATCACGAAGTAATTCTTCGTGGTCAGAAATGCCGGACCGTAAATGCCCTCCGGCTGCAGCAGCGAAGCCGGCTGCGCCTGCTCCGCCGCGCTCAATTTTTGTCCACGCACCGGCACGAATCCGGCGCGCAACCAGTCGCCGATCGGCCTCGTCACTTCCGGTACGCCTTGCGTGCAGTCGACATTGGCCGGCGCGCGTACCTCATAGGCCCAGCGCAGGCCGGGCTGCCAGCCCTTGTTGACAAGCTGTTGCGCGGCGGAGGCGAGCGCATCCGGCACCGAATTCCAGATGTCGACCCGGCCGTCGCCGTCGAAATCGACGCCATGCTTATAAAGCTCCGACGGCAGAAACTGCGTCAGCCCGGTGGCGCCCGCCCATGACGAGCGCATGTCCTTGCGCGTGACCTTGCCTTCACCGAGGATCTTCAGGGCCAGGATAAACTCGGTACGATACTGCTCCTTGCGCCGGCCGACATAGGCCTGCGTTGCCAGTACGCGCAGCAGATCGTAAGGCAGCGCGTAGCGGCCGTAGTCAGTCTCGCGGCCCCAGATCGCCAGCACGACGGTCGCGGGCACGCCAAACCGCGCTTCGATCGCGTTCAGCGCCGGGCGATGCTTTTGCATCAGACGCTGCCCCTCGACGGCCAGCCGCGCGATGCTTGCTTCCTTCACATAGTCGGCCGGCACCTGCACGAATTCGGCCTGCGACGGCGCGCCGGTCGCAGGGCGTCCGGGTAGCAGCAGGTCCGGCAATTTGTAGTCCGGCTCGAGGCCGCGTGTCGCCGCATCGAACGTCGTCCGCGACAAGCCTTCTTTCTGCGCGTCAGGCCACAACGAGGCGATGAACTGGTTGAAGCCGGCGTCGGCGGCGCGGGCGGGATGCGAGAAAATGATTGCCAGGAGCAACAAACCAAATGCTAAGGCGCGCTGGATGTCCAACAGCAACGGTTCGCTCACGCGTCGGTCAGATCGAGACGCCGCTCGATACGCTCGATGCGAAAATCCATCCGGTCCAGCCGATTCGATATATTAGCATACTGGTTCTCAAGACTGCCGACGCGCTGTTTTATCTCGCGAACATCGTCGCGCACATTATCGATCGCGCCCCGGATATGGCGCAGATACTCCAAGATCATGTTGTCAGGCTCGACCATTGGATGAAGATATCATGAGACCCGATCGCTGTGAACCGCGATCAAGCGTCGGCCAGTTCGAGACGTCTCCACCCGTTCCAATCGGTCGGACATCCGATCAACGCGCTCGGAAAGCTCTGCAACTTTCACGTGAACCTGCGCAAGTTCAACATGAACGTGTGCGACCTCCCGCTCGACCGAGCCGACCCCGTGCTTTATCTCGCGCATGTCGTCGCGTAATCCGTCGACAGCGCCGCGGATGTGACGAAGTTGTTCAATGACAATGTTATCGGGCTCTTCTGACAATTGAGTATCATGAAACACAGTCATCGTGAACGCCGGCGAGACCGCGCGCGGCCATGAAAATCAGTGCTGCGCCGGAGCGGGCGGCTGTCCCAACCGGTCTACGGCCGCGATCCCGATCGCCGAAAGGATGAATATGCAGTGGATGATGGTCTGCCACATCACTCCGGTCTCAGTGTATTTGGTGGCGGCCGTGCCTAGCGCGCCGGCCTCGATGAACGTGCGCAGCAGGTGGATCGACGAGATGCCGATGATCGCCATCGCCAGCTTGATCTTCAGCACGCTGGCGTTGACGTGGCTCAGCCATTCCGGCTGGTCGGGGTGACCCTGAAGATTAAGTCGCGACACAAAGGTCTCATAGCCGCCGACGATCACCATCACCAGCAGGTTCGAGATCATCACCACGTCGATCAGGCCGAGCACCGCCAGCATGATCGCCTGCTCGGTGATCTCGAGGGCTTCCTTGAACAGGTGCCACAGTTCCTTGAGGAACAGGATGACGTAGACGCCCTGCGCGACGATCAGGCCGAGATAGAGCGGAAGCTGCAGCCAGCGCGAGGAGAAGATGAGCAGCGGCAGCGGCCGCAAGCCTGCGAACGGAGGGATGGGCGTTTCTGGCGTCATGGACATGCGAGGGAAGCTCCGGGGGCGGGGACAAGTTCAATTGACAATTGGGTAGTTCGCCCGCTTCTGTCGAGCCGCGCCGCAGCGGCGTTTGGGCGCAGCGGGCTATGGTATGTTTCTGTCCAACGTCAATGGAATTCCTCGCCGTGATATATATTGCAGGAGCCGTCCAAAATATGTATATTATGATCATATACAGATGATCGACTTGTCGCGGATTGCCGGATTCGACTGGGATGACGGCAACAGCCGAAAGAGCGCGGACAAACACGGTGTCGGCCAAGCGGAAGCGGAGCAGGTGTTTCTGAACACACCGCTTTTACTTTTGCACGACCCCCACCACAGCGCGACGGAGCAGCGATTCCACGCTTACGGAAAGACACATGCAGGTCGCCTTTTACAAATCGCCTTCACTTTGAGGCAGGAAGCAGCCCTGTTGAGGGTCATTTCTGTACGCCCCATGAGCGCGAGGGAGCGCACGCGTTATGCCGAAGAAACTTAAACAAGTCCCGAAGTTCGCCAACGAGTCGCAAGAACGTGCCTTTTGGGAGTCGCACGATACCGCTGACTATTTTGACCTGAGCAAGGCGGTGCCTGTGCGCTTTCCAAACCTGAAGCCGTCAACCACAGCCATCTCATTGCGGCTGCCAGTGAGCCTGCTGGAGCAGATTAAGATCGCCGCCAACAAACGTGACGTGCCGTATCAGTCGCTGATCAAGATGTGGCTGGCGGAGAAGGTGGGATAGTCCATCGTCGCGTTTTCTAACGGGTCGATTTCAATTCATCAACAATCGCATTATTGAAGACGCACCGCGTTTCAAACCGTACTATTGCTTCTCAGTATCAAAATTCTGAAGCGATTTATAGTCAGTCAAATTGTTCGCAACCCAACAACTTGGCCAAGCTTACCTACATAGGATGTAGCGATGTTTCTTGCGCCTGAGAAGCTGCCATAACTTCTCCGACTTCTATTTTCTTTTGGCAATCCGTCCACCACGGCATATAAACCTTCCGATTGTTCTCATAAATAATCGGGTCAATAAACAAAGCGGCGATAAATTCGCTTTGTGCCAACGATTCAGGGGCGTGCTTTCTCCAAGGCCACTGCATAACGAGAAGCAGGAAAGTCATAACCGCTGCGATCGTCCAACCAGCAATAGCAACCCCGTTGCCAATAACTTCCCAACCTGAACGGTCACCGCGTCAGCTTCTTGTACTTCACCCGATGCGGGATGATGCTGTCCTGCCCCAGCCTTCGCATCTTGTCTTTCTCGTAGTCCTGGAAATTGCCTTCGAACCATTCGACATGGCTGTCGTCCTCGAAGGCCAGGATGTGCGTGGCGATGCGGTCGAGGAACCAGCGGTCGTGGCTGATGATGACGGCGCAGCCGGCGAAATCCTCCAGCGCCTCCTCCAGCGCGCGCAGCGTATCGACGTCGAGGTCGTTGGTCGGCTCGTCGAGCAGCAGCACGTTGGCGCCGGATTTCAGCATCTTGGCCAGGTGCACGCGGTTGCGCTCGCCGCCCGACAGCGAACCGACCTTCTTCTGCTGGTCGGCGCCCTTGAAATTGAACGACGAGACATAGCCGCGCGAATTCACCTCGCGCTTGCCGAGCAGGATTTGTTCGTTGCCGCCCGAAATCTCCTCCCACACGTTTTTGGAGCCGTCGAGCGTGTCGCGCGACTGATCGACGTAGCCGAGATGCACGGATTCGCCGATGGTGATGCTGCCCTTGTCCGGCGTCTCCTGCTTGGTGATCATCCGGAACAGCGTGGTCTTGCCGGCGCCGTTGGGGCCGATCACGCCGACGATGCCGCCGGGCGGCAGCTTGAAGGTGAGGTCGTCGATCAGCAGCCGGTCGGCAAAGCCTTTGCTCAGGCCCTCGAAGTCGACCACGTTCTGGCCGAGCCGCTCGGCGACCGGGATGGTGATCTGGGCGGTCTGGGTCTGCTTCTCGCTGGCCTGCTTCAGCAGTTCCTCGTAGCGCTGGTAGCGCGCCTTGGACTTGGCCTGTCGCGCTTTCGGCGAAGCCGCGATCCATTGCTGTTCACGCTCTAGCGTGCGCTGGTGCGCGGCTTCCTCGCGGCCTTCCTGCGCGAGGCGCTTCTGCTTCTGCGACAGCCAGGCGGTGTAGTTGCCCTCATAGGGGATGCCCTTGCCGCGATCGAGTTCCAGAATCCACCCCGTCACATTGTCGAGGAAGTAGCGGTCATGGGTGACGATCAGGATGGCGCCGGGATAATTGCGCAAGTGCCCCTCCAGCCATGACACCGACTCGGCATCGAGATGGTTGGTCGGCTCGTCCAGCAGCAACAGATCGGGCTGGTCGAGCAACAGCTTGCACAGCGCGACGCGGCGGCGCTCGCCGCCGGACAGTTTTGTCACGTCGGAATCGTCGGGCGGGCAGCGCAGCGCGTCCATCGCCTGATCGACCTTGCTGTCGAGATCCCACAGGCCCGCGGCCTCGATCTCGTCCTGCAGCTTGGTCATCTCGTCGGCGGTCTCGTCGGAATAGTTCATCGCCAGTTCATTGTAGCGATCGAGGATCGCCTTCTGCTTGGCGACGCCTTCCATGACGTTCTCGCGCACCGTCTTGGCGGGATCGAGCTGCGGTTCCTGTTCGAGGTAGCCGACCCGCGCGCCCTGCGCGACCCACGCCTCACCGTTATATTCCTTGTCGATGCCGGCCATGATCCGCAGCAGGGTGGATTTCCCGGAGCCGTTGACGCCGAGCACGCCGATCTTGGCGTCGGGATAGAACGACAGATGGACGTTATCGAGCACCTTGCGGTTGCCCGGATAGGTCTTGGACAGACCCTGCATGAAATAGACGAACTGGCGCGCCATCGTGTTCC
>NZ_DASYMN010000254.1:0-5491 GCF_036009065.1 Bradyrhizobium sp. | reverse complement strand
ACAATATCGAGGCCAAGGGCGGCACCTGGTCGGTCGAGGAGGAAAACGAGTTTCGCGCGCCGACGCGGGCGCAGTTCGAGAAGCAGGGCAGTCCATACTACGCCACCGCGCGGATATGGGACGACGGCGTGATCGATCCCGTCGACACCCGCCTGGTGCTCGGCCTCGGGCTTTCAGCATCAGCCAACGCGCCGATCGAGCCCACGCGTTTTGGCCTGTTCAGGATGTGATGATGGCGTCTCAATATCGACGCTTCCGCACGTTGCTGATCGCCAATCGCGGCGAGATCGCCTGCCGCGTGATCCGCACCGCAAGAGCGATGGGTCTGCGCACCGTTGCGGTCTATTCCGAGGCCGATCGCGCCGCGCTGCACGTCGCCATGGCCGATGAGGCCGTGCTGCTCGGCCCGGCCCGGGCGCGCGACAGCTATCTCAACATCGAGCGGGTGATCGACGCCGCGAACAAAAGCGGCGCCGAGGCGGTGCATCCCGGTTACGGCTTCTTGTCCGAGAATGCCGAATTCGCACAGGCCTGTGCGGACGCGAAACTGGTGTTCGTCGGCCCGACGGCCGCGATGATGACGGCGATGGGCTCGAAGTCCGGCTCGAAGATGCTGATGGAGAAAGCCGGGGTGCCGCTGGTGCCCGGTTTTCACGGCGAGGCGCAGGACGAGAAGACACTGGCTGACGCCGCCGACAAGATCGGGTTTCCGGTTCTGGTCAAGGCGTCGGCAGGCGGCGGCGGACGCGGCATGCGGATCGTGCGGTCGGCCGGCGAACTCGCAGCCGCCATCGTCAGCGCCAAGCGCGAAGCCAAGGCCGCGTTCGGCGACGACCGCATGCTGATCGAAAAGTATCTCGACAATCCCCGTCATATCGAAGTGCAGGTGATCGGCGACAGCCATGGCAATCTGCTGTCGCTGTTCGAGCGCGAATGCACCCTGCAGCGGCGGCACCAGAAGGTGATCGAGGAAGCGCCGTCGCCGACCTTGAACGCGACGCAGCGCGACGCGGTCTGCGCCGCCGCGCGGAAGGCTGCCGGCGCGGTCAATTACGTCGGCGCCGGCACCATCGAATTCGTCTCCAACGGCAAGGACGTGTTCTTTATCGAGATGAACACAAGGCTGCAGGTCGAGCATCCCGTGACCGAGTTGATCACCGGCATCGATCTGGTGGAATGGCAGCTGCGTGTCGCATTCGGAGAAAAGCTGCCGCTGAACCAGGAGGAGATACGGCTGAACGGCCATGCCGTCGAAGCGCGGGTATACGCGGAAAACCCGCACAAGAATTTCATGCCGTCGGTCGGCAAGATCCGGACCTGGCGAACGCCGGAGCAGACCGACGGCCTGCGCATCGACGCCGGCTATCGCGAAGGCGATGCGGTATCGCCCCACTACGACGCCATGCTCGCAAAAGTGATCGCGTGGGCGCCGACGCGCGATGCCGCGATCGACAGGCTCCATCGCGGGTTAGAGGAGACCGACGTTCGCGGCGTCGTCACCAACATTCCGTTCCTGTCGGCGCTGGTGACGCATCCAAAAGTGCGCGCCAACGCCATCGATACCGGTTTCATCGAGCGCGAATTGAAGAACCTGACGCCGGAAGCGTCGCCGCCCGGCAATCTCGAGCTTTGCGCTGCGGTTGCGGCGATTTTGCGGGAAGAGCAGAAGGCCGCGCGCGCTGAGGCGCAGTCGCCGTGGCGCATTTCGGGCTGGATGCCCGTCGGACGACGGCAGCGGGTATTTTCGTTCCGGGACGGACAGGGCGGCGAGCACAAGGTGACGCTGACTTACGGCAGCGGTCCCGCGACGCTCTCGATCGGTGCGCACGAATACGCCTTCACATCGTCGCCTGCGGATAGCGGCGGCTTCGATCTCTCGCTGGACGGCACGCGATCCCATATTGCCGCGGTCGTCGAAGGCCATGAACTGTACCTGCGGACCCGCAACGGCCGCTTCGACCTGCACTGGGTCGATCCGTTCGGCGGCGATGACGAAGAACAGGTCGGCGAGGACAAGATCGTTGCGCCTCTGCCGGGCACTGTTGTCGCATTGCTGGCGGAAGTCGGCGCAACGCTGGAGAAGGGCGCACCAATTCTGACGCTTGAGGTCATGAAGATGGAGCAGACCCTGCGCGCGCCGTTCGCCGGTGTGCTGAAAGCGATAAAATGCAAGGTCGGCGACATCGTGCAGGAAGGCGTCGAACTGGCCGAAATCGAACCGGCCGCGTAGGTAGAAGCTTCTCGTCATGCCCGGGACAAGCCCGGGCATGATAAAAATTGCGAGGTTCGCATGAGCGATCAAGTGCGGATTGTCGAGGTCGGCCCGCGCGACGGACTGCAGAACGAGAAGACGCCTGTAAGCGCGGAGGCGCGCATCGCGTTCATCGAAGCGCTGATCGCCGCGGGGCTGCAAACGATCGAAGTCGGCGCTTTCGTGTCGCCGAAGGCGATTCCGCAAATGGTGAATTCGGATCAGGTACTGCGCGGCGTCAGCGGCTTGAACGGTGAATTTCACGTGCTGGTGCCCAACGAAAAGGGTTTTGATGCCGCGCGCGCGGCCGGCGCCAAGGTAATCGCGGTGTTCGCGTCGGCCTCGGAAGGGTTTTCGCGCGCCAATATCAATTGTTCGGTCGCCGAATCCATCGAGCGCTTCAAGCCGGTGGTCGCGCGGGCCAAGGCCGACGCCATCAAGGTGCGCGGCTATGTCTCCTGCGTGCTCGGCTGTCCTTTCGATGGCGAGGTGAAGCCGCAAGCGGTCGTCAGCGTTGCAAAGCTGCTCTGGGATCTCGGCTGCTACGAAGTCTCGCTCGGTGATACCATCGGCGTCGGCACGCCCGTCAAGGCGCGGCATTTGCTGCGCGCGGTAAGCGGCGCCGTGCCGATGGCCGGCCTCGCGATGCATTTCCACGACACCTACGGGCAGGCGCTCGCCAACCTCTATGCCGGGATGGAGGAGGGCGCGCGCGTGATCGATTCCGCGGCGGGCGGCCTAGGCGGCTGCCCCTATGCGCCGGGTGCCACCGGCAACGTCGCGACCGAGGATGTCGTCTATATGCTGGAAGGCATGGGCGTTGCGACCGGCGTCGACATGCCAAGGCTGGTTGCCGCGACCAACGAGGTCAGCCGGCTGATCGGGCGCGCGCCGGTCAGCCGCGTGGCGTCGGCGATCAATGCGAAAGCATTGTAGGGTGGGCGAAGCGTAGCGTGCCCACCGAAACGGTCCCGCATCCGATGCGTTGAAGTCCTGGTGGGCACGGCGCAAGAGCGCCTTTGCCCACCCTACGATCTGTTCGCTCGCTACCTTCCCCCGTCCGGCCCCATCACCAGGTCCGGCAACCAGGTCGCGATCTGCGGCACGAAGCACAGCAGCACCACCGCCACCATCATCAGCAGCACGAACGGCAGCGTACCCCAGATCACTTCGCTCAACGGGATATCCGGTGCGACATTGCGGATGACGAAGATGTTCAGCCCCACCGGCGGGTGGATCAGACCCATCTCCATCACGATGGTCATGACGACGCCGAACCAGATGATGTCGAAGCCGGCGGCGCGCAGCGGCGGCAGGATGATCGGCGCGGTCATCAGGATGATGGATACCGGGGGAAGGAAAAATCCGAGCACCACCACCATCACCAGGATCGCGGCGAGCAGTTCCCAGCGCGGCAGGTGCATCGCGACAATCGATTCGGCGACCGACTGCGAGATATGCAGATAGCTCATGACGTAGGAATACAATAGCGACATGCCGATGATCATCATCAGCATGGTGGAGTCGCGGATGGTCGATCTTATGATCGGCGCCAGATCAGAAGGCGTCCACACGCTGTAGATCGCCGCAATCAGCACCAGCGCCAGCAGGCCGCCGAGCCCCGCGGTTTCCGACGGCGTCGCGTACCCGCCGTAGAGCGCGATCATCACGCCGGTCAAAAGGATGACGAACGGCAGCACCCGCGGCAGCATATCGAAGCGTTCCGCCATGGTGAAATCGTCGTGCGTCAGGATTGCCGACGTTTCGCCGCTCTTCGCGTAGAGCGCGGCGGCAGCGGCATATTCGATGCGAAAGCGGACCACCGCGTAAACCCCGAACAGCGTCACCAGCAGCAGGCCCGGCCCGATCCCTGCGAGAAACAGCCGTCCCAGCGATTTTTCCGCGGCAACCGCAAACAGGATCATGGTGATCGACGGCGGCAGCAGGATGCCGAGCGTGCCGCCCGCGGCGATAATTCCCGCCGCAAAGCCGCCGGAATAGCCGCGCTTGCGCATTTCGGGAATGCCGGCCGAGCCGATTGCCGAACAGGTGGCTGGCGATGATCCCGCCATCGCCGCGAACAGCGCGCAGGCGAACACATTGGCGACGCCGAGCCCGCCGGGCACCCGATGCAGCCAGGCATGCAGCGCGAGGTAAAGATCCTGTCCCGCGCGCGATTTGCCGATCGCGGCACCCTTGAGGATGAACAGCGGGATCGACAGCAGCGTGATCGAGGCCATTTCCTCGTAGACGTTCTGCGTCACGGTATCGAGTGACGCCGCCGGCATGTAGATCGCCATGAACACCACCGCGACCGCGCCGAGCGCGAACGCTATGGGCATGCCGGAAAACATCACAAGCAGGGTCGCGACACCGTAGCTGATGCCAATTCCAAGTACGGTCATCGGCGCGCCGTACCGCTGAGCGGAATCATGATCTGCAGCAGTATCTGGAGGCACAGCAGCGTCATCCCGGACGCCATCAGGACGTAAGGGATCGCCAGCGGTGCCGACCACATCGAGTTCGTCACCTGTCCGTCGACCCATGCTTCATGTGCCAGCGTCCAGGATTTCCAGGAGAAGAACGCGCAAAAAGCGAAGCTGGCGACATCGACCAGCCAGAGCCGGATGCGGTTGACCAGCGGCGACAGCAGCCCGACGAACGCCTCGATGCCGATGTGACCACGCTGGCCCTGCACATAGGCCGCAGTCATGAAGGTGGCGCCGACCAAGAGAAACACCGCGGCTTCGTCCTGCCAGTAGTTCGGGCTGTGGAACAGTGCGCGGCCGAGAACGCTGTAGCTCAGGATAGCGCTCGCCGCGACCAAGGCGATTCCCGCGAGGATGACAATGATGCCGTTGCAAAGGGCGAGCGCACGCTCGAGCGCCGCCACGAACACATTGTCCGCGACGGCGCCCGACGTTTCAGGTTGATCCGGAAGCGGACCATGCATCATGCGGAGACGTCGGTCGCAAGCTTCAACAGGTTGGCAGCGGCCGCGCTCTTGCCGGTGTAGTCCTTCCAGGCGGTTTCCCGGGCGATGTCGCGCCATTTGCCGACCGTCGCCTGATCGAGCGGGCTGACCTTGGCGCCGGCCTTCTCATAGACCTTGGCGACCTCGATGTCGTCGTCCTGCGCGCCCTTCTTGCCGAAGGCTTCCATCTCCGCGCCGACGGCCATGATGATATCCTGCTGGTTCTTCGGCAGCTTGTCGAAGATCGCCTTCGACATCAAAAGCGG
>NZ_DASYMN010000253.1:0-7473 GCF_036009065.1 Bradyrhizobium sp. | reverse complement strand
TCGGTATCGGTGATGTCCTGGAACGTCAGCATGGTGGCGCCGTCCGGCAGCGGCATGGTCATGCAGTCGAGCACGCTGCCGTCCTTGCGCTCCAGCTTGAGCGGCACCGCGATCCGGTTCTCGATGCCGGTGATGGCCTCGCGCAACGTCTGCCAGGTCGCCGCGTCATCGAACAGCGGCCGGCACCAGCCTTCCACCGTCTCGATATGGGGCCGCTGCTGCAGCGCCTCGGCCGACAGCTTCCACATCTTCGCAAACGCCGGATTGAACAATTGCGCGCGGCCGTTTGAGCCAAACACCGCGACGGCCTCGGCCAGATTGTCCAGCGTCTCGCGCTGGACGTTGATCAGCCCGTCATACTGCCGCGCCAGTTCGAGGCTTTCGGTGACGTCGTCGAACAGATAGGTGACGCCGCCTTCCGGGTTCGGCGTGGTGACGACGCTGATCGCGCGGCCGTCGGGCAGATACCATCTGTCTTTTTCCGGTTCGACCGCGCGGTAGGCCTCGTGGAGCTTGGCTTTCCAGGCCCGGAAATCCGGCTGCTCCTGCAGTTTTCGCGCCGCGCGCAATCGGTCCAGCACGCTGGAATCGTCAGGATTGCCGTCGAGAAAGGCGCGGTCGAGATCCCACAGCCGGCGATAGGAGTCGTTGTAGAACGCCAGCCGGCGCTGGCCGTCGAACACGGCGACGCCGGAGGATAGTTGATCGAGCGTGCGGCGGTGCGCCTCCGCCATGCGCACCAGCGCGTCGCGAAGCGCGGTTGCCTCGCTGGCGTCGATGGCGATGCCGGCGCTGCCGCCGGTTACTTTCAGCGCATGCACATCGTAGAAGCGCCGCTCGCCGCCAACCACGATCGGCAGCCGCGCGGAAAACGCCGAATTGTCGTTGAGCGCGCGGGCCATGTCATTGCGGTCGCCGCTGTCCAGCAGTTCGAGGTCGCGCTGCACCGCATCCGTGACATTGGCGGCGTCCGTCGCCCGCGCATAGGCGGCATTGGCGAACAACAGACCGCCCGCGGCGCGCTTGGCCCAGACCGGCCAGGGCGCGGCAGCGGCGAAGCCGCGCAGCATCTCGGTTTCTTCCAAAAGTCCCTTGTGCCGCAGGGTCATTTCGGCAAGTTCCCGGCGCAGCCCGCTGAGTTCGCGAATCCGCACAATGGCCTGGCCGCCGATGGCGCGGCCCATTGCTTCGATGGAGCGGCCGGTGGACGTGGTGAGATTGAGCAAAAAGCCTTCGCCGGCCTCGCGCAGCGCGTTCACGGCGTGATCCATCTGCAGCGCCGGCTCCGGCGACAGCCAGGTTCCGAATGCGAGAATGCGCTGCGGCGACTGCTGCGCATCCTGCGGCATCAGGAGCGAGATATCGCCGCTGATCTGCGGGCGGTTGTCGCCCGCCGCCCACGAGACCAGGACCTGCGGTTCGGCGAACAATAGCGCGCGGAACCGATCGGCCTCGACCTGCAGGCTTCGAAGTTCAGAGCGCAGCCGCGCCTCGTTGTTGGCGGCACGGACGCGCGTGCGCATCAGCAGGATTGCGGCGACCACGGAAAAGCCGAGCACGGCCAGCGCCGTGGCCAGCACGGCCACTTCCTGGCGGTTGAGATCGAAGAACGTCGCCAGCGCCTGTTCGATCAGCTGCAATTCGCCGGCGCGGGCCGGAGCGCTGGTCGCCAGCGCGCTCACGGCAACGCCAGCGATGCCGTCGCGCACCAGCGATGTGCACGATAGCAAGGTCCGACGCATCGCCGCGATCACGTCCGACATGGTCCGCCCCAAACCCCACGACTCCACACCCGGCGCTTCACCCCACCGTTCGCGAATCGAACCACAATATCCCCTTCGGGAGCAGCCCTGTAAGAGTCCGAATCGTGAACGCAAACTGCATTGCAAAAAAATGCGCGGCGTTAACGTTTGCGGTGCGATTTTCCGAAAAGTCGACGCGCTGTCAGCGCCCCGTCGATCCAAAGCCGCCGCTGCCGCGATCCGTCGGCGAGAGCTGCGGAACGGCTGCGAGTTCCGCCCGCGTCACAGGCGCGATCAACATCTGCGCGATGCGCTCGCCGCGCCGGATCGTGAACGGCGCGTCGCCGTGGTTGATCAGCAGCACGCCGACCTCGCCGCGGTAATCCGCGTCCACCGTGCCCGGCGCGTTCAGCACGGTGACGCCATGCTTGGCGGCAAGGCCGGAGCGCGGGCGGACCTGCGCCTCGAATCCAGGCGGCAGTGCGATGACGAGCCCGGTCGGCACCAGCGCATGCCTGCCGGGGTTGAGAATGATCGGCGCGTCTTCCGGCACGGCCGCCAGCAGATCGAGTCCCGCGGCGTGAGCGCTTTGATAGGCCGGCAACGCCAGACCCTTGCCATGCGGCAGTTGCTGGACCTCGACTTTGGTCGCGACGCTCATTTATCCACCGCCTCGGCGATCCGCGCCACCAGGGCGGTGGCGACTTCGTCCTTGTTCATCGCAGGCCAGGAATCGACGCTGATGTCGTCGCCGTCGCGCTTGAGCAGGTGCACCGTGTTGCGGTCGCCGCCCATCACGCCGGTTGCAGGGGACACGTCGTTGGCGACGATCCAGTCGCAGCCCTTGCGCTCAAGTTTTGCCTTGGCGTTATCGATCAGGTGCTCGGTCTCGGCAGCAAAACCGATCACCAGCGGCGGGCGTCTGTCGGACAATTTCGAGATCGTTGCAAGGATGTCGGGATTTTCCACCAGTTGCAGCGGTGGCATGCCGTCCGGCGTTTTCTTCAGTTTTTGCGCGCCTTCGCTGGCAACGCGCCAATCGGCGACGGCGGCCGCGAAGATCGCGATGTCCACTGGCAGGGCGGCTTCGACCCGATGCAGCATGTCGCGCGCCGATTCGACATGCTTCACGGTGACGCCGGCGGGATCGTTCAAGTCGACCGGGCCGGAAATCAACACCACATCGGCGCCTGCAGCTTGCGCCGCGGCCGCGATGGCAAAACCTTGTTTGCCGGAGGAGCGGTTGGCGATGTAGCGCACCGGGTCGATCGGCTCATGGGTCGGACCCGCCGTGATCAGCACGCGCTTGCCGGCGAGCGATGGCGGCTGTGGCGGCCGCAAAAATTGTTCGGCAGCGGCGGCGATTTCCACTGGCTCGGCCATGCGGCCGACGCCGGTTTCGCCCGCCTCCGCCATTTCGCCGGCATTGGGACCGATCATGGCGACGCCGTCGCGGTTGAGCTGCGCGACGTTGCGGCGGGTGGCGGCGTTATCCCACATCAACGGATTCATCGCCGGCGCCAACAGGATCGGACGATTGGCCGCGAGCAGAATCGCTGAGGCGAGATCGTCGGCGTGGCCTTGCGCCATCTTCGCCATCAGGCCGGCGGTGGCGGGAGCGACCACGATCAAGTCGCAGTCGCGCGCAAGACGGATGTGGCCGGCGTCGAACTCGCTCTCCGGGTCGAACAGATCCGTGTAGCAGCGCTCATGCGACAGCGCGCTGGCGGCGAGCGGCGTGACGAATTTTTGCGCGGCATTGGTGAGCACGCAGCGAACGGAAAAACCTCGATCTTTCAGTCGCCTGATAAGGTCCAGCGCCTTGTAGGCGGCGATGCCGCCGCCGATGATCAGGGTAACGCGCAATTGTCCAGCGGAAACAATGCGATGCGGGTTTTCCTGCGCAATCTTGACGGTTTGGGACGGCGTTGCGGCAAACCCGGGGCGGTTCTGTGACGCCTCGCGCAGGATCACCCGCACCTCGTCCTCGACCGAGCGGCCGTTGCGGGCGGCGCGCAGCCGCAGCTCGGCCTTGATGGCCTCGTCGAGTTTTCGGATGGTCAGGCTGGCCATGGTCGCCACCGGGTGAAATGTGCTGGCAACGATATCATGAAATGATCGCATTGCAATCAAATCAGAGTTGCCGGACCGCGAACAGGATGCCGATGAAGGTGAGGGCGATGATCCACAGCGCCACGGTGCGCCAGCGGTTCTTGCGGCCCTCGGTCCGGCCCATCGCCGCGATGGTTTCGGGCGACAGCGTCAGGCCTTCGCGGCTCATGGTTTCCAGCTGCTCCAGCACCACCACGGCGCGGGACGCGATCGACGGCAGTCCGGACATCACGCGGCCCAACTCGCCGGTCCCCGACATCGCGCCCTGGATGCGTCCTACAGGTCCGAGGTTGCGCTCGATCCATTCCCGCACCACCGGATCGGCGACCTTCCAGATGTCGAGCTTCGGATCGAAGCTGCGCGCCACGCCCTCGACCACCACCATGGTCTTCTGCAGCAGGATCAGCTCGGGGCGTGTGCGCATGTCGAACAGGCCGGTGACTTCCAGCAGCAGCGTCAGCAATTTCGCCATCGAGATTTCTTCGGCGATGCGGTTGTGGATCGGCTCGCCGATGGCGCGGATGGCTTGCGCGAAATTCTCCACCGAGTGATGCGACGGCACGTAGCCCGCCTCGAAATGTACCTCGGCGACGCGGCGATAGTCGCGGGTGATGAAGCCGAGCAGAATCTCGGCGAGGAAACGCCGCTCCTTCATGCCGAGCCGGCCCATGATGCCGAAGTCGACCGCGACCAGCCGCCCGGCATCGTCGAGGAACAGATTGCCGGGATGCATGTCGGCATGGAAGAAGCCGTCGCGCAGCGCGTGGCGCAGAAAACTCTGGATCACCTTGCGGCCGAGATCGCGAAGGTCGACCTGCGCGGCCTCCAGGCCGGCGTGGTCGCTGAGCGCGATGCCGTCGATCCATTCCATGGTCAGCACGTTGTGCGTGGTGCGGTCCCAGTCGACGGTGGGCACGCGAAAGTCCGGGTCGCCGCTTGTGTTCTCCGCCATCTCCGACATCGCCGCGGCCTCCAGCCGCAGATCCATCTCCATCGCCACCGAGCGCGACATGGTGTTGATGACTTCGATCAGCCGAAGGCGCCGCGCTTCGGCCGAATATTTTTCGGCGTTGTTGGCGACAAAGAAGAAATCCCCGAGGTCGCGCCGGAACCGCGCGGCCACATTGGGCCGCAGCACCTTTACGGCGACCGTTTTTCGGATGCCGTTCTGTTCGGTCTCGCCGCGGTGTACCTGCGCGATCGAGGCCGCCGCGACTGCGGGGCCGAAGCGCGCAAACGCCTGCCCCACCGGGCGTTCCAGCGATGAGCCGATCACGGCCTCGGCTTCGCTTTGCGAAAACGGCGGCAGCCGGTCCTGCAGGCTCTCCAGATCGCGCGCCATGACGACGCCGACCACGTCGGGCCGCGTGGCGAGAAACTGTCCAAGTTTCAGGTACGCCGGGCCGAGCCGCGTCAGCGCCCGTGACAATCGAGGTCCGGATTTGGCGCCGGGACGCTCGATCAGCCGCGCCAGCCGCAGCGCCAACTGCCCGGGCGGCGGCACCAGCGACGGATCGACCACGCCGAACACGCCCTCGCGCGCGAACACGAAACCGGCGCGGGCGAGGCGCGCGATATGAGTGGAAGCAGAAATCACAAACGCCAGCCTGAATGCAACGCCACGATACCGCCGGACAGCGCCTGGTGACTGACGCGCAAAAATCCGGCGGCACGGATCATCTCGGCGAAAGCGTTCGGCTTTGGAAATTTCCGGATCGATTCGACGAGATATTGATATGACTGGGCGTCGCCGGTTACCGCCTGGCCGAGCTGCGGGATCACCTTGAACGAGAACATGTCGTAGAGCCGGTCGAGGCCGGGCACGTCGACGGTGGAAAATTCCAGGCAGAGAAACCGCCCTCCCGGTTTCAGCACGCGGAACGCCTCGGCGAGCGCGAGATCGATCCGCGGCACATTGCGGATGCCGAAGCCGATGGTGGTGGCGTCAAAGCTGCGATCCGGAAACGCCAGCGCCTCGGCATTGCCCTCGACGAACGTCACCTGATGCTCGAGATGGCGCGCCAGCGCGCGCTCGCGCCCGACGCTGAGCATGTCGGCATTGATGTCGCACACGGTGGCCTGAAAGCCCGGGCCCGCGGCCCCGGCGGCGCGGAACGCGATATCGCCGGTGCCGCCGGCGATGTCGAGCAGCGCGAACGGTCTTTCATTGCGCGGCGGATTGAGCGCGTTGATCAGCAGGTCCTTCCAGGCCCGATGCAGCCCCGCCGACATCAGGTCGTTCATCAGGTCGTAACGCTGCGCCACGCTGTGGAACACGTCGTTCACCAGCGTCTGCTTGTCGCCCAAGGGCACGTCCCTGAAGCCGAAATGCGTGGTTTGATCGGTTTTTTCCATACTGATTCCCGAGGTCGCGCAGAATACACTCCGTCATTGCGAGGAGCCAACGGGTCCGGCCTTTGGCCGGCCGATGATAAACTCCGCAACGAAGCAATCCAGAAGCCACAAAGAAAGACTGGATTGCTTCGTCGCAAGGGCTCCCCGCAATGACGAGGGCTAGCCAACCATAGCGCGGCTGATGAGAGCGCGCTACAAGCGAGGCCGCGCGAGGGTTAAAAGCCGCGTTCGACAGAGGCTTTGGTTAATCTGCAAGGCACGCTCATGCCAACACGTTTTACGCGGACCGTTCCGACCTTGCGAATTTTTGACGTCGGCAAGGCGCGGGAGTTCTATCTCGACTTTCTCGGCTGCAAGCTCGATTGGGAGCATCGATACGCGCCGGACCTGCCGCTGTTCATGCAGGTGTCATTGGGCGAGGTGATCCTGCATTTGAGCGAACATCACGGCGATTGCTCGCCCGGCGCCAGGATCAGGATCGAAATGACGGGACTGGCCGCATACCACACCGTTTTGTCGGCGAAGGAATACGGCTATGCGCGCCCGGGACTTGTTGAGGAGCCCTGGGGCGCGACCACCATGACGATCGCCGATCCGTTCTACAATCATCTGTCGTTCGCCGAGCGTCACCGCGAAACGGCAAAAGCTTGAGCGGCGGTGGATCGAAATGCCCGAATTGCCCGAAGTCGAAACTGTCCGCCGCGGCCTGCAGCCGGCGATGGAGGGTGCGAAAATCATACGCGCCGAGGCCCGGCGCAAGGATTTGCGGTTTCCGTTCCAGAAGGATTTTGTCGCGCGGCTCGAAGGCCAGACCGTGACCGGGCTCGGGCGCCGCGCAAAATACCTGATGGCGGACCTTGCATCCGGCGACGTACTGCTGATGCATCTCGGCATGTCCGGCTCGTTTCGCGTGGTCGCGGGCGATGGGAAAAGCCCGCCCGGCAAATTCCATTATCCGCGCAATGAGGATCGCGCCCACGATCATGTGGTGTTTCACATGTCCTCGGGCGCGACGGTCATTTTCAACGATCCGCGCCGCTTCGGCTACATGAAGATTTTCGCCCGCGACAAGATCGAGGACGAGCCGCTGCTAAAAGGCCTCGGTCCCGAACCGCTCGGCAATGAATTCGACGCCGCGATGCTGGCGCGCGCCTGCGCCAACAGGAAGACCAGCCTGAAGGCGGCGCTATTGGACCAGCGCGTGGTCGCGGGGCTTGGCAATATCTATGTCTGCGAGGCGCTGTTCCGCGCGCACCTCTCGCCG
>NZ_DASYMN010000252.1:0-34881 GCF_036009065.1 Bradyrhizobium sp. | reverse complement strand
CGCCGGCGACTTTAACGCGTCGCTGGATGCGGCGATGAAGGCGATCGATTACGCGGGCTTTGCCGCGCGCAAGGCGAAAGCCAAGAGCGAAGGCAAGCTGCGCGGCATCGGGCTGTCCTGCTATATCGAGGCCTGCGGCATTGCGCCCTCGAAAGCCGTCGGCAGCCTCGGCGCCGGCGTCGGCCTGTGGGAATCCGCGGAGGTGCGGGTCAATCCGGTCGGCACCATCGAAATCCTCACAGGATCGCACAGCCACGGCCAGGGCCACGAGACCAGCTTCGCGCAGGTAATCTCCGAACGGCTCGGCATTCCGATCAGCCAGGTGTCGATCGTTCATGGCGATACCGACAAGGTGCAGTTCGGCATGGGCACTTACGGCTCGCGCTCGGCGGCGGTCGGCCTCACCGCCATCGTCAAGGCGATGGAGAAGATGGAGGCCAAGGCCAAGAAGATCGCCGCGCACCAACTGGAGGCGTCGGAGGACGACATCGTGATCGAGAACGGCGAGTTCAAAGTCACCGGCACCGACAAATCCATCGCGCTGCCGATGGTCGCGCTCGCGGCCTATACTGCGCATAATTTGCCCGACGGCATGGAGCCGGGCCTCAAGGAAACCGCGTTCTACGACCCGACCAATTTTACATTCCCCGCGGGTTCTTATATCTGCGAGGTCGAGGTCGACTCTGGTACCGGCAAGACCTCGTTCATCAAGTTCGTAGCTGCCGATGATTTCGGGCGGCTGATCAGTCCGATGATCGTCGAGGGCCAGGTCCATGGCGGGCTGGCGCAAGGCATCGGCCAGGCGCTGCTGGAGAACGCGGTCTATGACCAGAGCGGTCAACTGCTGACGGCGAGCTTCATGGACTACGCCATGCCGCGCGCCGAGGATCTGCCCTCGTTCAATGTCTCCCACACCATGACGCTGTGTCCGAGCAATCCGCTCGGCGTCAAGGGCTGCGGCGAGGCCGGCGCGATCGGCGCATCCGCCGCGGTCATCAACGCCATCACCGATGCCATCGGCAACGAAAATATCGCCATGCCGGCATCGCCCGACCGCGTCTGGCACGCGATCCACGGCTGAGGAGGATAAAACCATGCACGAGACAACTTACCATCGTCCTTCGAGCGTCGACGAAGCCGCGGCGCTGTTCGCAAAGGGTTCGGACTCAAAATATCTCGCCGGCGGCCACACGCTGCTGCCGGTGATGAAGGCGCGGCTCGCCTCGCCCACCGACGTGATCGATCTGGCGAGAATCAAGGACCTCGTCGGAATCCAGTCCGCCGGCGATGCGCTCAACATCAAGGCGGCGACGACCTATTTCGACATCATGAGCAGTGCGGACGTCAAGAACAGCATTCCGGCGCTGGTCAGCCTGACGAAGGTGCTCGGCGATCCGGCGGTGCGCTATCGCGGCACCATCGGCGGCTCGATCGCTAACAACGATCCGGCCGCGGATTATCCGGCCGCGGTGCTGGCGCTGAACGCCACGGTCAATACCGACAAGCGCGCGATCGCCGCTGATGATTTCTTCAAGGGCCTGTTTTCGACCGCGCTGGAAGACGGCGAGATCATTACCTCGATCAGCTTCCCGGTTCCGGCCGCCGCGGGCTATTCGAAAATGCGGCACCCGGCGTCGCGCTTCGCGCTGACCGGCGTGTTCGTCGCCAAATCCAGAACCGGCGACGTCCGCGTCGCCGCCACCGGCGCATCGCAGAACGGCGTGATGCGGGTGACGGCGATCGAGGCGGCGCTGAAGGCGAACTTTTCGCCCGCCGCGCTCGACAACATCACGCTTTCCGCCACTGGCATGCTGGCGGATATCCATGGCTCGGCGGAATACCGCGCCAACCTAGTGAAGGTGATGGCACAGCGCGCGGTTACCGACGCGGCATAGTTGCTTTCTCCGCGAAGAGGCCGGAGTTCAGCCCACCTCTCCCATGGGGAGAGGTCGGATCGCCGCGACAGCGGTGATCCGGGTGAGGGGGTAAGGCCTACCGATAGACCTTACCCCCTCACCCCAACCCTCTCCCCATGGGAGAGGGGGCGCGCTGCCGTTGTTGCAACGGCTTGGCAACATCTCAATTCAGCCGGATCAAACTCTCCAGGCAATTTGCTGCTTGCCTCCCTTCCCGCAACGCTAGAGAATTTCGCCAACAAAATGCTTCCCGGGAGCGTCCATGAAATTCGGGATTTTCTACGAGCATCAGTTGCCGCGTCCGTGGAATGACGGCGACGAGCAGCGGCTGTTTCATGAAGCGCTCGACCAGGTCGAACTCGCCGACAAGCTCGGCATCGATTACGCCTGGGAGGTGGAGCACCATTTTCTGGAAGAGTATTCGCACTCTTCCGCGCCGGAAATTTTCCTCGCGGCGTGTTCGCAGCGCACGAAAAACATCCGGCTCGGCCACGGCATCTGCCTGATGCCGCCGAAATACAATCACCCCGCCCGCGTCGCCGAGCGCATCGCCACGCTGGATCTGGTCTCGAACGGCCGCGTCGAATTCGGCACCGGCGAGAGCGCGTCGCTGATGGAGCTGGGCGGCTTCAACGTCGGCCTCGATCCGGTCGAGAAGCGGCGGATGTGGCGCGAAGGCGTCGAGCAATGCACCAACATGATGGTGATGGACCCCTATCCCGGCTTCAAGGGCGAGTTCTTCGAAATGCCCTGCCGCAACGTGGTGCCGAAGCCGGTGCAAAAGCCGCATCCGCCGCTGTGGGTGGCCTGCTCCAACCGCGAGACCATCAAGATGGCGGCGCGCTGCGGCATCGGCGCGCTGACCTTCGCCTTCGTCGATCCGCGCGAGGCCAGGCAGTGGGTCGACGACTACTATCGCATCTTCAAGGAAGAGTGCGTGCCGATCGGCCACGCCGTCAATCCAAACGTCGCGATGGTGACCGGCTTCTCGCTGCACGCGGACGAGGCGGAATCGCGCCGCCGCGGCGAGGATGGCTTGCGGTTCTTCCGCTACGGGCTCGCGCATCATTATATTTTCGGCGAGCACAAGCCGGGCCGCACCGACATCTGGGCCAATTTCGAAAAGGCGCGCCATGCGCTGCCGCCGGCCGGGGCCGACCACGGCATCGGCACGCCGGACCAGTTGCGAACGCATCTGAGGCATTTCGAGGAGTCGGGCGTCGACCAGACCGTGTTCATCCAGCAGGGCGGCCGCAACCGGCACCGGGATATCTGCGAGGCGCTCGAACTGTTCGCCGAGGACGTGATGCCGGAGTTCAGGGCGCGCGAAATCGAGCGGGAAAAGCGCAAGCAGGAGGAGCTGGCGCCCTATGTCGAGAAGGCAATGGCGCGCAAGCAGGCGATGCCGCCGCTGCGCGACGATGAGATTCCGGTCTACATCGCGCTCGGCCGCAAGATCGCCGCGGAAGGTACCGGCACGGAGCGGCAGAAGCAGAATGCCACGCTTTGGGCGGAAGCCGCCAAGGTGACCTTGAGCGATCCGCTGCGGCACAATCCAAAAGCATCCGCCGAACGATAGAAATGGATTTTTGACGTGACCGATACGCTGACCTCTTCCGCGGACCAGGCCGCAAAGCCGCGCGCGACCGGCCCGCTCGCCGGCATTCGCATCGTCGAATTCGCCGGCCTCGGCCCCGGCCCGTTCGCATCGATGATGCTTTCGGACATGGGCGCCGACGTGGTCACGCTGATGCGCGGCGAGCAGAAGCAGGGCCTGCGCGGCGCCATCATGATGCGCGGCCGCCGGCAGATCGCGTGCGATTTGAAGGACAAGGCATGCGTCGCTGAGGTGCTGAAGCTGCTCGACGGCGCCGACGCGCTGATCGAAGGCTATCGCCCGGGCGTGATGGAGCGGCTCGGCTTTGGGCCCGATGCGGTGCTGGCGCGCAACAAGCGCATCGTCTATGCGCGCATGACCGGCTGGGGACAGTCCGGTCCGCTGGCCAATGCCGCCGGCCATGACATCAACTACATCGCGGTCACCGGCGCGCTCGCCGCGATCGGGCCCAGCGACAGGCCGGTGCCACCACTCAACCTGGTCGGCGACTACGGCGGCGGCGGGCTGTATCTCGTGGTCGGCATTCTGGCGGCGCTGCTGGAGGCCCAAAAGTCCGGCCAGGGCCAGGTGGTGGATTGCGCGATGTGCGACGGCGCGGCGTCGCTGATGTCGCTGTTCTGCGAGTTGACCACGATCGGCCGCTGGAAGGATGGCCGGGAGTCCAACCTGCTCGACGGCGGCGCGCATTTCTACGGCACCTATCAATGCAAGGACGGCGAGTTCATCTCGCTGGGCTCGATCGAGCCGCAATTCTATGCCGAGCTGCGCCGGCTCGCCGGCCTCGATGAGGCGCTCTATGACGGCCAGATGGATGCGAAGCAATGGCCGGCGATGAAGGCGAAGATGGCTGAGGTGTTCAAAACAAAAACCCGCGCCGAGTGGTGCGCGATCATGGAAGGCACCGACGTCTGCTTCGCGCCGGTGCTGTCGCTGTCCGAGGCGCCGGGGCATCCGCACATGGCCGAGCGCAAGATTTTCGTCGATGTCGACGGCGTGGTGCAGCCCGCCCCCGCGCCGCGCTTTTCCCGGACCCCCTCGGCGATCCGCAAGACGGTGGCGGCGGAGCTTGGCGCGGTGGCGAAGGAGTGGAGCGGGCGCTGATCTTCTCGTCATGGCCGGGCTTGTCCCGGCCATCCACGTCTTCTCTTTCATCAGCGCAGCAAAGACATGGATGCCCGGGACAAGCCCGGGCATGACGGCGGATAGGTTTGCGCCGCCCTACGCCGCGGGTTTGTCGCGGACCGTCAGCACCCCGCGCCTGATCTGATCCTCCTCGATCGATTCGAACAGCGCCTTGAAGTTGCCTTCGCCGAATCCGTCGTCGCCCTTGCGCTGGATGAACTCGAAGAAGATCGGCCCGATGGCGTTGGCCGAAAAGATCTGCAGCAGCACCTTGGTCTCACCGCCTTCGACCACGCCCTCGCCGTCAATCAGGATGCCGTCGCGCTTGAGCCGCGCCACGTCCTCGCCGTGCTTCGGCAGCCGTGCGTCGATCTTCTCGAAATAGGTTTCCGGCGGCGGCGGCATGAACGGCAGGCCGTCCGCGCGCAGCATCTCGACGGTGCGATAGATATCCTTCGCGCCGCAGGCGATGTGCTGGATGCCTTCGCCGCGATAGACGTTGAGATATTCCTCGATCTGCCCGGAATCGCCGGCGTCCTCGTTGATCGGAATCCGGATCTTGCCGTCCGGGCTGGTCAGCGCCCGCGAGAACAGGCCGGAGGCGCGGCCCTCGATATCGAAAAAACGAATCTGCCGGAAGTTGAACAGTTTTTCATAAAACCCGGTCCAGACATCCATGCGGCCGCGATGGACGTTGTGGGTGAGGTGATCGAGATAGAACAGCCCGGCGCCCTCGGGGCGTGGATTTTTTTCGCCCAGCCACTCGAATTCCAGATCGTAGGCCGAACCCTTGGCAGAATAGCGGTCGACGAAATACAGCAGGCTGCCGCCGATGCCCTTGATCGCGGGGACGCCGAGCGTCTTCTGCGCGGGTGAAATATCCGCAGCCTCCGCGCCTAGCGACAGCGCGCGCTCATGAGCCAGCTGCGCATCGACGACGCGGAACGCCATCGAGGGCGCGCAAGGTCCATGCTTGCCGACGAAGTCGAAGCCATGCGTGCCGGGTTGTTCGTTGACGAGATAGTTGATATCGCCCTGGCGGTAGACCGTGATCTTCTTGGTCTTGTGCCGCGCCACCGGGAGGTAGCCCATCAACTTGAACAGCGCGTGCAGCTCTTCGGGCTTTGGATGCGCATACTCGACGAACTCGAAACCATCGGTGCCCATCGGGTTATCGGCGGTAATGGTGGCCGCCGGCGCGTCGTGCGGAAATGGACCCATGGCTGATCTCCCAGACTTTGTTGCCTGGAGTGTCGGCCTTATCCGGCGCGAGGTGCGTGCATAAAGCGGCGATATCGGCTATGCGATGCATGATCCGTGCATGATACTGGTGTTTTGCGCATGATTTCAGTGGATGCCTTCGACCTCAAAATCCTGGCCGCACTGCAGGATGACGGCCGGTTGACCAATCAGGAACTCGCAGATGTCGCGGGATTATCGGCATCGCAATGCTCGCGTCGCCGGATGCGGCTGGAGGACGAGAAAGTCATCTCCGGCTATCACGCCGATCTCTCCAGCGAATCGCTGGGTTTCACCCTGATCGCCTTCATCCACATCACGCTGGCGACGCACTCGCCCGACAACGCCAAACATTTTCGCAACCTTGTGCTGCGCGTCGACGCGGTACAGGAAGCGTATTCGCTGACCGGCGATGCCGACTATCTGCTGAAAGTCGTGTTGCGAGACCTGAAGAGCCTGTCGGATATCGTCAACAACGTGCTGATGCCGCATCGGAGCGTCGCCCATGTGCGCTCGTCGATCGTGCTGGACCGGCTCAAGGAGACCTCGAAGCTGCCGTTGAAGGGGATGCGGTAACGTGCACC
The DNA here is from genome assembly GCF_036009065.1 of Bradyrhizobium sp. Taxonomy (GTDB): domain Bacteria; phylum Pseudomonadota; class Alphaproteobacteria; order Rhizobiales; family Xanthobacteraceae; genus Bradyrhizobium. The sequence continues at coordinate 28,402 of NZ_DASYMN010000252.1, read as the reverse complement.
CACGTCATCCTGGGGTGCTCGCCGTCTTCGGCGAGCCTCGAAGGATGGCCGCCAGCACCTGTGGCCCATCCTTCGAGACGCGCGCAAGAGCGCGCTCCTCAATGATGACGGTTGAGTTCGCGTTAACTTTATTCCGCCGCCACAATGGTCCCCTCGACCTCGCCGAAGCCGATGCGGTAGCCTTCGCCCTGGCACCAGCCGCGCATAACAAGCGAATCGCCGTCTTCGAGGAACGTGCGCTTTTCTCCGCCCGGCAATTCGATCGGCTCGGACCCGTTCCAGCTGATTTCCAGCAGGCTGCCGCGCTCGTGCTTGTCCGGGCCGCTGATGGTGCCGGATCCTAACAGATCGCCGACGTTCATCGCGCAGCCGCTGGATGCGTGATGCACCAGCTGCTGCACCGACGACCAGTACATGTATTTGAAATTGGTGCGGCAGATGTTTTGCGGTTCATTCATCTGCGCCGTGCGCAGATCGACGTCGAGCACCATGTCGTAATTGTTCGCAGCCGCCTGCCGCAGATACGGCAACGGCGTCGGGTGCTGCGCCGGCCCGTGCACCCGGAACGGCTGCAGCGCCTCGCGCGTCACGATCCACGGGCTGATCGAGGTCGCGAACGCCTTGGCCTGGAATGGGCCGAGCGGGACGTACTCCCACTGCTGGATATCCCGCGCGCTCCAGTCGTTGAGGAGCACGAAGCCGAAGATCATTTCTTCGGCCTGTTGTTCGGTCAGCATCTCGCCCATCGGCGACGGCTGCCCGATCACCACGCCCATCTCCAGTTCGAAGTCGAGCCGCTTGCAGGGCCCGAAGCTCGGCACCTCCACGTTTGGCGGTTTTAGCTGCCCGCGCGGCCGTCGCACCTTGGTGCCGCTGACCACCACAGTAGACGACCGGCCGTTATAGCCGATCGGGATATGCAGCCAGTTCGGCAGCAGCGGGTTGGTTTTGTCGCGGAACATGGTGCCGACATTGGTGGCGTGCTCCTTCGACGAATAGAAATCGGTGTAGCCTGCGACCGCGATCGGCAGATGCAATTTTACATCCGCCGTCGGCACCAGCGCGCGTAGGCGTAACCCGGCGTCGTCGCGAAGCTCGGGATTGTCATGGCGCAGCAACTCGCTGATCCGTGCCCGGATGCGCGCCCACACTTTCGGCCCCAGCGCCATGAAGGGATTCAGCATCGGCGCGGCAAAGACGCCGAGCTCACCGACATCCAGCCGGCCGTCCTGTTCGAGCTGCCATAGATCGAGCACATGATCGCCGATCGCGACGCCGACGCGCGGGGCCAACCCGTCCTTTGCCGAGAACACGCCATAGGGCAGGTTCTGGATCGGGAAGTCCGACGCGGGATCGACGCCGATGAAGGAGCGGAGGGTGGGGTCGTTCGGGTGTGTCATCGTTTGGCCAACTGCGTTCTTTTTCACCCTCCCCTGGAGGGGGAGGATCGGCGAGCATCGCGCGAAGCGTGATGCTTGGCGGGGTGGGGTGAAGCCGCGGATGAACACTTCACCCCACCCCGCCGCGAATTTCATTCGCGGCGACCCTCCCCCTCCAGGGCAGGGTAAGGAAGCTCACGGCTTGTTCGGATCGAACCGCTTCTCCAATCCCTTCCAGCAATCCGCGTAATCGTCCTGCAGCGTCGCCGATTTTGCCGCGAACTCCGTCACGCGTTGCGGATATCGCGTCTCGAACATGAAAGCCATGGTCCCCGTCAGCTTGACCGGCTTCAGCTCGGAATTACTGGCGTGGTCGAAGGCTTCGCGGTCGGGGCCGTGCGGCAGCATCATGTTGTGCAGGCTGATGCCGCCGGGCGTGAAGCCCTGCGGCTTGGCGTCATAGACGCCGTAGATCAGCCCCATGAATTCCGACATGATGTTCATGTGGTACCACGGCGGGCGGAAGGTGTTTTCCGCCACCGCCCAGCGCTCCGGGAAAATCACGAAATCGATATTGGCGGTGCCGGCGGTTTCCGAGGGCGAGGTCAGCACGGTGAAGATCGACGGATCGGGATGATCGAAGCCGATCGCGCCGACCGGCGAGAAGCTGCGCAGGTCGTATTTGTAAGGCGCATAATTGCCGTGCCACGCCACCACGTCGATCGGCGAATGCGGCAGCTTTGTCATCCACAGCGCGCCGCCCCATTTCACGTAGAGCTCGGTCGGCGTGTCCTTGTCCTCATAGGCCGCGACCGGGGTGAGGAAATCGCGCGCATTGGCCAGGCAGTTGGCGCCGATCGGGCCGCGCTCCGGCAGCGTGAACGCGCCGCCGTAATTCTCGCAGATGTAGCCGCGCGCGGGCGCACCCCGAATTTCGACGCGGAATTTCACGCCGCGCGGAATCACCACGATCTCACCCGGCTCGGCGTCGATCCGGCCGAACTCAGTGACGAATTTGAGCTTGCCCTGCTGCGGCACGAACATCATCTCGCCGTCGGCGTTGTAGAAATGCTGGTCCACCATCGATTGGGTGATGAGATAGACATGCGCGGCCATGCCGGCCTGGGTGTTGGCGTCGCCCGCCGTGGTCATGGTCTGCACGCCCTGCAGGAACGTCATGTCGCCCGATGGGATCGGCGCGGGATCCCAGCGCAATTGCGCGATCGGCAATTCGTGCTCGTGACATGGCGCGGTGCGCCATAGTTTCGCATCGGCTTTCTCAAACCGGCCGGAGTGCCGCACCGAGGGCCGGATGCGATACAGCCAGGAGCGTTCGTTGCTGCCGCGCGGTGCGGTGAACGGCGAGCCCGAGAGTTGCTCGGCATAAAGCCCGTAGGCGCAGCGCTGCGGCGAATTGCGGCCCATCGGCAGTGCGCCGGGCAGCGCTTCGGTCTCGAACGAATTGCCGAAGCCGGACATGTAGCCTGGCGTGACCTGCCCTACCGATTTGCCGAGAACATCAGGAGCTGCATTGATATTCATGGTCATCCTCCTTGCAGGCTGGCCCACATTTCCAGATCGCGCTTGTCGGTCCAGATCACGGGGTCGTCGATTCCCGAGGCTTCGTCGAACGCGCGCGAGACGTTGAACGGCAGGCAGTGCTCGTAGATCGCAAAGCCTGAGAATTTTGGGTCCATCACCTCGCGCGTCGCCGCCATGGTCTCCTTCAGGTTTCGACCCTTGGCCACCGACGATTCGGCCGCACCGTAAAGCGTACTGACAAAGTCGCGCGTCATCGCGATGGCGTCGCGTCCGGTCGCAACGCCTTTCAGGGCATCGCCGCGTCCGGGCGCAATGGCCTTGGGATTGAAGGCGCGGATTTCGTTCAGCGTCGCCGGCCATTCGCGCAAATGCGCATCGCCGCAATAGCAGGCCGAATGATACTCGATCAGGTCGCCGGAAAACATCACCTCGGCGTCCGGCACCCACGCCACGATATCGCCGGACGTATGTCCGGCGCCGAGCGACATCAGCCGCACCTCGCGTTTTCCGAGATAAATCGACATGTCGGTCTCGAAAGTCAGCGTCGGCCAGGTCAGGCCAGGGATGCTTTCCGCGTCCTGGAACAGCCGCGGAAAACGGCCATACTCGGAATCCCAGTCCTGCTGGCCGCGTTCCTCGATCAGGCGATGGGTTTCCTGCGAGGCGATCACGGCCTGCGCCTTGTACGCGGAGGCGCCGAGCACCCGCACCGCGTGGTAATGCGACAGCACCACGTATTTGATTGGCTTGTCGGTGACGGTGCGGACCCGCTCGATCACCTTGTTCGCCATCGCGGGCGTCGCCTGGGCATCGAACACGAGGCAGCCGTCGTTACCGACGATCACGGCCGAGTTCGGATCGCCTTCGGCGGTAAAGGCATAGAGATCGGTGCCGATCTCGGAGAAGGTGATTTTTTTCTCCGCCATGTCGGTGGTCGATGCGAAACCCTTGGCCATCAGTTCAACTTTCCCATTTTTGTCATTGCGAGGAGCCCTTGCGACGAAGCAATCCAGTCCTGCGCGCGTTGTCTGGATTGCTTCGTCGCAAGTGCTCCTCGCAATGACGGTACACACATTTTCGTTCTATTGTTGCTGCTGCTGTTGTTGCTGGCTGCCATCCACCAGCCGCCGCCTTGCCAACTCGATCGCCTCGCGCAGCACCTCGAGATCGCCGATATGGTTGGCAAGAACCAGCACCAGCGCGGCGTCGAGATCGCCGCTTTGCGCGTCGCTGAGGCCACGATGCGCCTCGACGATCATGCGGAAGGCATCGTCGGGTTTGGCGAAATTCGAACTGGTGGACAGCGCCATCACAAACCCCCGCTTGCCGCGGTGGCACGTGCCAGCGCGGCGTCGATCGCGACGCGCGTGGAATGCCGGAAGCGCGCGGCGACATAACCGTCGGGGCGCAACAGATAGCCTGTGCCGGGCGCAGCATCGTAGCGTGCGCCGAGCAGTCCCGACGGATCGCCAAAACCGCCATCGCCTATTCGGATGACGCCGACGCCATCGGGGACGCTGGTCGCAGCGCCATTTGCAAACTCCAACAAGGTAAACTTCTTTCCCGCCTTGACGAACGCTTCGGTCAGAAACGCCGAGTTGCCGTCGCGGCCGCTCAGCGGCGCATCGGGCATCGAGGCGCCGGGCCGCGGGCCGCCGCGCCAGCTATCGCCATCCGGCGTCGAGAGCGGGGTGTCATAGACCGAAGGCACCGACAGCCGTCCGCCGTTGATCATGCGCTTGCCGAATTCGGTGTCGTTGGCGAGCGACAGCACGGCCTGCCGCAGCCGCGCTTCCTGGCGCGAAGCGGGCGCCATGAAATCGGTCGAGCGCGTCGACTCGCGGATGTTTTCGTCGGCTGCGGCACTGCGCTCGACGTGATAGCTCTCGAACAGGCGCTCCGGCGAAGTGCCCTCCAGCACGCGCGCCAGTTTCCATGCCAGATTTTCAGCATCCTCCAGGCCGGAATTCGCGCCGCGGGCGCCGAACGGCGACACCTGGTGCGCGGCATCGCCGGCGAAGATCACGCGGTCATGGATGAATTTTTCCATGCGCCGGCACTGGAACTTGTACAGCGATATCCAGACGAATTCGAAATCATTGTGGCCCAGCATCCGCGCGAGCCGCGGCCGGACGTTCTCTGGGAGTTTTTCGATCCCCGGGTCCGCGTCCGGGCTGAGCTGCAGGTCGATCCGCCAGATATCGTCAGGCTGGCGATGCAACAGGGCGGAGCGCCCGGCGTGAAACGGCGGATCGAACCAGAACCAGCGCTCGGTCGGAAATTCCGCCGTCATTTTGACGTCCGCGATCAGGAACTGGTCCTCGAACTGCTGCCCGGTGAAATCGGCGCCGACCAGGCGCCGCAATGACGAGCGTGCGCCATCGCAGGCACAGACATACCGCGCAGCAAGCCGATACGGCCCATCCGGCGTCTCGACGGTCAGCAGCACATGATCGTTGCGCTGTTCCAGCGCGCTCACTCTGTTGCGCCAGCGCAGGTCGATTTCCGGCAGCTGCGCCGCACGCTCGACCAGATAGGCCTCGGCATAGAACTGCTGCAGGTTGATGAAGGCCGGCATCTTGTGGCCCTGCTCCGGCAGCAGGTTGAATTGATAGAGCAGCTCGGCGCCGTGAAAGATCCTGCCGACGCTCCAGATCACGCCCTTGTCGACCATGCGGCCGGCGACGCCGAGCCGGTCCCAGTATTCCAGCGAACGTTTTGAGAAACAAATCGCCCGCGAGCCCTCGCCGATCCGGTCGGCGTCGTCGAGCAGCACCACGCTCTGGCCGCGCTGCGCCAGATCGATCGCGAGCGACAGGCCCACAGGGCCGGCGCCGACCACGATCACCGGATGTTCATTGGCGCCGGCCCGATCCTGGTCGGGATGCCTGCGATAGCCGAACTGGGTTCTGGAGGGCTGCGTCATGGCTCACAGGGCTCTGGCCAAGGGGCGGCGTCCCGGCTAAGATAGTCTCACATGCAACTATCTTAAACGCCTTGCGCGTTCCGCCGTCAACTCGAATTGGAGCGATTTTGGCGAAACTCGACCTGTTCAGGTTCGTTCCGTTCCGGCTGAACCGGCTCGCGGCCGAGGTCAGCGCCGCGCTGTCCAGCGAGTATCAGGAGCGTTACGGGCTGGACATCCCGGAATGGCGGGTGCTGGCGACGCTGGGTTTTCGCAATGACGCCTGCAGCGCGCAATATATTTCGCATTGCACCCGCACGCACAAATCCACCATCAGCCGCGCGGTCACCGCGCTGATGCGGCGCCAGCTGGTCGAGCGTGTCGAGAACGCGGACGACCGCCGCGAGTTCTCTTTGCGCATGACGCGCAAGGGCCGCGCGCTGTATGAGGAACTGATCCCGCGGTTATTGAGGAAAGAACGCGAGATCATGTCCTGTCTTACCGCAGATGAGCGCGCGAGTTTTGCGCTTGCGCTCGGCAAGATCGAGAAGAGTCTCGATCTTGTGCTGACCAGCAAGGAGGCAGGCAAGACGCAGGCATATTGATCCGAAAGCGTCATTGCCGGGCTTGACCCGGCAATCCATCTTCTTCGAACGACCCTTGCGAAGATGGATGGATGCGCGGGTCAAGCCCGCGCATGACGCATTGCCGCTCACTTCGCTGTCGTCACCACGATCTCCACGATATGCGGGGGCTCGAGATCGACGCCGATGCAGGCCCGCATCGGCGGGTTGCCCAAGTCAACCCATTCATCCCAGGCGCGGTTCATCTCGCTTTTCCGCTTCATGTCGGTGATGTAGACGATGGCCGAGAGGATCCTGCTCTTGTCCGAGCCGCACAGCGCAAGGCTTTCGTCGATGCGCCCGAGCGCTTTTACGGTCTGCTCGTACATCGAGGAGGTGACCGGATCGGGCGCGACCGCCACGGTGAACACCAGGCCATCGTGAACGACGGCGCGGCTGCGGGTTGGCGTGAGGCCGGGAAAGCGGCTGATCATGGCGAACTCCGTTTCAATCAAGCGCTATTTTACAAACGAGCGTGACGGCGGCAAATGCAATGCGTAAGCATCCACCTTGTCGCTGGCGCGCGGATAGATTTCCGTCACCAGCGGATCATGCCCGGGGATGGCGCGGTCGGGATGGCCGGCGAGGCGTTTGACGATTTCCCAGCCTTCCATCATGTCGCCGATATTGTAGAGAATCGGAAACGGAATCTTGCGCTGCATGTTGCCGTAATAATGCGAGGCATCCGACGCCAGCACCACCGGGCCGCGCGCGGTCTCGACCCGCACCACCTGCAGGCCGTCGGAATGGCCGCCGACGCGATGCAGCGTGACGCCGGGCGCCACCTCGCCATCGCCATTATGGAAAGTCACCCGCTCGCTGTAGACGTGGCGCACCATCAGCGTCACATGATCCACCGAAAACGGATGCCGCAAGGCGCCATGGCACATGCAGCGCCCGGTGGCATAGCTCATCTCACGATCCTGCAGATGAAACCGGGCATTGGGGAAGCGATCGAGATTGCCGGCGTGATCGTAATGCAGATGAGTGACGATCACATCCCTGATGTCGTCAGCGGCAACGCCGAATGCCGCCAGCGCGTCGACCGGATTGAGCGTGAGCTTGCGGCTGCGCGCCTGCGCCTCCGCCGCGTTAAAGCCGGTATCGACCAGGATGTCGCGGCCCTCCCCGCGGATCAGCCAGACGAAGTAATCGAGATCGGCGGCGCTGGTCTCGTGTGGATCGGGAGCCAAGTAGTTCATGTGAGGCGTGCGCGGCGACATGGTCGCATAGCGGATGGCGTAGACTTCGTAGGCGTTTCCCATCGGTTTCACTTCTTTCTTGCGCGATTGGCCGATGACTGCACAAAGCCACCGTCATCCGCAAAGGTCAAACCTTCCGTTATCCTGAGGTGCTCGCCGCATCGCGGCGAGCCTCGAAGGATCGGCAGGACAGCGCTGCGGCTATCCTTCGAGGCTCGCCGAAGACGGCGAGCACCTCAGGATGACGGTGGTGATTGTAGCGGTGCTCGGTGGAACCCGAACGCTTTGCGGTCAATTGTCGCGCCGGCCAGGCATCTTGACGCGTGTTGACAGAGACGGCCTGCCCCGTTTGATAATGCGGTTTTCGTAGAGTAAGGTCGCGGCGGCGCGAGCTTGGAATCGGCGCCCTTCTGTGGACCGGCGTCGCATGAAATTCCGCCTCGCATTGCTGCTGATCTTGATCGTTTCGATCGCGCCCGCACCCCGATCCTGGGCGGCGGGCGACAGGAATGCTCTCGTCATCGGCAACGCAAAATATCCCGACGCCGAGGCGCCGCTGAAAGAACCCATCAACGACGCCAAGGATATCGCGGCCGAACTCAAGCGCGACGGCTTCGATGTCGAGACCGGCGAGAACATGACCGGCGACGCCATGCGCCGTGCGCTGGAGCGGCTTTACGCTCGTGTCAAACCAGGCTCCGTTGCGTTGATTTTTTTCAGCGGGTTCGGCGTGCAGTCGGCCCGTCAGAGCTACCTGATCCCGGTCGACGCCCAGATCTGGACCGAGCCGGATGTTCGCCGCGACGGCTTCAGCCTGGAAACGATCCTCGGCGAAATCAACAGCCGCGGCGCCGGCGTCAAGATCGCGCTGATCGACGCCAGCAGGCGCAACCCGTTCGAGCGCCGGTTCCGCAGTTTTTCCGCCGGCCTCGCGCCGGTGATCGCGCCGAACGGAACGCTGGTGATGTATTCGGCGGCGCTCAGTTCCGTCGTCAGCGACACCGGCGGCGCGCACAGCCTGTTCGTCAGCGAACTGCTCAAAGAGATCCGCGCCCCCGATCTGATGGCGGAGGAAACCCTCAATCGCACCCGCGTCGGCGTCACCCGGGCGTCGCGCAGCGAGCAGGTGCCGTGGATTTCGTCGTCCCTGGCCGAGGACTTTTCGTTTATTCCCGGCGCGCGTCCGCCGGCATCTACGCAAATTGCGGTCGCCAACCCGCCGCCACGCCCCGATCCGGTCGCCACGCCGCGCAATGACCCTCCGCCCCCTGCGGTGGTCAATATTCCTCCGCCTCCTCCGCCGGTGAAGGTCGAAGTGCCGCCTGCTGTGGTCACCGCGCCGCCGGTCAAGGGTGAAGGCTCAACGACGGTCGCCAACCTCGCGGACGATCCGACCATCAAGTCCTTGACCAGCAAATTGATCGACAATCCCGACGACGCCAGCGCGCTGTACCGACGCGGACAGGTCTACGCCAGCAAGGGCGCCTATTTGCTCGCCGTCAACGACTTTACCGAGTCGATCCGTTTGAACCCAAAGGACGTCGAAGCCTACAACAACCGCTGCTGGGCCCGTACCGTGATCGGCGACCTGCAGTCGGCGCTGAAGGACTGCAACGAGGCGCTGCGGCTGCGGCCGAATTTCGTCGATGCCCTCGACAGCCGCGGCCTCGTCAACCTGAAGAGCGGGCAGACCAAGAATGCCATCGCCGATTTCGACGCCGCGCTGAAGATCAATCCCAGACTGACCTCGTCGCTGTATGGACGCGGGCTGGCAAAGCAGCGTAACGGCTCGATTTCGGAAGGCGAACTTGACATATCCAATGCAAAGGCGATGGATCCGAACATTGTCAAGGAGTTCGCGGGTTACGGCGTGCGTTGAGGGCGTATCGCTTGAACGCGACCGGCGCGCTCCAGACCAAGATGAGCAGGCTGCGGCCGTGGCGGATTTCATCAGGTGGCCTATTGGTAAATGCATTTGAACCGCGCAGGTTGGCGTGCAGGGAGGACGGCTATGTCAAGGATTTCCAGGGATAAGTTCAACGCGATCCGCGCGCTGGTGACGGTCGGCGCGATGCTCTCGATGACGGCGGGAATGGCCGTTGCGGCCGACGATGTCACCGAGGATCAAATCGTCAAGGCGCTGGCGGCGCCCAAGAAGCCGCTGACCCGCGGGCTGTCGGTTGGTCCGCCGGCCGATCCGGCGGCGGTGGCTGCCGAAGGAAAATTTGTCCAGACCATCCGCAACCGGACCACGCGCTCGCTTTCGGTCGGCGAACGCGAAGAAATTGCCACGCTGGCCAAGGACAAGCCGAATATCGATCTCGAGATCACCTTTGACTACAATTCAGCCGACATCAGCGCCAAGTCGCTGAGCGCGGTGCAGGCGCTCGGCAAGGCGCTCTCCAACCCGGACCTGAAGGGTTCGACCTTCATCGTCGCCGGTCATACCGACGCCGCCGGCGCGGAAAGCTACAATCAGGACCTGTCCGAACGCCGCGCCGATTCGATCAAGCGCTATCTGGTCGAGAAATACGGAATCGCAGGGACCGACCTGGTGACCGTGGGATACGGCAAGAGCAAGCTCAAGGACGCGAATGTCCCGACGGCCGAGGTAAACCGCCGGGTTCAGGTGGTGAACATGGCAACCAAGACCACCGCGTCCAAGTGATCCGGCCGTGATCCGCGCCGCGGCGTCGCACCAACCAGGCGTCCCGCATGTCAGCGGGGCGCCTGTTCGATGATGCTCTCCGCCTACCTCAAGCCTGCGTTAGGGGCGATCGTCGTAGCCGCGCTGGGCGCCGGATATTACTGGCTGGAACACCGGCCCCGCACGGAAGAGAAGGTCGTTCCCAACAGCGCCCTCGTCGTCGTCGCCAAGGCCGTCAACGCCTGTTTCTCCGACCTCGTCCGGGTCACCGGATTTGTCGTGCCGCGCCGCGAAGCCGTGGTCGGCGTCGACCAGGAGGGCTCGAAGGTCACCGACCTTTTTGTCCGCGAAGGCGACCTCGTCACCGAGAATCAGGAGCTGGCGCGGCTGACCGCGCCGCCGGCGCCGCCCGGCAATCCCAACGCGCCAAGGCCCGGACCGATTTCGCTGCGCGCCCCTGCCGCCGGGCTGGTGATCCAGGCCAACACCATCGTCGGCGCGCCTGCGTCCCCTCAGGCAGGACCGATATTTCGAATCGCCGTCAACAACGAAATCGAGGTGGACGCCGAAGTCCCGAGCATCCACATGCTGAAGCTCAATCCCGGGGGGTCGGCGCGCATCAGCAGGGATGGCGTCCCGGACCTGATCGGCCGGGTACGGCTGGTCTCGCCGGAGATCAACCGCGGCACCCAGCTGGGCCGTGTCCGGATATCGATCGCCAACAACCCGTCCCTGAAGGTCGGAATGTTCGCTCGCGCCAACATCGATGCCAAGCGCAGCTGCAGCATAGCCGTTCCCCGCTCCGCCATTGACCATCTGACCGTCCAGGTGGTCAAAGGCAATACGGTAGAGACGCGAAAAGTTAAGGTCGGCCTCGTGTCCGACACCTCGACCGAGATTCTCGAAGGCCTCGATGTCGACGAAATCGTCGTGGCCGACGCCGGCACCTCGTTGCATGATGGCGACCAGATCAAGACCATGTTCGCCGATGAACTCGATCGCGCGCGGGTGCGTTGATGGCTCTGAATATTTCCGCATGGTCGATCCGTAACCCGCTTCCCTCCGTCGTATTTTCGATCATCCTCTTGGTATTGGGCTGGGTCAGTTTCACCAAGCTCGCCGTGACCCGGCTTCCGAGCGCCGATATTCCGGTGATCTCGGTCGCGGTCTCGCAATTCGGCGCGGCGCCGGCCGAACTGGAATCGCAGGTCACCAAGACCATCGAGGACGGCGTGTCCGGCGTCGAGGGGGTGCGGCATATTTCGTCGTCGATCACCGACGGGTTGTCGCTGACCACGATCCAGTTCGCGCTCGAGACCAACACCGACCGCGCGCTGAACGACGTCAAGGACGCCGTCACCCGCATCCGCAGCAACCTGCCGCAAAACGTCAGCGAGCCGCTGATCCAGCGCGTCGACGTGATCGGCCTTCCCATCGTCACCTACGCCGCGATATCTCCCGGCAAGACGCCGGAACAACTGTCCTATTTCGTCGACGACGTAGTCAAGCGCGCGTTGCAGGGCGTACGCAACGTCGCCCAGGTCGAGCGCATCGGCGGCGTCGAACGCGAGATTCTGGTGTCGCTCGATCCGGACCGCTTGCAGGCGATGGGGCTGACGGCGGTCGATGTCTCCAGGCGCTTGCGCGGCACCAATGTCGATCTCGCCGGCGGGCGGGCCGAGATCGGCAAGAACGACCAGGCCATCCGCACGCTGGCGGGCGCAAAAACCCTCAACGATCTCGCCGGCACCATGATCAGCCTGCCCGCAGGCGGCGAGGTTCGCCTCGACGATCTGGGAACGGTGACCGACACCATCGCCGACCGCCGCACTTTTGCCCGCGCCAATGGCGAGCCGGTCGTCGCACTCGGCATCAAGCGTTCGAAAGGCGCCAGCGACGTGGTGGTCGCCGCCGCGGTGCAGAAACGCATCGACGCGCTCAAGGCCGCCTATCCCGACGTCGATCTGAAGCTGATCGACACCTCGGTGGATTTCACCAAGGGCAATTACGAGGCCGCGATCTCGACGCTGTTCGAAGGCGCGATCCTCGCAGTGATCATCGTCTTCCTGTTCCTGCGCGACCTGCGCGCCACCATCATCGCCGCGATTTCGCTGCCGCTGTCGATTTTCCCGGCGTTCTGGGCGATGGATATTCTGGGCTTCTCGCTGAACCTTGTCAGCTTCCTCGCCATTACGCTGTCGACCGGCATCCTCGTCGACGACGCCATCGTCGAGATCGAGAATATCGTGCGCCACATGCGGATGGGGAAATCACCCTATCGCGCGGCGCTGGAGGCCGCCGACGAAATCGGCCTCGCCGTGATCGCGATCAGCCTGACCATCATCGCGATCTTCGCGCCGGCGAGTTTCATGTCGGGAATCGCCGGGCAATTCTTCAAGCAGTTCGGCATCACCGTATCGGTACAGGTGTTCTTCTCGCTGCTCGCCGCGCGCTTCGTCACTCCGGTGCTGGCGGCCTATTTCATGAAGGACAGCCACTACCACGATCCGCCGCCGGGCCGCGTGCTCAAGGCCTATAATGGCCTCGTGACATGGTCGGTGCGGCACTATTTCATCACCGTGCTGATCGGCTTCGGGATTTTCGCGGCGTCGATCTGGAGCATCACCCTGCTGCCGCAGGGCTTTTTGCCGGCGCAGGATTCCGCGCGCTCGCTGCTCGCCATGGAGCTGCCGCCGGGATCGCAGCTCGCCTTCACCGAAAAGACCACCGAGGAGATCGTCGCTCGTTTACGCAAGCGGCCGGAGGTCAAGAGCGTATTCGTCGACGGCGGACGGGTGCCGCCGGGTACGTTCGAGGTGCGCCGCGCGGCGCTGATCATCAATTACACGCCAAAGCACGACCGCAAGATCACCCAGCGCGAGCTTGAACTCGCGATCAGCACCGAACTGGAAAACGTCCCCGACATCCGGTTCTGGTTTCTTGACGAGAACGGCTTGCGCGCCATCTCGCTGGTGGTGACCGGAACCGACAGCGGTATCGTCAGCAACGTCGCCGCGGAGCTTGCGAACCAGATGAAGCGGATTCCGCTGATCGCCAATGTGATCTCGGAAACCTCGCTCGACCGCCCCGAGCTTCGCATCCAGCCGCGCGCCGATCTGGCGGCGCGGCTCGGCGTCTCCACCGAGAGCCTGTCGGAAACCATTCGCGTCGCCACCATCGGGGATGTCGGTCCGGCGCTGGCCAAGTTCGATACCGGCGACCGGCTGGTGCCGATCCGCGTCCAGCTCGAAGAGGGCGCGCGCGCAGATCTGCCGATATTGGAGCAGCTGCGGGTGCCGCTGGGCGGCGGCCGCGGCGGCGTGCCGTTGTCGGTGGTCGCCGACATAAAACTCGACCAGGGGCCGACCAGCATCAACCGCTACGACCGCGAACGTCAGGCCACCGTGGCTGCCGACCTCGTCGGCACCGCGGCGCTCGGCGATGCCACCAAAAAGATCTATGAACTTCCCGTGATGAAAAGCCTGCCGAAGGGCGTCAAGGTCAGCCCCTCCGGCGACGCCGAAAGCCTCAATGAACTCTCGGAAGGCTTTGCCACGGCGATTACCGCGGGATTGATGATGGTCTATGCGGTGCTGGTGCTGCTGTTCGGCACCTTCCTGCAGCCGATCACGATCCTGTTCTCGCTGCCGCTGTCGATCGGCGGCGCGATCGCCGCATTGCTGCTGACCGGCAAGCAGCTGACCACCCCGGTATGGATCGGCATCCTGATGCTGATGGGCATCGTCACCAAGAACGCCATCATGCTGGTCGAGTTCGCGGTCGAAGCCGTCCGCGAGGGCAAGCCGCGCCACGAAGCCATCATCGACGCCGGCATGAAGCGCGCCCGCCCCATCGTCATGACCACCATCGCGATGGCCGCCGGCATGATGCCGAGCGCATTGGCGTTCGGCGCCGGCGGCGAATTCCGCTCGCCCATGGCGCTCGCGGTGATCGGCGGCCTGATATTCTCCACCGTGCTGTCGCTGGTGTTCGTGCCGGCAATGTTCATGCTGATGGACGATGTCGGTGAGCTGTCGTGGCGGTTTGGCAAGAAATTGCTGGCGTCAAGCGGTGAGACCGAGCATCCGGCTGAGCACAAGCCGCCGCCGGGGGCGGTGCATACGCCTGCGGCAGAGTAGGTAGATGGTGCAGGGTTTTGCCGATCTGGATATTGGCGAGGATCGCCGAGCCCGAGAGGGTGGAGCTGTAAACCGCTAGAATCGTTGTCGCCGCGATTGATTTCTAAGATGTGACCAATTCCATATCCACCGCCGGGCTGCGGCTTACGGCAAACTGACGGCCATCTACTGGCATGAGATATGGGCGAGGCCAGACCACGGATTGGTCAAACGATTTCGATGTAGTTCCTTGAGTAACTCTCTGCCCGTCCCAACGTTTTTTGACGTAACGGAATTGCGCAAGCCTGGCGGACTCGTTAGCCTAGTTGTGTTGTTCACAGACAACGCGCGGGGGCTGATCAACTATGAGTAACCGGCTGATTAAGATTCTCTTCCTTGCCGCCAATCCTTCTGACGAGACCCGCCTTCGTCTTGGAGCCGAGTCTACAAGGATCAAGGAGGCGTTGGAGGCGGCTTCGACACGCGAGCAATTCACGTTTTCAGAAGAACATGCAGTCCGACTCGACTCAATTCAACGGCTCATTCTAAAGCAAAATCCTACGATCGTGCATTTTAGCGGCCACGGATCGCCTAATGGAACCCTCGTCTTTGAGGATCAGTCGGGAAAAGGAGTTGAAGCCGATTCAAAAGCTATCGCAGAGCTCTTCAAACTTGCAGGCGAAAATACTCGGTTGATCGTTCTGAATGCGTGCTACAGCGAGTCGCAGGCCACCGCGCTCGCCCAGCACGTGGATGCCGTCATTGGGATGGACAGTGCCATTCCGGACGAAACTGCTATCGCTTTCGCTAAGTCGTTGTACGAAACCCTAGGCGAGCGAAGGAACGTGAAGACGGCCTTCGAGCTTGCAAAGAACTATTTAGTTCTGCAGGGTTTGTCCGGCGCTGAACTTCCAGTGCTAGTTGAGAGAGCGGGTGTCCCAGCTGCGTCAGTGCTGCTTCTCCCCCCTCGGTAGCCCCCGTCGGCGAGGAGCCGCGCGACGGGGGGGACTACAAAGTTATCGCGCCTGACCCCTTATATCTTCCGGCATATCCACTTGCTCGAAATTTCGTCGGGCGCAGTGCCAATCGCGAATTGCTCACGGCATGGTGGCACTCGGCCACGGAGCGAGTATGCGCGATCGTCGAACTCGGGGGAATGGGTAAGAGTTCTTTGGCTTGGCTTTGGCTCCACTACGATCTCCGAAGAACTGGGGTCGACACCAACGCCTGGGTCGCAACGGACGAAGAACCAGAGGCTATTCTTTGGTACAGCTTTTACGAGCCTGGCCCGAACTTCACCTCATTCCTCCGTATAGCCCATGAGTATTTTGTCAGTTCGACCTCAAGTTCGAAGCCATCTATTGAGACAATTACCCGCGCCATGCAAAGGCGTCGGGGCATCGTTGTCCTAGACGGATTAGAAAGGCAGCTACTTGGATTTTCGAGCTGCGATCAACCGCATCGCGATGAGAAACCCGAGGATTCTGTACGTTTTTGTGCGGACGAGCGGTTGGCTAGGTTTCTTACGGACGTAGCGTCAATCCCTGGCATGGGCTCAAAAATCCTCATTACATCACGGCTCCTACCCAAGGAACTCGACAACCTCGCTGGTGTTAAAGAAATCCGGTTGACGGGCCTCACTGACGAAGAGGCGGTAGAGTTTCTTGAAAAAGAAGTACTTGGCATCGATCAAGATAAGTTGGTCCGGGTCGCAAAGAGGTACGCCGGACATCCCTTGGCTCTGCGGCTTGCTGCCGGTTTGCTCGCCGACCCCGAGAACAGCTATTTGGCGCTCACGGACGAAGACGACTCAGTTATCGATTCGTTAATGCAGCGAAGCAACCACATATTGCAAGCTGCCTTCGATGCACTGAATAGCTCCGACAAGTCCTTTCTTACTATGCTTTCAGCATTCCGCGGTGCCACCTCTTTTGATGCAGCGATAGCCGTGCTGGCCGTAGACGATATGTCTGAGTTTTGGCGACGAGTAGGCCGCCTTGTCGATCGTGGTTTTCTTTGGACCAACCGCAATCAGCGGCTCTTCGATCTCCATCCAATCGTTCGGCTGTACGCATATTCTCGGCTTACAGACAAGGCTGGCGTCGCTGATCGCATCAGAAACTTCCTTCAATCTATACCCGAGTCGGTTGAGCTATTGTCATTAGAAGAAGCGGAACCGATCTTTGAGATCTGCTATCAGTATGCGCGTGCTAACAGACACGACGAAGCTTGGAAGGTCTTCGATAGCAAACTCTGGATGGCGGTGGCGGTACGTCTCGGTGAATACCTCGCGATTTCTAAGCTGATTGAATTGTTTTTTCCTAACGGTTGGGACAGAGACAGTTCCTTATCGAGCGCGCTCCAGCCAGCGCTTGTCATCAAGGCGACGGAAGTACTTGACGCGCAAAACAGATATCGTGAACTCATCATCCTCCTTGCTGGCCGCTTAAAACATGATTCGAAGGGGAACTTGACGGGGACTTTGCGGCAGTTCGGCTACGCTCTTTGCGCTAGTGGGCGTTTAACGGAAGGAATTGCTCATGTGAAACGCGGGTTAGATCTAACAGAAGATATGCATAGCAAAGGCCATTTTCACCACCAGTTGGTTATCTTGCATAAGAAGTTACGCATGTTTGCCGAGGCGAGAAGGCATTTGCTCAAAATGGAAAAATGCTACAAAGCGGCTTTTATTCTAGACGATCGCCATTTGTTTGAATTGACCGTTGAAAAATTCGACTTGGCAAAACTCTCGTCTGCCGGGGCAAATTTACTTGAAAAATTAGATGCAACGGCAAAGTTTCTCAAATGGAAGAGCGCGCTTCGCGTGGTGGATTCGCGAAAAGCAGACTTCTTGATTCGCAGCTTAGAAAGGAAGGAAGGCAAGTCCCCGATAGACGCAGTGACGGCCGAGCAAATTCTGGATGGCCAACTTCAGCGTGCACGAAATTCTGGCAATTTGGACAATGAGGCGAGCGTACTATCGAAATATGCGCGACTGATGACAGTGCAGAATGACATGATTCGCGCCCACGCAACTGCTTTGGAGTCCGTTCGCCTTGCGCACCGCAGCGAAGATATTTTTATAAAATTGAATTCTATTAAGGTGCTAGCTGATATAGAGTCGAAAGTGGGAAACCAAGAAGATAAAATAAGACTCCTACGTGATGGTTTACGATTAGTGCCCGACGAACCTACTGGGGATTCTTTGCGCAAGCACATTTTTGAGGACGAGGATGGCTTCAGTAAGTGATTTGCTACAGCTTGGCTTCGGCTATGAGACCGTAATTGTGGTACGCCGGTCTTATCGACGCCTAGCGTAATGTGGATATCTCATAGGCTGTCCTGCCGGCGCCGCTGAGTATGGCAGTTGTCGTTGGTATCAACTGGCGCCGCCGATTCGAACGTACCCCGCTCGCCACCCGCTCGATGACGTCAGGATGTGGGTCGTCCATTGGGAGGCCCGCGGATGAGCTAACCCCCCCGCCGCAACGGCAGAAGGTCGAATGATCGTTCTGGCTGGATTTCGAGCGACTGCAGGTATCTCTCGAAATAAAGTAATATTCATAGGCTTTCCAGAGGGCTACACCGTATGGAGGCGTATGATTGCAACTGACCATCTGTCGCCAGACAAATGGTTGGCTCATGCGGAGGTACTAAGTGCCGAGCAGTTGCAGCGCGAAATGTTGCGTCAAGCAACCGACACAAAATTACAGCTAATTTCAATTTGAATGCGGTTCACTTAGCTGTAGTTGGCTTGCTTACGTTAATCCTCCTGATCGGCACAATTCTGTGGCGAGTCTAATAGGTTGCGAGAGCAGCTTGGAATATCGTGATGAGAGCATTGAAAATCGCCGGCGCCACCGTCCTGGCCGTGATCGTTGTCGCAGCCTTGCTGCTGATGATCGGGATTCCGTCGGGCTTCATGACGCAGGCGATCCAGGATCGGGTCGAGCGCGAAACCGGCTACCGGATCGCCGTGTCCGGCGCGACGAGGCTCGGCATCTGGCCCTCGCTGAACGTGACGCTGAACGACATCATCGTGCAGGATCCCAAGGCCCGCGATTCCGACAGCCGCCTCACCATCGCCAGCGTGCAAGCCGAGCTTGCCTTGCCAAGCGCGCTATCCGGACATCCGCAAGTCAGCGAACTCGTGATCAACAAGCCGGTTCTGTATGTCCCGCTGCGACGCGAGCGCGATGCGCGCATCGACAACTCCGCCAGGCCGGCGACCGCGCCCGGCGACGCTGCCGCGAAAGATTTCAGCATCGATCATATAAGAATCGCTGATGGTGCCGTGGTCTTCACCAACCTGCGCGGCCGCGTGGAAAGCCGCATCGACGGCATCGACGCCAACGCCATGATCGCATCGGACCGAAGCATCAGTTTTGCGGGCAACGCGCGCGTGGGCGAGCACCCGCTGAAGTTCGCCGTCAAGGCGGCGCTGCCCGCCGGTTCATTGCAGCGGCAAAATGTTGCGGTCGAGCTGGCGCTGGATTCGCCCGGCCTGATCGGACGGTCGCTGTCCGCCAAGGCGCAGGTGCGAATCAACGGCCCGCTGCTCGCGATCAACGGTTTGAGCGGCACGCTGGACGGCGTGCAATTCAACGGCTGGGCTTCCGCCGATCTTGCCAGCAAGCCCGTGGTAAAAGTCGACCTCGACTTCCACCGGCTCAATCTCGGCACCTCATTCCGTGGCCGGCCCGCGGCGGCGCAGCCGGGAAAACCCTGGAGCAACGAGCCGATCAACCTTACCGGATTGAACTATGTCGATGCCGAGATCAGAATGTCGGCGGCCGAACTCAATGTCGGCGACGCACGCTTCGCGCCGGCGGCGCTGGATGCCGCGCTCGCCGGCGGCGTACTGAAGGCGCAATTCTCGCATCTCGGCGTCTACGGCGGCGAGGCCGACGGCGAATTGACCATCGATGTGTCGGGGAATAATCCGAACTACATCCTGCGCAGCGATGTTGCCGGCGTCCGCGCGCTGCCGCTCCTCACTGGCCTCGCCGACTTCGACAAGATCGACGGCAAGATGCAGGCCAAGCTCGCGTTCCGTTCCAGCGGCGCCAGCCAGCGCGCGATCGTGTCGGCCTTGAGCGGAACGGCTTTCGTTCTGTTCCAGGACGGCGCGATCCGCGACCTCAACATCGCCAGGATGATCCGCTCCCTCACGTCAGGCACGTTGTCGGGATGGCAGCAAGGCCGCGATCAGACCACCGATCTTACACAGCTTAGCGCCTCGTTCCGCGCCGAGCAGGGGCAGGCCACTACGAACGATCTCACGCTGATCGGCCCATTGGTGCACATGACCGGCGCCGGCACCGTGGATCTGTCCGCGAAGACGCTGGCGTTCCGGGTCGAACCGAAACTGGTGATGACCACCGAGGGGCAGGGCAGCGCCGCAAATCCGGTCGGGCTCGGCATTCCCGTCGTGATTGAGGGCCCATGGGCCGAGCCGCGCATCTATCCTGAAGTTGCCGGTATGCTGGACAATCCAGATGCGGCTTATGCAAAACTCAAGGAGATGGGCAAGGGCCTGTTCGGCCCGGGCGGCGGCATTGGTAGCGGCGGTGCTCTGTCCGGCACGCTCGGCGAAACCTTGGGAAACCTGCTTCAGCAGGGATTGGGCAGCCGCAGCACGGCCCCCGCTTCGCCGCAGGATCAACTCAAGCCGCCTCCGCCCGACCGGGAGACGCCGATGGACAGCATCATGAAGCAGCTGTTCGGGCGCTGAAGGCATCGTGTCCCGGACGCGGTGCAGCGTTCTTCACGCTGCTCCGCAGAGCCGGGACCCACGAGCACGATACATGAAGCCTGGGCCCCGGCTCTGCAGCGCACCACGCCGCAAAGTGTGGCGCACTGCGCTGCGTCCGGGGCACGATGCTTGGCTCGGGCGCCAGCCATCTGATATCGATGATCTAAACTGGATTGAATGTCGATGGGCCATCTCGCCATGCGCGGTCTTCCCCGGACACTAGCCGTAGTGGTGACCGGGTTTTGCCTCGCTTCCCAGCCATGTCTGGCCGCCGAGGATACCAACACCCCGAAAGGCGCGGCCGTCACGGTCCTCAAGGCGGCGAAACAATGCTTTGCCGCGATCGTCGAGGTTTCCGGAATCCTGATCCCAAAAGAGGAGGCGATGGTTCGGCCGGACCGGCAAGGCTTGAAAGTCGCCGACGTGCTGGTGGACGCCGGAGAGATCGTAATCGCCGGTCAAACGCTGGCCCGGCTTAACCTGCCCGAAGGCGGAATCATCCTGGTCCAGGCCCCGGTCGCCGGCCTCGTCAGTTCCTCGACGGCCGTGATCGGAGCAACGGCATCGGGCAAGGGCGAGGCGCTGTTCAGCATCATCCCACGAAGCGAATTCGATCTGGTCGGCCTGGTGCCGGTGCGCGACCTGTCGAAGCTGGCTGTCAACCAGTCTGCCCGGGTCAAGATCATCGGCGCCGGCGAAGTGGACGGCAAAGTTCGCCGGGTCGCTGCGACCGTCGAACCCAACAGTCAGTTGGGTCAGGTCTTTGTCGCGCTGGCCTCGACCCGGCGCCTGCTGGTCAATTCCTCCGGCCGCGCGATGATCAAGACCGGCCAAAGCTGCGGCGTCTCGGTGCCGCTCACCGCCATCCTCTACGGCAGCGGCGGCACGGTAGTTCAGGTGGTGCGGCGTGACCGGGTCGAAACCCGTCGCGTCGAAGTTGGATTGATGTCGGCGGGGCAAGTGGAAATCCGCGAGGGACTGGTCGAGGGCGACATCGTGGTGGCGCGGGCCGGAGCGCTGCTCCGCGAGGGCGACCCGGTGCGGCCGATCACCGCCAGCCCAGACGCAAAGTAGCGCGGAGTGTTTTGCGAGAGGGAGAGCAAGCCAATGCCAACAACGATCGAGCTGGCGTCACCCTGGTTGCAGGGACGAACATTCGCGTCGTGGCGGGAAGATTTCGATTCCCGCGGCTACCTTATCTTCGAACGTGTTCTTTCCCCGGATAGCGTTGCCGAAATCCGGGCGGCGCTGGCGCCGTTCCTCGCGCGCGACCTCACCGGCCGCAACGATTTCGAGGGCCTGAAGACCAACCGCGTGTATGCCTTGTTGGCGAAGTCGCCACACTTCGCAGACCTCGCGATTCATCCCTTGGCGCTGGCTTTTGCCGAAGCCGAACTGGGACAAAGCTGCCTGCTGTCGGCTCTGCTTGCGATCAACCTGCATCCCGGCGAAACCGCGCAGCCCTGGCATTTTGACGACGGCGGCGCCAAAATGCCCCGGCCACGCCCGGCCCTTGGCATCAGCGCATTCTGGGCGATCGACGATACAACGGAATTGAACGGAAGCACCGAAGTCATTCCGGGAAGCCATCTGTGGGACGAGCAGATCGTCGAGGGAGCGACGAAGCCCGCCGACTTCACCACCAGGACAACGCCAACACCCGATCGCGATCCCGGCAACCGCCCTGATGCCGTAAAGATGACGATGCCAGCCGGATCGCTTGCGATCGCGAAGGGTACGCTCTGGCACCGGGGCGGCGCCAATCGGTCGGAGCGGCCGCGTTTGATCATTACGCCGCAGTATTGCGCCGGCTGGGTGCGGCAGCTCGAGAACATGAGCCTGGCGGTTCCCGCTGACCTCGCGCAAAAATTGCCGGAGCGCGCCCGCGAACTGATCGGCTATTCGATCCATCCGCCGTTCATGGGGCATGTCGACGGCGTTCACCCCAAGCGATTGCTGCAGGCGCAAGGCGATGTCGTGCTGAAGCGAAGCGCCTCTTGAGGGCGGTGCGTCCGGTAATCGCAAGCGGGGATATGAATAGCAGCTGTCGTTCCGGGTTCGTCGCTTCGCCGGAAATGACGGAATTCGACTAAAGCATGATGGGTTTAAGCCGAGTCGCCACGACGCTCAACTCACCTCTCCCCGCAGGGGAGAGGCGAAGGAGCCGCTTCGACCTAAAAGCATCGCGCCCTAGACTAGCTGCCGGCCTTTTTGTCAGCGGCGTCGGCGAAGTGAAGGTCTTCGCGCAGTGACGACGACACCGACGGCACCTGCTTGCCATCGGACGCGCGCGCCACCGCAATTCGCGTGTTGCTGAAGACGGCTTCGGCGCCGGCCGCCTTCGAACCGATGTTATTCAGCAGTTCGGTCACCAGCGCGCTGTTCGGACCGGCGGAATCGTCGGCGACCTTGCCCGGCGTGGCCGACGACAGGATCAGCGCGTTGTCAGGCGCATTGATCGGCGCGAGGCCGTGTGAAAACGCGCGGAAGCGGCGCTCGTAGGGATTGCGCCTGGACGCATCGATGATGGCGATCTTGGCGCGCGCGCCCTTCTCCGTGATCGTGCCCAGCACCGACTCAACGCTGACGCCTTGGCGCCGGACGTCGGATTCCGTCCAGATCGTCGCATCGACCGGGATCATGTAACTCTCGCGGCCGGCCTGAACGCCGTATCCGCCGAAGAACAGCATCACCACGGATTCTGGATTGATCCTGGCCTGCAGGCGATCCACGGCACGGTTGATGTCGTCCTTGCCGGCGTCTTCCACGACATCGACGTCAAAGCCTTCGCGCCGAAGTGCCGCGGTCAGCGCCCGCGCATCGTTGATAGGCTGGGTCAACGGCGCGTTGGCGTCGGGGTAGTGTCCGTTGCCGATCACCAGCGCGAGCCGCGACGGCTTCGTCGCCCCCTGGCTGCCGAGCGCCTCGGCGGCCTTGGCCGTATCCAGCGCCCGCTTGTTCAGCGCAGCATGGGCGCCGATCGCCAGCGACACCATGCCGACCAGGGCGGCGGCGATGGCGAGCGAGCGGCGGGAAACGCTAAGCTGCTGTACATTCATGCGGTTTCGTTCCTGATCGGCACGCGGACGCGCCTGTTAGTCGCGCCATCGTCAAATAGGTTTGAGGGGTTGCCGGACCATGTGCCGATCAATTGTGCTCGATTTGCGGCATCGCAACACAGGAAGCACTAATCTGCCAGGGCGTGCAGGACAACCCCAGTCTCCTTGCTATCTATTGCAAGGGCCGTAGCAAGGGCCATGCCGCCCTGAATTCCGGCCGGATTTGTATTCGTCGGCTATTCGTGCAATTTTTCAATGACTTGCAGGTTGAGAACGCAGGCCGCCGTAACGCGCGGTGGCCAAACCTGACGGGACGCGCGGCAGTTTCGGCACGGGAAAACCCTCATGACCCTGCAATACTTCGCCAGTGCTGCCTATCGTGCGCTGACGTTCCCAAAGGACGGCCCGTCTTTATACGATCTGTGCGACGGCCTGCTGTTGCACCCCAATGGGGGCGACCCGCATCTGGCAAAATTCTACAGGACCGCGCTCGGAAACCCGGCGCTGCGCCCGCTACTGCGGCACGCGGGCCTGCCCGAGTTGCGCCAGCCGTCGCGGTTCGAGGCGCTGCGAAATGCCCTGACGCATGCGCGTGACGATGCATCGCCGGATTGGGCCGCTGTAGGCCAGCCGGTGGCGGAGTTGCTGGATACCATCCGCCTGCGGCATCCCAAGCCAAAATCCGCGCCCGGGACCGGGCACGCGCCCGGACTGGCGGAACTCGAAAAAATCATTCGCATTTGCGGCGCGCATCTGCTGCGATCCTTCAGCAGCAACGGATTCATTCCGACCTATGCCGCCTTCAACCTGATCGGCGATCCCGATGTGCGCGGCAGGGAATGCCTGATGGCGCTCACCGGCCTCAATTCGCGCGGCTACAAGAACTCGACGCTGCTGTTCAACCTGGCGCGGATTTTCATCGCGCGCTCGCCCGCCGGCGAATTGATCAATCCGCCATGGCGCGGAATTGCCGAGCCGATGTGGCAGCCGATCCAGATCCGCCATCGCTCGGCCTATTACGACGCATTCTTTACCGAAGCGCTGCTGAGCTTTGCCGAAACCGGCCTGGCATCGCCGGCGGAGCTTGCATCGTCACGCCGCGCGATTTCCGACATGGTCGATTTCTGCCTCACCACCAGCCGTGAGGACGTGCGCGCGCTGGACGGCAGCATGGTCAGCGTGATCACGGCCCTTGCGCCGCCGCCACACCCGCGCTTCAGCCGTTTCTTCGCCCAGATCAAGCAGGATCTCGGCTTCGGCATCTACGTGCCGGATTGCGACACCACCGCATGTTCGTTCTCCGCCGCGACACAGGCCGGCTCAACCAATCCGATCCTCGATCAGCCGCTGCTCGATTTCTATGCCGGCTATCAGGTCGGCCCCGGCGTCAACGAGCCGCGTGTGACTGTGCCGCTCAATGACCACATCGACTACGCCGGCGGCGTCGTCACCTGGATCGACAACCTCGCCGGCCAACGCCCGTTCGGCAACGACCTCGATCCGACCCTCAATCTCGACATCCTCGAAGTCAGTTTCCGCAATTGCGCGCGATGGCGGGTCGTCGAGACCCCGCGGCGGCTCCAGACGCTGCGAAAGATCATCGATTTCCAGCGGCGGCTGGTGGCAAGTGGCGCCTTCACCGACCCGCGGTCGCATATCTACTATCTGCCCGAACTGTATTGCGCCTATTTCGGCCGCTGCTACGCGGCATTCTCCGCGTTGCCCAGCGCGGCGCGAGAGGCGATCGACCCCGACGGCGCCTTGGCTCTGATCCGCGGCCGCGTGCTCGGCTATGTCCGGGAGGAACTTCTCACTTCCGAGATGAACGCCTTCGACGCAGCGCTTGCGCTGATCTCACTTGGTCATCTCGGCGCGGAAGCGGCGAGCTTTACACCGGCGCTGCATTGCATCGTCAGCCATCTCGGCGAGGGCGGACGGCGCGGGCCCTTCAAGGCCTATGAGTGGAACAAGATGAAGACGCCGACGCGGATTCTGGTCGGTGGACCCGAGGTCACCTCCGCATTCGTGCTGATGGGCTTGGCGCAGGCGCGCCGCGCGATGATGCAGAAGGGCGCGTCCTAGCAGACATCGTGTGTCGGGCGCGATGCAGCGCGCAGCGCTGCTTCGCCGAACCGGGACCCACACTTAGTTTCTTTGTGCGTCATGGGCCCCGGCTCTGCAGCGCACCGCAAGGGCGCTGCGCTGCGTCCGGGGCACGTTTTCCCATCATCGCGTTAAGTTGAGTGTGGAGGCCGCGCCCCGCGCTGGTACGCTGCTCAAAATATCAGCACAATCTGCAGATATATTGGAATGATTCTGTGCCGGGATTGCCGATGATGCTCAAGAAATTACTGCTTCCTATTCCGCTGTTGTTGCTGCCTGCGCTTGCCAGCGCGGCCGACGTCACCGGCGTTCCAAAAATCCGCGACGGCGATCAGGTGACGATCGGCAGCACCCGAATCCGCCTTGGCGGCATCGACGCGCCGTCATCGGACCAGCTTTGCCTTAACACCAAGGGCGAGCGCTGGACCTGCGGCGTCGCCGCGCGCGAAGAACTCATCCGCCATGCCGGCGGCAAGACCTGGATTTGTCACACCCGCCAGGTCGACCGCCGCGGCCGGACGGTGGCCAGGTGCGAGGTCGATGGCGAGGACGTCCAGAAATGGATGGTGAAGAACGGATGGGCGCTGTCCTATGTCCGCTTCTCGCGTGACTATGACGCCGACGAAAAAGCCGCACGCGAGGCCAAGGCCGGCATGTGGCAAGGCGCATTCATCGCGCCATGGGACTGGCGCGTCCGCAACAAGAAAACCGCCATACTGGGCGCCACCAGGCCGCCTGACACCGCCAAGGCGATCCTGCTGGCGTCGGCGTCGGGTCCGGTCGCGCCCTCGCCCGACTGCACCATCAAGGGTAACGTCAACCGGTCCGGCGAATGCATCTATCACAAGCCGACCAGCCGCTGGTACGCAAAGATCCAGATGAATGTCGCTAAGGGCACGCGCTGGTTCTGCTCGGTCGACGACGCCGAAGCCGCGGGCTGCCGCGAGACGAAACGCTAGGATATTTCTTCTCGCATTGCGAAGACGCTTGAATGCGAGCGAGAATCCCGGCGCGGCGACGAAATGGCGCACTCGCGCATAACCTTTATTCGGCTACTTTTCTCGTACCGGTTTAATCGGGTGGGGGTTACGCCATGCTGAACGCAATTCGGGCAACGCTGCTCAGCGCCGCTACACTTGTCGCCGTGACATCGCCTACAATGGCCTGGGATTATCCCGGTCATCGCATGGTCGGCGCAATCGCGGACATGGTGATGAGCGCCCACCATCCAACGGCGTACGGCAAGGTGAAAGCGCTGCTTGCCACCAAGGACGCGGATGACAAGCCGCTTGAACGCACCCTCAGCCAAGTCGCAGTGTTCCCTGATTGCGCGAAAACAAAAAACGTTCCCTTTTGCGGACGTACGCCGTCCAATGAGGAGAAGGCTTTCGCCGCCAATAACAAGCGAAGCGGCGACTATCACTTCACCGACGTTCCGATTCAGCAGACGAAATATGTCGCCGGCAACCCGGGCACGACACCAAAAGACGTCGTGAAAATGATCAACTATTCGGTCGCGCAGTTGCGCGGAAAATCGCCGCACATCGACGATACGGTAAAGCTGACGGACGCCGAAGCGGTGTGGTTGCTGGCGCATCTCGTCGGAGATATTCACCAGCCGCTCCACGTCGGTGGAATCTATTTCGATAAAGATACATGCACAGAGGTCAAGGATCCGACGGATCCGACTAAGTTTCCCAACGGAGTAAAGGACGTCGCTTCGACGGCCGGAGGCAATGCGATCAAACTTGTCGCGCTCGCGCCGGATCCGGCCGCCCCGCCTAATGAGCATCTCCATCTGTATTGGGACGGCAATACCGTCAACGACGCCATGCGGGCGGCGGGACTGGCGGGTGCGGAGCAGGATTTCGCCCGGCTCCTGGCCGCCAAGGCTCCTGCCGGCTGGCAGACTGCGGACGATCCGGAAACCTGGGCGCAGCAATGGGCGACGGAAATGCTGCCGCTCGCCGCGGCGGCTCACAACGAACTCAGGATCGAGTTCAAGGGCAGAGATCCGGAACACGACAACGCGTGCGTTTGGAAGACGTATATCACCCCGGACTACGCCAATTGGGCGAGCCAGCGGGCACGCGAGCAGATTCAAAAGGCGGGCTTCCGTCTCGCGGCGCTGCTCGCGGCAATTTTCGAACCGAAATGACCTGTCCGTCGCGCCGGAGCCGTGCGGACCTCTCGGACTGAAACCGCGAGAATGGCACATGGGAGAAGGCACGCATCCGCCGGCACCCCATAGGCGCGGCCGGCGCATCGCATTTGCCGCGCTGATCGTAGCCGCCGCCGATGGCCTCCTCGGCTATATCGTGTTGCCAGCGCTCTGGACCCATCACGAGCCTCAGAAGGGACTCGTCAACCTTCCGATGGTGACGCTGACCGGCCAGGGCATCCCCGGCGATGCGATCAATGCCGGCCTGATCGGCGACCAACGCGACGTCGTCTGCTGGGAAAATAACGGCCGGACGGGTTGAATTTCGCAGCCTTTCCCTGCATCCATGGCCGGTCCTTAAGGTCGAACAAGGAAACAACAATGGTCGTTCGCGCGGGCCGGGAGTTTCTGGCAATCCCCGGGCCCACCAATATGCCCGACGAAGTGCTGCGGGCGATGCATCGCCCCGCGCTGGACATCTATTCCGATCAGATGGTGGAGCTGACCGACAGCCTGCTGCGCGATCTCTCAAAGCTGTTTGCCACCGAAGGCCGTTCCTACATCCACATCGCCAACGGCCACGGCGCGTGGGAATCGGCATTGAGCAACGTGCTGTCACGCGGCGACAAGGTCCTGGTGCTGGAAAGCGGCCGCTTCGCCATCGGCTGGGGCAACGCCGCGGCCGCGATGGGCGCCGAGGTCGAGGTGCTGAAGGGCGACTGGCGGCGCTCGATACGCCCGGCAGAAGTCGAGGCGCGGCTGAGGCTCGATACGGATCATCAAATCAAGGCGATCCTTGCGGTGCAGGTTGACACCGCGTCGGGCGCCTTCAACGACATCGAAGCGATCGGCAAGGCGATCAAGGCCGCGGGCCATCCGGCGCTGTTCATGGTCGATGCGGTGGCCTC
>NZ_DASYMN010000251.1:0-29206 GCF_036009065.1 Bradyrhizobium sp. | reverse complement strand
CTCATGATAGGTCAGCGTGGAATGCGCCGGCGTGCCGCGCGCGAAGACGCGCCAGTTGTCGCGGCCAGTGGCCGGCATGCCGCAATTGGTCACGATCCGGCTTGGACCCGACGACAGCTCGAACGAGAGGCAGCCGGCATGCGCATCATGGCTGACATTGGGCGGCGGCGGCGGGCCGGTGTCCATGATCACCGTCATCGCGCCGGCATCGAGCCGCTGATAGCCGGTATGCGGCATGTTCGCCATCGGCGCGCCATGGGTGTCGTCATAGGCGAGCAGCGTCGCCAACAGATCGGATGGCGCGCTGCTCATGCCGTTGAACAACGCGAAGCTTCCATCGCCATGGCGGAAAAAGCGCAGCATCGGCATCATGCGGTCGATCGCATTCAGCAGCGCCGGCGGCGGGGCGATATTTCTTGCGGCGAAAGTCTGCCGCAGCGGCAGCAGGTCGATCAGCAGCTCGATCAGCGCGCCGGGGTTGCGCGAGATGTGGCCGCCGTCGGGCAGAATCTGCCGCTGCAATTCGTCGGACAGTCTTCGCGTGGCGGTGCGGATGTGGCGCGCCTGGTTGGCGAGGCAGAGCGAGGCGTAGCACAGCGCGATCAGCACCTGCAGCCGCGGCACGCCGTCTGGAATGTCCAGCATCGTGTAGCGCAGGAAGCGGATCTCGCGGGTGAGACCGCGCAAGTAGCGGCGATAGAATTTGCCGTCGGTATCGCCGAGCACCAGAGGTGCCTGCGACAGCAGCGAGATCACGCGCCGCGCCAGCACGTCGGCGCGGCGGCCGATCGCGCGCTTGCGGTTGGGATTGGAAATCCAGTCGTCGACCAGCGAGCGGGCATTGGCGCGGGTGATCGCGGTATCGGCGGCGCGCAAGTGGCGCAGCCATCCGAAGCCGAGCAGGTTGACTTCCCAGTCTTCCGACGGCGGCTCGAGGTCGAACACCGAGCGGCCGTGACAGGTGACGATCTTGCCGGCGAACACGAAGCGGCCGGCATAGACCTCGGCGGCGCGGGTCGCGTCCGCGGTGCGCAAATCGTGCGGCGCGATGATCAGCCGGTCGGTGCGTCCCGGCCATAGCCGCGACAATGCCACCGAGCCCCCGCTGGCGCGCGCCATCGCGCTCCGCGCGAAGCGGCCCATGATCAGCGTCGAAATACGTCTGCGTTGAGCGACCGACACGCGCGCCTTTAGGACTAAGGATCCTGGGATTTGAGGATTCGCTTGCGAATCCTTTTAACTTGAGGAGGATTCTCTGCGAATCCTTATTAATCCGGAAACGCGGTCAAGGCACCATTCGAATGGGGCGAATCTGCAAATTGGCCTGCAAATATCAGGATTTAACCAGCCGCGCCGCATAGAAGCCGTCGAGCCCGCCAAGCCGCGGGTCGGCGTGCGGCAGATGGCAGGGCAGGGTGCGCAGGTCGCCTTCGGGGGTGAGGATTTCGCCCAATCCGGCCACCTCGCCGGCCTCGATGGGCGCGCGGCGCAGTCCCTGTTCGGCTGATAGCAGGGCGGCGATGGCCTGCTCGCCCTCTTCCGGCTCCAGCGAACAGGTGCAGTAGACCAGCGTGCCGCCGGGTTTCAGCAGCGCGGCCGCCTTTTGCAGCAGGCGTTTTTGCAGCGCCGTCAGCGCGCCGATATCGAATTCCTGCCGCAGCCACGCCACGTCGGGATGGCGGCGGATGGTGCCGGTGGAGGCGCAGGGCGCATCGACCAGCACGCCGTCGAAGGTTGCAGAGGTCTGATCGTCGCCCGGCCATTCGGTCGCATCCGCCACGACCGTCTGCGCCTGCAGCCCGAGCCGCGCAAGATTGTCGCGCAGTCGCGCCACGCGATTGGGCGAACGGTCGATCGCGGTGACATTTGCGCCGGCCTGCACCAGCTGCGCGGTCTTGCCACCCGGCGCCGCGCACAGATCCGCGATCGCTTTTCCTGCGACATCGCCGAACAGCCGCGCCGGCAACGCCGCGGCGGCGTCCTGCACCCACCAGTGTCCTTCGGCAAAGCCCGGCAGCATGGTCACCGATCCCTGCAGCAGCGTGCGCACGGTGCCGGTCGGCAGCTCTTCGCCGTGCAGCCGCGCCGCCCACTGCGCCGCGTCGGATTTTACGGTCAGGTCGAGGGAGGGCTCGTGGCCGATGGCCGTCGCTATTTCTTTCGCGGTTGATTCGCCGTAATGCGCGGCCCAGCGCGCCATCAGCCACGGCGGCACGTCCAGCGTCTGCGCGGCGACCTCGTCGATCAGCGGCTGGCCCTCGCGCGCGCAGCGGCGCAGCACCGCGTTGACGAGGCCGGCGTATTTCGCCGCGCGGCGGTCCGACTGCACGAGGCGCACCGACAGGTCGACCGCGGCGTGATCGGGCACGTCCATCCACAGGATTTGCGCGGCGCCGATCAACAGCGCGCTCTGCGCGCGCGGCGCGTCGGTCGGAATGCCGCGGTCGAGCAGCCGGGACAGCACGTGGCCGAGCGTTCCCAGCCGCCGCAGGATGGTCGCCACCAGCCGCCGCATCAAAGCGCGGTCGCGGTCGCTGAGGGTTTTCAGCCCGGGATGGGCGGCGGCGCCATCGAGCTGGTCGTCGAGGGTACGGCGCTTGTGCAGCACGCCGTCCAGAATATCCGCCGCGATCCGCCGCGCCGCGAGGCCGGGCACCTCGGTGGGGGGTGCGAATCGTACAGGAGGCATGAAGGTGCGAACGTGCTTTCGAAATAACGGACGATGGCGCAGCCGCGGGGCGGCGCGCCGTCGGGAGAGGAAATCATGTGTGGCACGGGAATATGCCAAATGTAAGAATCGCCCTGGCAATTTCACGGTTTGAGCCTGATCTATGTACTGACGTTCGCGTGAGGCGAGCCACCTTGGACTCTTCAAGATGCGGAATCCTTGAGATGAAAGACGATTCCTCTCAGCCCCCAACAGCACCGCCGCGCAAACCCTTGCCGCCCGCGGCCCAGCGCGCGCTGGCCGAAGCCGAGGCCCGCCGCGCCGCCGCCGCACAGGCGGCGCCTGCGCCGGCGGCCAAGGAGTCCGGAGGACCGAAGGGCCCGGAGCCGACCCGCTACGGCGACTGGGAAAACAAGGGGATCGCGTCGGATTTCTAGCCGTCATTCCGGGATGCGCCTCTTGGCGCAGGCCCGGAATCCATAACCCCCGTATTCGTGCTCAGCATAAAAACTTCATCACAGGGAGTATGGATTCCGGGCCTGCGCCAAGAGGCGCATCCCGGAATGACGGTGGTAAGTGCCCAACAAAAAGCCGCGCATCAGCGCGGCTCTTTGCAGTCTCAAATCTCGATGCCGCCGATCAGCGCGTCACCACCACCGGGGTTCCGACCGAAACCCGCTGGTAGAGGTCGGTGATATCCGCGTTCAGCATCCGGATGCAGCCGTAGGAGACAAAACCGCCGACCGAGCCCGGCGCATTGGTGCCGTGGATGGCATATTCGCCGCCGGACAGCGTCATCGCGGCGACGCCCATCGGGTTGCGCGGCGAGCCGCCGGGAATGACGCTCGGCATCGACGGCTTGTCGCGCCTGACTTCGGCGGGCGGCGACCATGCCGGGTTGGTGTATTTGCCGTCGATGCGGGTAGTGCCGGCCCATTGCTTGCCGGCGCGGCCGACGCCGACCGGATAGCGCACCGCGCGGCCCTGATCGACCACCAGATACAGCCGGCGCTCGTTGGTCTTCACCACGATGGTCCCCGGCGAATAGTCGCCCCTGAAACCCACCACATCCGGCCGCGCCTGGGCCGCATCGACCGTCAACAGGCCCGCCGCAACCGTGGCTGCCAGCGCCATCGCAATCTTCAACGACATCAAACTCTCCAGTTCCTCGGCCGCCCGACCAAAGCGACCTAATTCCCCGCACACCTAGAAGGCGCGGGTGCGCAATCTTTGCCCACGCATTTTCGACCGCGGGTCTTAACCAAGAGGTTTCAGCCAGCGCCCCGGACCAATGCCGTGGGCCTCACAGAAGAAAAAGTTCGGATCAAAGTAAATGACTTGAAAACAACACTCGTCCGGAAACGACCGGGGAGCGGCTGGGCACGTCACAATATTGTTGATAGGCCGCGATCGCGGCTGAACCGGGGGCCGCTTGAATGGGACTAAGCTATCGAACCCGCTCGTTGAGTCCCTTCAGT
Organism: Bradyrhizobium sp.; assembly: GCF_036009065.1. GTDB lineage: Bacteria > Pseudomonadota > Alphaproteobacteria > Rhizobiales > Xanthobacteraceae > Bradyrhizobium. The sequence continues at coordinate 25,060 of NZ_DASYMN010000251.1, read as the reverse complement.
CCAATGTCCGTCTCCCGCCGCCGTTTCCTCGCCAGCAGTACCGCGCTCGCGGTGTTGCCGCTCGCATCCCGCAAATCCTACCCGGCAGTCCGGCGCGCTCCCTCGGCGCCCTTCATGCTGGACGACGCGAGCCGGCTCAATGCCACGCCGATCAACAGGCAGGCGATTCTCACGTCATCCGAGGACGGCAGGCTGCTGCGCGAATTGCGCGCCACCCTGGGAGAGGCGGCCACCGAAGGCCGGCCCATCGCGGTTGGAGGCGCCCGGCATTCCATGGGCGGACAGAGCCTGCCGCGCAACGGCATCGCCGCGTCGTTTGCCGCGGCGGCGGTCGAACCCGATACCGCGCGCGGGATTTACCGCGTCAGCGCCGGGGCGCGCTGGCGCGACCTCATCCGCGTGCTCGATCCGATCGGCTTTTCCCCTGCGGTCACGCAGTCCAATCACGATTTCAGCATCGGCGGCACCTTGAGCGTCAACGCCCATGGCTGGCCGGTGCCGTTCGCACCGTTCGGCGGCACCGTGCAGCGCTTCCGCATCATGTTGGCGGATGGCTCGGTGCTGACGTGCTCGAAATCGGAGAACCCCGAATTGTTTCGGCTCGCGGTCGGCGGCTACGGTCTGTTCGGAATCGTGATCGACGCCGAGCTTGCGATGGTGGAGAACAGCCTGCTGACGCCGGGTTCGGAGTTGATGAAAGCCGAGGCGTTTGCGCCGCGCTTCGTGGCGCGCGCCAACGATCCATCGCTGCGCATGCTGTATGGCCGGCTGTCGGTCGCGCGCGTGGGTTTTTTGCAGGCGGCGCTGCTGGTCGGCTACAGGCCGGCGCCGCAGCAGCCCGAGCGCCTGCCGCCGCCGAAAAAATCCTCGACTTACACGTTGGTGTCGCGCGGCGTGTTTCGTGCCCAGACCGGCTCCGAGCGCGGCAAGCAGGCGCGCTGGATCGCCGAAACCCGGCTGATGCCGCGGCTCGGTCAGGCCGCCGTTACGCGCAACACCCTGCTGGATATGCCGGTGGTGGCGCTCGAGGACCGCGATTCCACCCGCACCGATATTCTGCACGAATATTTCGTGGCCCCGGATCGCTTCAATGATTTCCTGGCCGCCTGCCGCGAGGTGATTCCGGCGCACCGCCAGGATCTGCTCAATGTGACGCTGCGCTATGTCGACGCCGATTCGTCGAGCGTGCTGGCCTACGCGCCGCAGCCCCGGATCGCCGCCGTGATGCTGTTCGTGCAGAAACGGACGGCGGAGGCCGACGCCGACATGCGGGCGATGACGGTCAAGCTGATCGATCGCGTCGCCGCGCTCGGCGGCAGCTACTATCTGCCCTATCGGCTGCATGCGACGCCCGAACAGATGCGGGCCGCCTATCCGCGCCTCGACGAGTTCATCGCGGCAAAGCGGCGCTACGATCCGCAACTGCGGTTTCGCAACGCGCTGTGGGACACCTATCTGGCGTGAGCGCTGGAGCATGATGGTTCTAACTCGAATCGCCACGACACTCAGCGCACCTCTCCCCGCAGGGGAGAGGTCGCCGCGCATCGACAGATGCGCGGCGGGTGAGGGGACTTTCCGCGAGGCCGAGTGCGTGGAAAGACGCCTCACCCGAAGCCTGCGCTGCGCTCCGGCTTCGACCTCTCCCCTCCGGGGAGAGGCGAGAAAGAGCCGCTTCAACCTAAATTCATCACGCGCTAGCTGGCTTTCGTCCGCTTTTTACCCGGCGCAGCCGGCGGCGGAGTTTCTTTCTTGCAGGCGCCGTCATGGTCGAGCTGCACCTTGACGCGCTGGCGTTCGCAGTCATTGGGGTAGGTCTTGCCGTTGCAACCGCACACCGGCCTGGACACGCGCATGCAGAAGGAAGGCGCCTTTTCGCATTTGCCCGCTGCATCCGCGACGCTGCATTGACCCGCTTGTTTCCGGCACCACAGCGCCGAATTGCAGGTGATCGCGTCCTTGCCGCCGCACGCTTCGTCGAGATTTGCCGCGGTGGCGCCGACTGAAGCGAGAGTCGCGCCCAATGCCAGCGCAAACGCCGCAACGGTAAGATGACGGAGCCGTGTTCGCATGTATCCCTCCCGCGGGTATAGACAGTAATCATCGCATTGTTCTATCGGACTGCGATTATAGATCGATGCCCGCGATAGCGCAGCCAAAATAGATCGGCAATGGCCTCTGCGCGCCGCGGCGAAGCGGCGCTACGATGTGCGGGGCGCCAGGCGCCGTCGGAGGCCCGTATCGCTTGAGGGGCGGACGATTGCATCGCTTACATCCTCGCCCTAGGATAGAAACAAATGGGGGAGGAATGGTCATGGGATTGTTCGCTGACCAGGTTGCGGAAAACGCGGAGAATGATCTTACCAAGTACGGGGATTTGCTTGAGGGAGACTCGCCCCTCAAGGAGCGAATTGGAGAGTATTGGGCATTTGTCGGTCGTCCCGATCTGGATGGCGGCGATCATGACGTCCCGTGGTCTGCGGCTTTTATCTCATTCATGGTGCACCTCGCGGGCGCGGGCTCTGCCTTTCCATACAACGCGCAGCATTCGGTTTATTTCTATCGCACGATCAACGACAAGCTGATCAAGAAAAAGACCTCGTTCTGGGGCTATCGTCCCGAAGAACTAACGATAGAACGCGGCGACATCCTCGGGATGAATCGGAGCAATGCTCCAGCCATTGATTACGACTGGGCTTCCCATCACTCCGACTTCAAAAGTCATTCCGATATTGTCGTAAAGGTCGACAACAAGGGAATTCATACCATCGGAGGAAATGTCGGAAAGGCGCCGGGACAGGTCGGCGCGAAAACCTTCGTCAAACAGGGCGGTATCTGGAAAAACAAGGCCGGAAAGTCGCAACAAGCGTTCGTCGTTATACGGAGCTTCCTTCCCTAACCGGCGATCAGGCCGGCATGACTTTCATATTTCAATGCCATCAACGGAGCATACGCAAATGCCTTTGCCAGGAAACGTTGTCGCCGCCGCGGCGGGATTGCATGGTATCGACGCCAACACGGTTTTGAACGCGACCAGTTGCGCAGCCATCAAGGCGGCGGGTTTCTCGTTCTGCATCAGATATGTGTCACGACAGACAACGCTGCCGCCCGGTGATCTGTCCACCCAGGAAGCGACGGTCATTCTGAACGCCGGACTGGCCCTGATGCCGGTTCAGCATGTCGCCAAGGAGGGCTGGTCGCCATCGCAGGCATTGGGCGCGACCAATGGACAGAACGCTGCGACCCATGTCCGGAACGTTGGTTTTCCGCCGGGTGTAAATGTGTGGCTCGATCTTGAGGGTGTAAAAACCTCAGCCACCCACAAATCGGTGATCGATTATTGCAATGCCTGGTTCGCCGAGGTGAAAGATGCGGGTTTTGCACCCGGGGTGTATGTCGGGGCCCGGGCGATCCTGACCGGCGACGAGCTGTTTTGGCGCTTGCAAACCAAGCACTACTGGAAGTCCGGCAGCAACGTGCCGCCGATTCCGCAACGCGGATATCAGCTCATTCAGAAAATCATCAAGGATGACGAGGTTGGGGGAGTTGAGATTGACCGCAATCTCACCCAGAACGATGCGTTCGGAGACGCCGTGCAGTGGTTGGTAGTATGATCAGAATACGCTGCTAGCGTACGCCGGATCTCACTGCGAACCGAATTCAGGCGCTCTTCTTGTTCTGCCGGTTCTTGACCAGGTCATCCACCACGGCGGGATCGGCCAGCGTCGAGGTATCGCCGAGGCTGCCGGGCTCATCCTCGGCGATCTTGCGCAGGATGCGGCGCATGATCTTGCCGGAGCGGGTTTTGGGCAGACCGGGCGCGAACTGGATCAGGTCGGGCGAGGCAATCGGGCCGATGTCCTTGCGCACCCACGCCACCAGTTCCTTGCGCAAGACCTCGGTGGGTTCGACGCCGCTCATCAGCGTCACATAGGCGTAGATGCCCTGCCCCTTGATGTCATGCGGGTAGCCGACAACCGCGGCTTCCGACACCGCGGGATTGGCGACCAGCGAGCTCTCCACCTCGGCGGTGCCCATGCGGTGGCCGGAGACGTTGATCACGTCATCGACGCGTCCGGTGATCCAGTAATAGCCGTCGGCGTCGCGGCGGCAGCCATCGCCGGTGAAATATTTTCCCTTGTAGGTCGAGAAATAGGTCTGCTCGAAGCGCGCGTGGTCGCCATAGACGGTGCGCATCTGCCCCGGCCAGGATTTTGCAATGCAGAGGTTACCCTGGGCCTCGCCCTCCATCACCTTGCCGTCGGCGTCGACGATCTCCGGCACCACGCCGAAGAACGGCTGCGTCGCCGAGCCCGGCTTGAGTTTGGTCGCGCCGGGCAGCGGCGTGATCAGGATGCCGCCGGTTTCGGTCTGCCACCAGGTATCGACGATCGGGCAGCGCTCGTCGCCGATCACGCGGTGATACCATTCCCAGGCTTCCGGATTGATCGGCTCGCCGACGCTGCCTAGCAGCCGCAGGCTCTTGCGCGAGGTCTTCTTTACCGGCTCGTCGCCCGCCTGCATGAGCGCGCGGATCGCGGTCGGCGCGGTGTAGAAGATGTTGACCTTGTGCTTGTCGACGACGTTCCAGAACCGCGAATTGTCCGGATAATTCGGCACGCCTTCGAACATCAGCGTGGTGGCGCCGTTCGCCAGCGGCCCGTACAGAATATAGCTGTGGCCGGTGACCCAGCCGACATCGGCGGTGCACCAGTAGATGTCGCCGTCGTGATAATCGAACACGTATTGATGCGTCATCGACGCGAAAATCAGGTAGCCGGCGCTGGTATGCAGCACGCCCTTGGGCTGGCCGGTAGAGCCTGAGGTATAGAGGATGAACAGCGGATCCTCGGCGTGCATCGGCTCGCACGGGCATTCCGTCGTCACCATCTCCGCGGCCTCGTGGTACCAGAAGTCGCGCGACGGGTTCATGTCGATGGCGCCGCCGGTGCGCTTCACCACCACGACCCAGTCGACGCCGCCGGTTTTTGCAATCGCCGCGTCGACATTGGCTTTAAGCGGCACCTTCTTGCCGCCGCGCAGACCTTCGTCGGCGGTAATGACGATCTTCGACTGGCAGTCGGTGATGCGCTGGGCGAGGCTATCAGGCGAAAAACCGCCGAACACCACCGAATGGATGGCGCCGATCCGCGCGCAGGCCAGCATCGCATAGGCGGCTTCCGGGATCATCGGCAGGTAGATGGTGACGCGGTCGCCCTTCCCGACATTGCGGGTGCGCAGGATGTTGGCGAACTTGCAGACCTCGTCATGCAACTGACGATAGGTGATGTGCTTCGACTCCGAGGGATCGTCGCCTTCCCAGATGATCGCGGTCTGGTTGCCGCGCTTGTCGAGATGGCGGTCGATGCAGTTCCAGGCGACGTTGAGGACGCCGTCCTCGAACCATTTGATCGAAATCTTGCCGGGCGCAAACGACGAATTCTCGACCTTGCTGAACGGCTTGATCCAGTCGACGCGCTTGGCCTGCTCGGCCCAGAAGCTGCTGGGGTCGTTGACCGAGCGCGGATACATGTCGCGGTATTTGGCGTCGTCCACCCAGGCGCGCGTTTTCCATTCCGCGGGAACCTCGTAAATCTTCTCGGACATTGCTTCCTCCCTGCGGCGAGCACGCGGCCGCCGGCCGTCTTCGTTATTGCCGGCGATTATGCGTTGCCGCGCGGGGCCGGGACAAGCCGGAACCACATAGGACCTTGGTCGGCTTGCCGTCGCCGACCCCGGCTGGAGCGATCACGATCGCGTTTCGGCCGGCCTAAAATTAACCTCGGGCGGCCGATTCGCCCGGCGGGCGGTAACCAGTAACCGTAATTTCTTGCTGACGGGCTGGCGCTCCCAATCATTACCCCCTAAATGGCCCCCTCGGTACCGGCGGCGCCGCCGGAACCAAAGAACAACAATCAGCATTAGCGAAGACAGGCCGAGGTGAGGCGTTTAAAGTCATGATGGATCAGCAGAATTTCGAGGCTCCGCGGCCCGTTTCCGCCGATCCTGCCGTGGCTCTCGCAGAGGCACTCGGTCAACTGCCCAAAGCTCCCGCCGCAAAGGCCAAGACAGCCAATGGGACATCGGTGGAATCGATGGCTCAGGAACTGGGCCTCAAGCTCGGCGACCAGAACGAACTGACCATCCGCCGCATCAAGCGCGGCAAGAATTATTCATTCGTCCGCGCCAACGGCACGCCGATCCGGCATGCCCGGACCATCAAGCGGCTCAAGGCCATGGCGATGCCTCCGGCCTATGAAGAGGTGCGCTATTCCCCTGATCCGGCGTCGCATCTGCAGGCGGTAGGCCGCGACGCCGCCGGCCGGCTGCAATACCGCTATCATTCCGATTGGGAAAAGGTGCGCGAGCAGCGCAAGGCGCACCGCCTGGCGCGGCTGGTTGCGGCGTTGCCGAAGATCCGCCGCAACGTCTCGGCGCATCTGTCGGGCGACGCGCCGACGCGCGAATTCGCACTGGCCGCGGTGATCGAACTGATCGCGCGCACCGCGATCCGTCCCGGCAGCGAATCCTATGCCCGGCTCAGCGGCACGCGCGGGGCCAGCACGCTGCTGAAGTCGAACGTTGCGATCGAGGACGACTGCATCGTGCTGGCCTTCAAGGCCAAGGGCGGCAAGGCCGTGCGCAAGGAATGCGACGCGTCCAAACTGGCGCGCGCGCTCGGCATCCTGCGCGAACTGCCGGGCAAGCGGATGTTCCAGTACAGGGACGATGCCGGCAATATCCGCGTGGTCAATGCCACCCAGGTCAACGAATTCCTGCGCGAGATCGCGGGCATCAAGATATCGCTGAAGGATTTCCGCACCCTGATGGCCTCCGCCGTGGTGCTCGAATCGCTGTCCCGGATTTCACCGGCCGCCAGCGCGCGGGGCCGGCGCAGGCAGGTGCTGGAAGCGGTGCGCGCCGCGGCCGATGAACTGTCGAACACGCCGGCGATCTGCCGCAAGAGCTATGTGCACGACACAATCGTCACCGCATTCGAGGACGGCATTCTGGAGCGTTTTGCGGCGACGATGAAGGGCTATCGCTCGCAGTCCAAGCGCGAGCAGTTGCTGGCCCAGGTGGTGACGGCGGCTGCGGCGTAACGCGCCAACAAACAGAAATCCGTCATGCGCGCGTAAGACGCAGAATATGTTTCGGCGTCGTTCGCAAATTCCGGTCTACAGTTTCAAACAGCCAAGCTTCTGCGTTCTCGCGGCGCAGTGCGTCCGAGGTTTGCCAGTCCCTCGCGAACCCAAGCGAGGGGATGGAGCGGCGGGAGGCGCCAGGGCACCAGCGGGCACCCCTTGAGGCGGGATTGACGTACCCACCTCGCGCGGCAAGGCACCGCGCGCGCCCAAGGCAGGCGCTGCGCCTCCCGGCGCTCCACCTGGCCACCAGGCCGTCGACCGTTCCGGGGCGCCCCGGTCCAGCCAGCTTTCGCTCTGTCGCTGAAGGATCGCGTCTAGAACGCGCTCCCTCATCGAACAGGACATGGAATATATACATTAAACTAGGAATAGCATCAATAGGAATTTTTGGGTTCCATAAAATTATTTGTCACGGCCCGAAAGTCTCGTAGCCCGGATGGAGCACGGCGCAATCCGGGGCAGCCCAGTAGGGCGCAATAAGCGCAGCGCATTGCGCCATTCATTGGCCTGACGCCCTTAGACGGCGCAATGCGCTTCGCTTATTGCGCCCTACGCTCGCTGTCGGCCGTTCCCGGGGCGCCCCGGTCCGGCCAGCTCTCGCTCTATCCGCTGAAGGAGCGCTTCTAGAACGCGCTCCGTCACCGAACAGGACGCCAGCAGGATAAGCGAGGTTTGGGGGACGGGGATAGGTATGTATTCACAAGTTCGTGAACGACGGCTCGCAGGCTTCGTGCCCCGGACGCAGCGCGCCGCGCTTCCGTAGCAACATAATTTTCGTCATGCACGGGCTTGACCCGGCGCATCCATGGTCATTGCGAGCGAAGCGAAGCAATCCAGTTCCTTGCGCCCAAAGAACCTCGCAATGACGGACTTCACACCCCGCCCATCTTGCAGACGAGCTTCCACTGTTCCGCGGTCACCGGCTGTACCGACAGCCGCGAATATTTCACCAGCGCCATGTCGGCGAGCCGCTTGTCGGCCTTGATGGCGGCCATGGTCACCGGCGTTTTCAGCGGCTTGTCGGCCTTGAGATCGACGCAGACGAATTTTCCGGTCTTGTCGGTCGGATCCGGATAGGCCTCGCGGATGATTTCGGCGATCCCGACGATCTCCTTGCCCTCGTTGGAGTGGTAGTAGAACGCGCGGTCGCCCTTCTTCATGTTCACGAGATTCTGGCGCGCCGTAAAATTGCGTACGCCAGTCCAGGCTTCGCCCTTGGCGCCCTTCGCCACCTGCTGGTCCCATGACCAGCTCGACGGTTCCGATTTCACCAGCCAATACGCCATGATCTATCCCTCCGCCTTGAACGGCCGCGTCAGCAGATTCTCGATCGCCTCGTCGATGGTCGAAGCGCCGCTCAGGATCGCCGCGACCGCATTCGATACCGGCATCTCGACATTTTTTGAAGCGGCGAGTTCGATCAGCACCGGCGCGGTGAACTCGCCTTCGGCGAGCTTGTCCCGCGGCGGCTGCTCGCCGCGCCCAAGCGCGATGCCAAGCGAGAAATTGCGCGATTGCGGGCTGGAGCAGCTCAGGATCAGATCACCCAGGCCGGACAGGCCGGACATGGTTTCGCCCCGCGCGCCGCAGGCGCGGCCGAGCCGCAGCAGTTCGCTGAAACCGCGCGTGGTCAATGCCGCCTGCGCGGAAGCGCCCAATCGCTTGCCGACGACGATTCCGGCCGCGATCGCGAGCACGTTCTTCGCCGCGCCGCCGATCTCGACGCCGCGCACATCCGAGGTGTGATAGGGCCGGAAGGTCGATGATCCCAGCGCCTGCACCAGCGCGCTCGCGAGCGCTTCGTCTTTCGCCGCCAGCGTCACCGCGGTGGGCAGGGCGTGCGCCACGTCGCTTGCGAAGCTCGGTCCGGACAGGATGGCCGGCACCGCGTTCGGCGCGGCCTCGGCAATCACTTCGGTCATGAATTTGCGGCTGCCGCGCTCGATGCCCTTGGCGCAGGCAATCACCGGCGTCGCGGCGGCAAGATGAGGTGCCAGCGCGGTGACGGCTTCGCGCAAATTCTGCGCGGGCACAGCGAGCACGATGATGTCCGCCTGCGCGGCGCCGGCGACATCCGATGTTACGCTGATGCGCGCATCGAGCTCCACACCGGGCAACCGGGGATTCTCGCGCATTGCCGTCATGCGTGCGGCGGCTTCGGCGTTGCGCGCGTAAAGAATAACGTCGCGCCCGGCGCGCGCGGCGACGCCGGCCAGCGCGGTGCCCCAGGCGCCGGCGCCGATCACCGCAACGGACTTGTAAGACGGCATGGCGCCTCGCTAAAGTTTAGCGCGGGTGTTGGCGAATTCCGCCGGCGTCGCGGCATTGGCGTCGAGCAGCCAGCGCGCGCGAGGGGCCGCATCCATGGTGTCGGTCAGCCCGACCGCCAGCCGCTCGGCGCCCGCCCATGCGATCATCGCGCCATTGTCGGTGCACAATGCCGGCGGCGGGATGATCAGCGTGGTCTGCGCGTCGGCGGCGACCGCCTGCAGCGCGCCGCGGATCGCCTGGTTGGCCGCGACGCCGCCGGCCGCGACCAGCGCGCGCGGCGGCCCGAACCGTTCCTGAAACAGTTTCAGCCCGACGCCGAGCCGGTCCGCGGTGGATTCCAGCACCGCCGCCTGAAAGCCCGCGCAGAGATCGGCGATGTCCTGCGGCTCCAGCGGCGTCAGCCGGCTGGCTTCGTTGCGCACCGCGGTCTTCAGACCGGACAGCGAAAAATTCGCGTCGTTGCGCCCGAGCATTGGCCGCGGCAGCGCAAACCGTTTTGCATCGCCGCCAGCCGCGGCGCGCTCGACCTGCGGCCCGCCGGGATAGGACAGCCCCAGCATCTTCGCGACCTTGTCGAAGGCCTCGCCCATGGCGTCATCGACGGTGGTGCCGAGGCGCACATAATTGCCGACGCCGAGCACCGCGACGATCTGGGTGTGCCCCCCGGAGGCGAGGAACAGACAATAGGGAAACGCCAGCGCGCAGGTCAGCCGCGGCGTCAGGGCATGGGCTTCGAGATGATTGACCGCGATCAGCGGTGTCTCGTGCACCATCGCGATGGCCTTGGCGGTGGTCAGCCCGACGATGACGCCGCCGATCAGGCCGGGGCCCGCGGCGGCGGCAACGCCCGACAATTGCGCAAAGCCGATGCCGGCTTGCTGCATCGCTTTGGCGACGATGCCGTCGAGCGCATCGACATGGGCGCGCGCCGCGATCTCCGGCACCACGCCGCCGAACGGGGCGTGCTCCTCGTTCTGCGAGCGCACGATATTGGACAGTATCCGCCCCGCCCCGTCGCTCTGGCGCTCGATGACGGCCGCCGCGGTTTCATCGCAGGTCGTTTCGATGCCGAGAACCAGAGTCGGTACCAGAACAGGCGTGCCGTTATCCAATTTGAGCCCTTGCGTTGCCGGCCGAACCGGCGTTTTCCTTAACGACTGGCGTACCATCGTGAGGCCATCACGTGCAATCTTCCGTTGATGCAGAACTCCTGTTGGCCGAAGCGTGAGCCATGACCATCCTGGTCACGCGCCCAGAGCCCGATAACGAGGCCACCGCCGCGGCATTGCGGGCCAAAGGCTTTGGCGTGCTGCTGGCGCCGATGCTGCGCTTCGAGCCGGTCGCATTTCACGACGATGCCGACGCGCGCTACGGCGCCGTCATCGTCACCAGCGCCAATGCGATCCGCGCCATCGAAGCCCATCTGACGGGCCACCTGCTGCCGCTGCCGCTGTTCGCGGTGGGAGAGCGCACCGCCGAGGCCGCCCGCCATGCCGGGTTTGGCAATGTCATCGTGGCCGGCGGCGACGCCGTGGCGCTGCGCGACCTGATCCTCGCCAGCGTGCGCGGCAAGACGCTGAAGAAAGCCAGTACGCTGCTCTACCTCGCCGGTGCCGATCTTGCCGGCGACATCGCCGGCGAACTGGGCGAGCGCGGCTTCAGCGTCGTGACCCATACCACCTACCGGATGATTCCGGTCCTCAGCCTGCCGCAAGCCGCAATCGATGCCTTCGCCGCCAATGGAATCGAGGCGGTGCTGCATTATTCCCGGCGCAGCGCGCGCGCATTCCTGGACGCGGTGCGGGCCGCCGGCGTTGAAATCTCCGCGCTGGCGATCCCGCAATGCTGCATTTCCGACACGGTGGCGGCGATCGTTCGCGAGGTCGGCGCAACCCAGGTGCTGGTGGCGCGCTCGCCGGACGAAAGTGGCTTGTTTGAGGCGCTGGATCGTGCGCTGGCCGCGTTATCGCGGTAGGAGAACCCGCGCCGATTCTGCTAAGGATATGGCTGCCACGATACCGATGAGGAACTTTTGCGATGGTTGACGACAAGCCCGGTGACGTTGATTCGCAGACGGACCGGCCCAGGCGCGCGCCGCCAACGCTCGACCTCGATGCGATCGAGATTTCGGACGAAACGCAGCAGGCCGATGCGGCGGATGCCGCAGTGAAGCCGGCCCGTGAACGGTCGTGGCCATTGGGGACGATCATGTCTTCCGCAATCGTTTCGGCGATTTTCGGCGCCGGCGCGGCGGCGCTCGTCGTCTGGACGATGGGATGGCCGCGCGACGCTGCCCCGCCCGCGCCGGCGCCAGAGGTCAACAATGCCGCGGTCGAGGCGCTCGCCGCACGGGTTGCCAGCGTCGAGTCCAAGGCAGCCGCCCCGACTCCCGGTCCGCAGATCGACAATGCCGCGATCGATGCGCTGGGCGCGCGATTAGCCAGCGTCGAATCCAGGCTTGCCGCCCCAGTCGCCGCGTCCGCTCCCGATCCGGTGCTATCCGGGCAGATCGGCGCGCTGGAGAAATCGGTGGCGACCTTGCGCGATGAACTTGCGGCAGCGCGCGCCCAATCCGACACGACGGCCGCGGCGGTCAACGACGTCAAATCGGCGCCGCGCGAGCCGCCGCCGCCGGACCTCTCCGCGATCGATGACCGCCTCGCGAAAATCGAAGCCGCCGCCAGGACACTCTCGGCGGAGACCGCGAAGCGTAACGCGGCGCCCGCGGACGATGTGCCGCTTCGGCGGGCCGTGGCCGCGGCCCTGCTCGATGCCTCGGTGCGGGTCGGCGAGCCCTATGCCGCGGCGCTGGCGGCAGCCAAGCCGTTCGCCGCCAACCCCGACGCGCTAAGACCGCTCGATGCTTTTGCCGCGACCGGCGTGCCGAACAGCAATGCGCTTAACCGCGAACTGCTGGCGCTGCTGCCGAAGCTGTCGCCGCCGCAGGAAAACTCCACCACCGGAGCCGGCATCGTCGATCGACTGCAGGCCGGCGCCGCGCGGCTGGTCCGCATCGAACGCACCGATGCGATTGTCGGCAGCGACCGCAATGCCATCGTCGCGCGGGTGACCGCGGCGGCGACGCGCAACGATATCGCCGAGGCGCGGCGCGAACTGAAAACGCTTGCTCCCGCCGACCGCGCCGCGGCGCAGGCCTGGATCGACAAGACCGACGCCCGCGATGCGGCATTGGCCGCATCGCGTCAATTCGCGGCCGACGCCATGACGGCTCTCAGCAAACCGGCGCAGTAGGATCCCGATGCATCGTATCGTTCTTTTTCTCATCCTGATCGCGCTCGCGGCGGCGGGTGCGGCGTGGATTGCCGACCAGACCGGCGATGTCGCGCTGTCGTGGGGCGTCTGGCGGGTCCATACCTCGCTGCCGATGTTCGTGCTTGCGGTCGGCGTCGTCATCGTCGCGGCCATGCTGGCATGGTCGAGCTTGCGCGGACTGTGGCGCGCGCCGGAGCGCCTTCGCCACAGGCGCCGCGAGCGGCGTCGCGCCCGCGGCCGCCACGCCATCACCCATGGCCTGCTCGCGGTCGGCCACGGCGATTCCCGCGGCGCCCGCGCGCACGCCGAACTGGCGCGCCGCCACGCGGCGGATGATCCGCTGGCGCTGCTGCTGCACGCGCAGTCGGCTCAGCTCGACGGCGACCGCGAAGGCGCTGAGCGCGCGTTCCGCGCCATGGCCGAGCGCAAGGATACAAGGCTGCTCGGCCTGCGCGGGCTGTTCATCGAGGCGCAGCGCGCCGACGATCCGGATGCCGCGGTTGCGATCGCCGAGGAGGCGCTGAAACTTTCGCCGGGATCGACCTGGGCGTCGCAGGCGGTGCTGGGGTTCCGCTGCGCCAAGGGCGACTGGAAAGGCGCGCTGGCGATCCTCGACAACAACCTCGCCTCGGGACTGATCGACAAGGCCGCATGGCGTCGGCAGCGCGGCGTGCTGCTGACGGCGCGCGCGCTGGAATTGGAAAACCTCGATCGCGACCTGTCGCGTGAGACAATCATGGAAGCGGTAAAACTGGCGCCGACGCTGGTGCCGGCCGCGGTGCTGGCGAGCAAATACCAGAGCGAGGCGCATCAGATCCGGCGCTCGATGCGGCTGGTGGAGGCGGCATGGCTGGCGCAGCCGCATCCCGATCTCGCCGACGCCTATGCGCACGTCAAGCTCGGCGATTCGGCGCGGCAGCGGCTGGTGCGGGTGGAAACGCTGGCCGAAAAGGCGCCCGGCCATATCGAGGGCGCGCTGGCGGTGGCGCGCGCCGCCATCGACGCCTCGGAATTTGCGCGGGCGCGCGACGTGCTGGCGCCGTTCGTCGCCAGCCCGACCCAGCGCGTCGCCATGCTGATGGCGGAGCTCGAGCGCAGCGAGCACGGCGACTCGGGCCGCGCGCGCGCATGGATGCTGCGCGCGGTCCGCGCCCGCCACGATCCGGTGTGGACCGCGGACGGCTATGTGTCGGACCGCTGGCGCCCGGTGTCGCCGGTCACCGGACGGCTCGACGCGTTCCAATGGCAGACGCCGTTGGCGGCGCTGCCCTCGGACAAGGGCGTCACCGTCGAGGCCTCGCCGTTCGAGGAAGCGATGCTGGCGCCGCCGCGCCATGTTCCGATCGAGGCTTCGCCGCCGCGCGCGGCCTCGCCCGAACCGGTGGCGCCTGCGGGGGTCCCGGCCGAGCCGGCGCCGCTCGCGGCGCAGGACAATTCGCCGGCAGCCGCCGTCAACGCGGCTCCGTCGCCGCGGCCTCAGGCGGAACCTGCAGCCGCACCACCGCCGATGTTTCGCCAGCGGCAGGATTTCGCCAGGAGCGGCGCATCCGCGGCGGCGCCGGTCATCCCCATCGTCCGCCCCCCCGACGATCCCGGCGTCGATGACGAGCCTCCGGCCGAGGAATTTGCCGAGCCGACCGACCCCGCGCGAGGCCAGACCGGCGGCTGGCGCGGCTTCCTCTCGAGATGGGGCGGGTGAGCGCCGGGGGTCGGTCCGATCCCGCGCGTTTTGCAAGGCAAACCCGCGGCTTTTCCGGATGCGCCGGACCACTCACGGGTTCTTGCAAAGCCGCGCGCTGCCCGATATCAGGAGCGCGAGCGTTTTCGACAGCCTCGCCGGACGCGCCGCATGGTCCGCCGCAATAGCTCAGTTGGTAGAGCACGTCATTCGTAATGACGGGGTCGGGGGTTCGAGTCCCTCTTGCGGCACCATGAATTCCTCGAGCCGGTTGGCGTGTGCTGTCACCTTGCCCTTATCCACAACACAAGCCTGGCGAACGCGTTCGCCGATGCGAGCGCCGAGCGTGCCAGTCGAGGCCGGGTCCTGACCGCCTGCCAGGCAGCAGTACGCAATCGCGATGACCGCGTAAGTCTGCGGAGCGAAGAACTCGCGGGACCCATCTTGAGCAGTTCGACCGCAACCTGGTCCGCATGGCGGAAATCCAAATGCCGGTTGAGGATGCCGAGAACCTCTGCCTTCCGCAGGGCCCAGATTTCTCCATCGGACAAATCGCCTGCAAGGCCGCAAGCGAGAGCCGCCAAAGAAGCGCCCCCGGCACGGTGCACGCCGTACACCTCCGGCAGCCACGCTGCCTTGCCTTTCTCGGCGTGCAGCACGTGGAGCGCCAAGTCGCTATAAGGCAGCGTCGGAAACCATTCCGGGAATCCCTCGAGCACCTTGCGATACAAACACGAGCTGCTGGTGCCGCCGCCTCGGAACAATATGTCCTCCACGCCGGCTTCCGCAGGCCAGTCGCTGACATGCCTCACGGCGGTGCCGCCAGGTTTCACGATCAGAGTATCGTGGAAACACAACGTATGGCCGGGATTTTCGTCGAGGAAATCTACCTGTCGCTGCAGTTTATCCGGAGAGGTCCAGTAATCGTCGCCGTCAAGCCATGCGATGTACGCGCCGCGGCATTCCTCATAGAGCACCATGGTGTTGCGCGCCATGCCGAGATTATGCTCGTGCGCCAGAACACGAATTCGCGACGGATACTTGCGCGCGTATCTCTCGACAATTTCCCGAGTGCGGTCGGTCGAACAGTCTTCCCCAATGACAATCTCGACCGGGAAAGACGTTCGCTGAGCCAGCGCGCTCTCAATCGCCTGCGCGATGAATGGCTCCTGGTTGAAAGCCTTGAGCATTACGCTGAGCTTGCATGCGGCGGGTTCCAGCTGCACCGCCTGCGCGGCATCGTTCATGATCAAAACCGCTCGATCTCGCGCTTTACCGTCCGCGCCGGCGCACCGACAGCCTGAACCCGGTCGGGCAGATCACGTGTCACCAACGCGCCCGCGCCTACCACGCATCCGCTCCCGATGCGCAGCCGATCGATCAAGGTCGCGCCGATGCCGAGATATGTCCCGAGGCCTATCACGCATTGTGCCGCTATATTGCAGCCGGGGCCGACCGTCGAATAGCTGCCGACGACGACGTGATGACCGATCAGCGCGCCCCGGCCGACCAGGACATGCGCTCCCAGATGCGTCCGGGCGCCGACAACGCTTCCAGCACCAATGATGACACCTTCATCAAGGGTTGCGGACGCGGACACCTGGGCGCTTGGGTGCAACAGCTTTGTGAACCGGAAGCCGGCGCTCCGGGCCTGTTCAATCAGGCGCTCCCGTTTCGTGGATCCGACGGCGCAAATCGCCCAGTGCGAGGAAGCGAGCTTGTGAACGTCCTCGATCCAGAACACCGGCCGGCCGCGTCGTTCTGCCGTGCATCGGCTGCGATCGATGCCTTCAACGAAGCCGGCCAACTCCCAGTCATTGGACGTCAGGACGATATCCGCAACATCTTCGGCAAAAAGGCCGGCGCCGAAAATAAGCAGCGGCGATTTCGTTTTTTGCACGAGGTAACTATCTTCCCTTTGACTTTCCGCGCTCATAAATCGACCGCCATCCAGTCAGAAGCAGTCAGTCTGGCCCGGGAGCCGCGTGTGCGCGCTGCTCGTCAGCCGAACGTGGCTGCAGCCGCCCCGCTTGGAGCTTGACTTCATCCGCCATGTTTAAAGCCAGCCTCACGATGCCACAGATCATGGATACATCGCGCGGCGTAACGCCGGTTCCAGTCGGCAAGGAAATGACTCTCTGCGACAAGCGTTCCGTTTCAGGCAAGCGTATTCCGAGACTGGCGTACGGAGCCATCTTGTGACAACCCGGATAAAAATATCGCCGGGCAAGAATGTTTTCGGCCCACAGCACGGCTTGCAGGAGGTCTCTATTCAAAGGTGAAATCGTTTCGTCCAGCTCCACGACAACATACTGATAATTGCAGCTTTCCTGAGTATAGGAAAGCAGTTCGAGGCCGGGCAACCCTGCAAGCTGCTCGCGATACTTCTCATAGTTGCACCGATTTACCTCGATGAACGCATGCGCGCTTTCCAAGGAGGTAGTGCCCATGGCGGCAGAGGCCTCGGACATTCTTCCGTTTGTTCCCAGACGCTCCACTTCGTCCAGATTTTGAATCCCGAAGTTGTTGATCAGCCTCAGGGTCATCGCGAGCTGATGATCATTGGTCGTGATCGCACCTCCTTCGAAACTGTTTACGAATTTGGTGGCATGGAAACTGAAAATCTCCGCACGCCCGAAATTACCTATCATGCGACCGTTACAGCCGCATGCAAATGCATGCGCCGCATCAAAGATCAAAGGCAGTTTATGGTCGCTGGCGATCTCGGTGAGTTCCTCGATAGCGCACGGCCGTCCCCATAAATGGACGCCCAAAATGGCCGACACATTTTCCGTGATGGCGCCTCGCAACGCCTTCGGGTCCAGGTTGTGGGTGCGGGGGTCGACGTCGCAGAAAACCGGGGTCAATCCGAGCCAACTCAAGGCATGCGCCGTGGCGACAAAGGTGAAGCCTGGAATGATCACTTCACCTTTTAGATCCAATCCACGGAACAATACCTCGAGCGCCTTTGTGCCGCTGCTCGTGGCGATGCAATGACCAACGCCAAGTTGATCGGCGACCCGGCTTTCAAATTCACGAACATAGGGCCCGTTGTTCGTGAGGACCCGGCTATCGAGGATATCCTTCATCCGGCATAAGAATCGATCCCGGTCGCCGATATTCGGCCCTCCAACGTGCAAGGGTTGGGAAAATGATGGCTGACCACCGAACAATGCCAGATCATCGACTGACACCTTCATGGAGACCTCGACGGATACGAAGTTAAGGATGATTCCCGGCCGAACCAGTTGGGTGAGCGAGACTGAGAACAGGAGGCGATCTGATTGTAGGACGCAGCGTTGACGCTTGCAATGCATGCAACCCGGCGGGTTGCGGGCACGTTTCGCCGTCTCGGTGATAGGAAGGCGCCGCGCAGTCGGCAGCGATGTGGCGCTCCTGCGCCGTGACTTGATTTTCGTCTGGCTATTGGCCGGTCGGCTTCTGCGCTGCTTCGGGTATCGTCGCGCACGGCGAAGCGCCGGTTGGAGCGCCACCGGCCAGATCGACCGACACTCAGGCGCGCTCATTTGCAACCTGTGGGTTCCGCATCTCGAATTTCGCGATTTTCATTTCCACAATCCCCTTGTATGACAGCACATGATTTTCAGCGTTCGGTGCGGTACCTATGTGCCGTTCGTGGGGACTATCGATGGTTCGCCGGCGAGGCTATGCAATCTGTACCCAGCCGCGGTCCGGCAGCAATTTGATCGGTGCGATTCTGCGGATCGGCGCGACGCCAAATGGTGTCGAACCATTGCGAATCGTCTATGAGAGATTTCTGGAAGATCGATTGAACCATGTGCGCCATATAGCCGCTCTCATGGCCGTGGAAAATGCAGTCATTGACGAACGTAGGATCGACCTTGCTGTTCAGCGCGATGCCCTGACGGATGAACGGCGGCAGCGATTTCGCCTCGAAAACGGCGATCCCAACGTCCTTGATGATCTGTCTGCCCGTTGGCTGTCGCTTATCAGAAAAGTCTGCTTCCGTTTTGGTTGTTGGCCTGCCCAGACATCCGCGCTCGATTCGCCGCCTGCGAGGTGGGTCGGTAAGCGTTGAATCAGATGCAAAGCTATGGTGATCGGTTATAGGCTTCGCTCGGAGCCGAGCCAGAGCAAGGCGCGGTTTGGCAGCGATGTTTGACCGACAAGAGGTTGGCATGTTTAGGTGGCCCATGCATTTCTTCAGGTCGAACGAGTTTTTGGATGTGATTCGGCGGATGAGGCCGATGCTTCTGCTGACGCTCGTTATCGTGGGGGCGCTGGTCGCGCTTGTGGTTCGGGAAAAATACCTGGTGAAGTTCCAGGCCAAAGTATCCTTGCCGATGGCAGGGGATCTTGCGACGTTTCGTGAAGCCGAGCCGCTTTTTAGTTCGGCCGAGTTGTTCGCAAAGTATGGTGCAAAGCGAAACATTTCGAGCGACGCCGATTTTCAAATGATCCGGGAGCAACTCGCCCGGCATCGAAATGGCCCGATCCGTATCGAACATGCCTTTCGTCTGTTGCGAAAGGACATCCGCGACCTGCCGGACTCTTATTCGCCAAAGGAGGAAATCGGCCGTCGGATCGGTTTTGACGCTATCCAGTCCGATGTAGAGGTTTACGCGAGCGCCGCCGACCCTGAAAGCGCGATCAGGCTTTCGAAGCTGGCCCTGGGTTACGTTCGCGACAGCCTGGCCGCCGCTTCAATCGCAACTTCGATGCGTCGATGGGGCCAGGGCGTGCGGACCGACTTGGCGGTAAACAGGGAAACTATCGCCAGGCTACGGTCGGACCTCGCTTCAGTCGAGCGCCGACTCGAAAGGATGGCCGATGTTAAGGATCGGTATAAGGAGGAAAAGGACTTGAGCGCGCTCTCCTCGAGCGCGACTGCGTCACCTCCGGTTCAATTTCAGATTACCGGCACACGAAATCTTTCACCGTATCAGCAGATGCTGGGCCTGGAAGCCGATCGCGCCGATATCCTTGAAAGATTGCAATCGGCGGAACTGGAACGGCAGCGACTGGAGACGTTTTTGAAATTTTCGGATTTGTACGGCGCACGGCTATACGACGGTGCTTCGATTTCGCTCGCCAAGGAGGTGCTTGAACAGGCCGAACAATCCGGCGAGATGGACAAGAAATCCGATCCGAAGGAAACCGCTCTTGCGGGCATCGCAATGCAGATGCAGGCCGTGCTGTCGCGCTTTGACGAGGCAAGGCCCGACACGCTTGAACCCGAAGCAGTCCCGAGCGGCAGCGTAGGTCGGCTGATGGCCCTGTTGTTTGGAATGATCGGCGGCGCCGCGATCTGGTGGGTTCTGCTGCTGATATTTCCTGCTGCCCGTTCCAGACCAGACGGCACGATTTGACAATATCGAATCAAGAACCGCAGAGCTTTTCTGTCTCACCCGGCCGGCGCGACGTGGTGTGGCGCCAGCTTGTCGCCTATTCGGCGATGGTCATCATCGGCGTCGGCGCGTGGGCCATATTGGTTGTGGCGGCCGCCGACACCAGACTTGTGATGATGCCAGTGCTGGCAGTCTTGTGGGTTTTCGGGACCTTTGCTTTAGTTCTGTACTTTCACGATGATCAAACCCCGATTTTCCATGCCGGTTTTTTTGCGGCAGCGACCGCCCTGGTCTATATCGCGCTGCCCGCGGTGTTTCTCGCTGCTTCCGGATTCGAATGGTCGTCAACCTCCGACCGTCGCCTGGTCCTGCTTCGCGCCGGTCCGGAAGACGTCGCCAATTACGTGTGGCGCGGAGCGCTGTATCTCACGGGATTCTGCGCCACATACATCCTGATGGTGCGGCGTCTGGCAAGACCGCCGCGGATCAGCCCGATCCGGGTGGTCGAACTCGATGCCGCGGTTTGCGCAGTTATCATCGTGGCATGCGTTCTTTACCAGGCGGCCGTCGAATTCGCTTTCGCGATTTCGATTTCAGACAAGGACACCCCCTTCCCCGCCGACGGCATCAACCCCAATCTGCCGCTGCTGGCTGCCCAGGTCACCCACAATGTCATGGCAGTTCAGCGCATTGCCAAGCTTGCGCTGATTGTTGCGCTTGTGGCGCTTTGGAAGCGCAACTGGGCGAAACTCGCGTTGATAATCTTTCTGCTGAGCGAATTGATTTCTACGTTGGCGCTGTTTGGACCCCGCACTTATTTTGCCGCTCTTCTGCTTGCGACACTGCTCTCGTTTCACAAGATGGTCCGGCCCGTCAGTGTGCCGGTTCTCGGCGCCTGCGCGGTTCTGTTTCTCGGCCTTTTGCTCGCATACGGCGACATCCGCAGCTATGGAGGCAAAGCCTTCGATTTTTCAACTGCGAATGAGTTTCAAACCCTGATGGGCACGGCGCTTCATGTACGCGATATGGTGCAGAGCGGGCTCAAGGTGCCGGCCCAGGTGATATGGAGTGAAGTGTTGATGCTGATTCCCCAGCAGCTTCTTCCGATCCAGAAAATTGATCCCTCGCTCTGGTACCTGATCGAAAGCGGATTCAGCGAAAGCGGATCGGGATACATGTTTGGCGTGCAATCCCAGGCGGAAGTGGGCTGGGGGAATCCGGAGCTCTTGCTTCGTGGTGTGGTTCTTGCGGTGGTCCTTGGATTTCTGCATCGCCAATACTCAAGACATTCGGCAAGTTTTCTTCCGACCGTTTGTTATGTCTGGCTGCTGACGGCCGTTTACTACAGCTATCGCGCCGCGACGTTCTATTGGGTCACTTTTATTGCATTCCGCCTGCTGGTTTTTGTCGGCATCTTTTTGGTCTTGCGGCGATTGTTGTTGAGGCCGGCGGTGAACGCCGGGTTCAATGACGTCGTGACATAGGCGTCCGCAGGCAGGGAAGGGCGACTGGGGCGTAGTGTCGAGTCCACCCCAACAGGAGCTTCCGATTGAGTTTTGTCGGCACGGTTCCGGCCGCCACGAATGGCCCCTCAACGCCGCTGCGCGTTTTGTATATCATGGGGCACTCCCGCAGCGGCTCGACCATTCTCAATAACCTGCTGGGTTCTCATCAACAGGTCGTCGCGACCGGGGAACTGGTTAACCTTGTGGAAAGGGGCTGGAACAAGCATTTGCCCTGCTCGTGCGGCGAGCCGGGCGATCTATGCCCATTTTGGAAGGAGGTACGGCGGCATTGGGGTGAGCTTGCGGGCGGGGAAGACCTACCGAGGTATGTGCGGCTTCAGCGTCGATTCGAAAGAACCCGAAACATTCCCCTGGTATTATTGTCCTTGTATCGAAGAGATCCGCTTTTTAACGAATATGTTCGCAGCACTACCCTGCTGTTTACCGCCATCGCACGGGTCGCCGGCCGGGACGTGGTCGTGGACTCCTCCAAAAACCCCGTGCGAGCGCTTGCGCTTTCTCGTGCGCCTCAGCTCGATGTAACCATCGTCCATCTGATCCGCGATGCGCGAGGCGTGGCATGGTCTTTCAATCGGTCCTCGCAGCCGTTTGCGAAAACCGCTCTGTCCTGGATAGCGATTACCTTGATCAGCACGTTGGTGATCAAGTTCGGCCACAAGAGCCTGTCGCTCCGCTACGAGGATTTGGCCCGCTTTCCTCGAACAGCTCTGGGCAGGATTCAGCCCCTCGTCGGGCTATCCTACGATGATGTCGGTGCGTTCGTCGAAGCCGGCGGGAAAATTGCTTCAGTGCACTGCATAGCCGGGAATCGAATACGAATGATGGGACCGATGCATCTGCAGCTCGAAGAGAACTGGCGCTCGGCGCTGCCGCCCGGTGACAAGCGACTTGTCTGGTTGATTGCCGGTTGGCTTCTTCGCCGCTTCGGATATCGCCGCTCGTGACCAAGCGGCAGCTTTTGAGACGAAAAATGGGCCGGATCATATGCGCACCGCGTTTGGTGCTTTCGGCTCCTCGCAAGGGCAAGCAAATCGGCGCCAACGCGCCAGCCCCGCGCCGCTACCCATCCTTTCTGAATCTGGCCGCCTGTCCAATACTCCATCGATAGGGAATTTCCGCAGTGTCGAACGGAAGCCGGTAATGATCCGGATCCTTGTAGTCATACGCTGCGGTCGGACAATTGATGACCAGCGCGTCGGAATTGCCGACGTTCTGCAGGCCGTGCCAGACGCCGGGAGGCAGCACGATCAGGCATGGCCGGGCGTCGCCCGCGATCAATTGCATGACGGCGCCTTTGGTCCGACTGCCGTCCCTGGCGTCGTACAGGACGATTTTCAGCTGGCCCTGGTTCACGAACAGCCGGTCGGTTGTCCGCCTGTGGCAGCTCCACGCGCCAAGCGCGCCGGCGAACAGCCGGGATTGATAGATATGGATCACAGGCAGACCGGTCGGGTCCCATTCGGGGCGGAATATCTCGGTAATGACGCCGTGGTCGCGAGGCACGTGGCGTACCTCCCTTATGGCGACGCCGTCGATATCGTTTCCAAGGCGCTCCCAGTCTTCGTTGACTTGCTGGCCATCCTTGCGTGCACCTTGCAACATCGTCACCTGCCCTTTCCGAAGCCCGGTCTACAATCCCTTGTATTTTTTGACATGGTCGATGCCTCCTCCCTTTGCTGCCCAGAACATGGCATTCAATCCAGACCTTCGGCTGAGCCGCCAGGCCAGCCGCTTGATGACTTCCTGGGGCAGTATCTTCAAGAGATCGCGGGCCGGCATGGCTCTGGCGACTTCGCCCGCCATCATCATTTCGATCAAATGGAACTGCTCGAAATCGGGGCGAGAGCAGATTTCTTCGAACCACCAGGCCTGCTCATGGGACGGCTTCTCCCGATAAACGTTTTTTCTGGCGGAAGCTGGAAACTTGAGTGCGGTCAGTCTGGGGACGGATACGATGGCAAATCCCGCCCCTCGCGCGCGAGCGAACAGGTCTGAGTCAGGCGCCAGCCGCAGGTTGCGATAGTCCCTCCAGCCGCCGATACGGTCCGTGACGCTGCGCCGGTAGACGGTACGGCAGGGCGTGCCTCCGTTCGGTCCGGAAAATAACGGGGAGCCAACCCGTTTGCCGGGGAATATCCGGCTGAGCAGCGAAGCCGCCACTCCCGCACCGCTGCTTTGCAGCGCTGCAATCATGCATTCGAGGTGATGACCAAGCCACAGATCATCATGTCCGAGATACGCGATGAACTCTCCTCTCGCTTCCGCCAGGCCGCGATTGTTCGGGCCGGCCTGATTCCCGGTATTCGACGGCAGATTGATCCATCGCACGCGCGGGTCGGCTATGGAGCTAACGACCTTTTCGGAATCGTCGGTGCACCCGTCTCCGATAACCAGCAACTCGAAGTCATCCATGGTCTGACGGAGTACGCTGTCGATCGCATAGCGCAGTACGGCGCTCCAGTTGTACGTCGCAATGATCACAGTCACTAAGGGAGATTTCGGCACGCGCGCTATCCGCTCTGATTTGCCGCAATATAACAGGCCCGGTGCTCGTTGGCGTCGGCGTAAACGCGTCACAGTCCTGCGAAACGCTTACTTGCCTTCTCCTCAAGCGTATTCCATGTGCAACCCAGGCTGCTTGACGGGTGGAAGCGGCCGGCGGTTTTGAGACGATCGAAAACGATGCGCAGGAACGCCGCGCGCTGTTTCGGATCGGTCGTTTCATAAAGCATCCAGCGCTCGCTCACGGATCTGACAAGCGGATCATTGCTCTTGAGCCAGTCCACCACGACACGTATCGGATGAAGCGCCACGGACTTGCTGCGAGCCAACCGGCGCACCGGGTCTCTTAGCCGCCTCCATGGATCGCTCGGCACCACAAAGCGGTCCAGCACCGTGTCGAACATGCGCCGGCGTTCCGCCGGGCTCGGTCCGGCCGGTGCGATCACCTCGACGGCCCATGCGCAGAGGCAGGCCCATGCCAGCTGTTTCTTATGCTCGGGCCACTTTTCCCGTTTCAGATACAGGTTCGCGCCATGCAGGCGCTTGTAGTAGATAGGGCCCGGCACAAAACGGAATTCGCCGAGCAGCGCCAGCTCCATCAGGAACCGCATCTCCGTGCCGTAGCTGTCGAACGGATCGAAATCGCTCAGCAACAAGCCCGATGTGCGGGCCAGCGCCGTGCTGCGTATCAAACCCCGAAATGCCGCATGGTCCATGAACTTCAGGCACGTCAGAACGCGCGCCACGGGATCGCCGAGCAAAGGAACCCCACGCATGATCTGGCTGGTAACACCGCTGGATTGTACTTCCGCATAGCAGATCGCGGCGTCAGGATGGCGCAAGGCGGCCTCGACCAGGTCGGCGACATAGGTGGGCGACACCTGATCGTCATGCTGTTGAAAAATGTA
Source organism: Bradyrhizobium sp. (assembly GCF_036009065.1). Classification (GTDB taxonomy): domain Bacteria; phylum Pseudomonadota; class Alphaproteobacteria; order Rhizobiales; family Xanthobacteraceae; genus Bradyrhizobium. The sequence goes on along the minus strand of NZ_DASYMN010000251.1, from coordinate 427 downwards.
GAAAGCGCCGCGGCGTTCGCGCATGGTCCAGTCGGTATTTCCCGCCCACCCCAGACGCGACGGCTGAATCTGCATGCGGAAGCGCGGGTCGCCACGCAGAAACGGTTCGCACGCCTGCGCGCTGATCTGATCCGCGGCATCCACTGAGATCAAAATGTCGAGACTGGAATAGGTCTGCGTCCGCAGACACTCCAACGTGGTCGAAAGGTCGTCCTGCCCCTGATAGACGGGCACGCCGATGCTCACGAGCGGGCCGCTCATCGAACGATGTCCTGCAGGATGCGACCTGCGCAAACATCCGCGAAATAGGGAGCCATCGTGAGTTTGCCGGGATCGACGGAATGAAAGCGTCCCGCTGAAGTGACGCCGATTTCAAACCTGCGGTGCAACTCGCTTGTCGGATCATGGATGTCGGTTTTTCCCCATG
>NZ_DASYMN010000250.1:0-42110 GCF_036009065.1 Bradyrhizobium sp. | reverse complement strand
GCCGAGCGCGTCGCGGAAGTTCTGGGGCTGCGCGCCCGGCTCGAAACCCTGGCTTCGACGCTGTCGCAGGGCGAGAAGAAACTGCTGGATATCGCCAGCGCATTTGCGCTCAATCCGTCGGTGATCCTGCTGGACGAGCCGACCAGCGGCGTCTCGACCGGCGAGAAGCACGCGATCATGGAGGTGCTTGTTGCAGCGGCGAAGGCCGCGGGCGTACGCGGCATCGTCCAGGTCGAACACGACATGGACCTCGTCGAGCGGTATTCGCATCGCATTGTCGCATTGCAGGAAGGCACCGTGATGGCCGACATGGCGCCGGACGCGTTCTTCGCCGATCCGGCCATGATTGCCGCCGTGGTGGGAACGCGCCCGCAAGCTCACAGGAAGCTGCCCTGATGTTGAATCTGTCGAACCTGAAAGTCGATATCGACGGCAGCCGCATCCTGGGCGGCATCAACCTGTCGGTGGCCGCGGGCGAACTCGTATGTCTGGTCGGACGCAACGGCGCCGGCAAGACCACGACGTTTCGCAGCATCATGGGATATCGCCGCGCGCAGTCCGGCGGCATCGATTTCGAGGGCGCCGACCTGACCAGACTGCCGACCTGGCAGATCGCGCAGCGCGGCATCGGGTTTTCGCCCGAGGAGTCCGAAGTCTATGCGGATCTGACGGTGGCCGAGAATATCGAGCTTTCGACCTGGACACGGCCCTCCGGTCGCCCGGCCGGCGTTCGCATCGAAGAAGCCTATGCAGTGTTTCCCAAGCTGCGCCAATATCTCGCGCGCGGCGGCGGGCAGCTTTCCGGCGGCGAACGCAAGATGGTCTCGATCGCCCGGGCACTGACGCTCGATCCCAAACTGTTGCTGCTCGACGAGCCGTTCGAGGGTCTTTCCCCGGCAATCATTCCCCTGATCGCGGAGGGCGTCGCTTCGATCCGTGCGATGGGCAAGGGGGTTCTGATCGCGGAATCCAACGTTCATCACATTCCCGACTACGTCGACCGCATCTATGTCCTGGAGCGCGGCGAGGTGATGTTCTCAGGCACGCTGGCGCAGGCGTACCGGGACCGCGACGTCATGCGCGTGATCGCAGGCCAGATCGAAGTCGCCTCGTGACGACCAACCCGGGGAGAGCAGCATGAAGCACTATATGGGAGACCGGACCATCGACGGCGTAAAGGTGACCGTCGATGGCGCGCCGCTCGATCCATGCATGAACGTGATGGAGTTCACCAAGAACGGTTTTGAGTGGAGTTATGAGGGTCCGGAGCCGCGCCAGCTCGCGCTGGCCCTGCTGGTCGATCACCTCGGCGACAAGGCTAAGGCCAAGGCTGCGGTGGAGCCTTTCATGCAGGCGGTGGTCGCCAATTTCGGCAATGAATGGGAGATGACGTCGGCTGACCTCGATGAGGCGCTGGCAGCGCTTGGCAAGGCAGCCTGATGACGTTGCGATATCGTGCCGCGGTGCTGCATGGCGCGCAAACGCCGATGTCGATCGAAACCATCGCGGCCACGGAATTGAAGCCTGCCGACGTGTTGGTTCGAATCCGCGCCGCCGGACTTTGCCACACCGATCTTGAAGTGATCGAGGGCGCGCTGCGCTACCCCATGCCGATCGTGCTCGGACACGAGGCGGCGGGGGTGGTCGAACGGATTGGCTCGGCCGCGCGCGGCGTGAAGATCGGCGACCACGTGGTGCTGTCCTGGAATCCGCATTGCGGGCATTGCTTTTATTGCGACCGCGACGCGCCGATCCTGTGCGAGCAGTATCTTTGCGAAGGGCCGAAGGGCGTGTCGTTCGACGGCGAAAGCCGCGCCAGGCTGGCCGACGGCCGGCAGTTGCAGCAACTGATGTTCCTAGGGGCGTTCGGCGAATATTGCATCGTGTCGGATCAACAGGCGATTGCCGTTCCGAAGGAGATCCCGTTCGACCGCGCCTGCCTGATCGGCTGCGGGGTCATGACCGGCGTTGGCGCAGCGCTCAATCTCGGCGCGATCGCGCATGGCGAGTGCGTGATGGTGATCGGCTGCGGCGCGGTGGGCTTAGCTGCCGTGCAGGGCGCGCGGCTGGCCGGCGCCGGCGCGATTATCGCGGTCGACATCGACCCGGCGAAACTGGTGCTCGCGGCGAAAATGGGTGCAACCCATGGCGTGGATGCCTCGAAGGACGACGCGGTCGCCATCGGAAAACGCGAAACCGGCGGCCGCGGCGTCGACCTCGTCATCGAGGCGGCCGGCAGCGCGTCCGCTTTTCGGATGACCTCCGAGGCGGTGCGGCCCGGCGGTCAACTGATCTGGCTCGGCAAGATCGACGTCAACGCGGATGTGGCGTTTCGCTGGGGGTCGCTGATGCAGGAAAAACGCATCCGCCGTGTCAGCTATGGAAACGCGCGCCCGCGGCGGGATTTTCCGTTGCTGGCGCGCGCCTATCTCGACGGTTCGCTGCTGCTCGACGAGTTGATCTCCCGCCGCATCGCGCTTGACGAAATCAACGATGGTTTTGCGGCACTGAAGCGGGGCGAAACCATTCGCAGCGTCATTACGTTCGATTAGCATGATGAAATCAGGGTTGAAGCGGCTCCTCACCTCTCCCCGCAGGGGAGAGGTCGAAGCCGGAGCGCAGCGCAGGCTTCGGGTGAGGGGTCTCTTCAGGCGTTTGGACTCGCGGAAGCTCCCCTCACCCGGATCGCATCTGGCGATGCGATCCGACCTCTCCCCTGCGGGGAGAGGTGACCAGTCCTCTTGGTCAGGTGTCCAGCGTCTTGCGCGCAAAATCCTCGATGTAATCGATCAGCTGGTCCGATGCGGTCGCCGCTGCCTTGACCTTTTTCTGTGCAACTGCGTTCGCGACCGCGGCGTGCAGCTTGGCGGCGAGCGGAAGGTCCGCGACTTCCTGGTAATGCTGATACCAGAACCGGCGCGACAGCGCGTTCATCAATCCCATGGATCGCCGGGCGAACTCGTTGCGCGCCGCCGTCGCGATCAGGATATTGAAGCGCTGGTCGAGGCGCATGAAGGCGATGTCATCGGCCTTGGCGGCCGCCGCCAGCATGGCTTGCGCCACTTCGGCGAATTCGCGGCGTTCGTCTGACGTGGCGCGCTCGGCCGCCAAGCTCGCCATCAGGCGCTCCAACTCGCGCCGGACCTCGAGCAGCCGCAGCTGCAGCCTCAAATTGATCTCGGAGACCATGATGCCGCGCCTCGGCATGATCACGACCAGGCCGTCCCTTGCGAGGCGTTGCAGCGCTTCCCGGATCGGGGTGCGGCCGATCTTCAGGCGAACCGCAAGCGCCTGTTCCGACAACACCGTTCCAGGCGAGAGTTGCAGCGTAACGATCATCTCTTCAAGTTCGCGGTAGGCGCGATCGGTCAGCGTGCCATCCTCGGTCCCGGTCCCCCGCGAGCGGCGGTTTACTGGCGTTTTTGTCAACTGTTTCCCCATACCGGCAAGCGTCAGCCGGCTCAGCGCACATTCATCCCAAGTGTATATTTACAATATATCACCCCGAATCGGCTGCAAGTTGTTCCAGACGATCAAGCAGGGGGAGCTGGCTCTCGAGGATTTTTGCGCGAGCAACCGGTAGCGAGAACCACTCGGCGCGATCTACCTCCGGGAACGTACGAAGCCGTCCGCTTTTCGGAGGCCATTCCATTTCGAACGTGTTGCTCTGCATGGTCCGGATATCCAGGTCGCCTTCCACAGCGAAGGCGTGAACGCGCTTGCCGCCGCGCTGGCGTATCTCGCCGAGCGGCCGCAGCGGTCCGGCCGGAGCGCTGCCGAGCTCTTCGATGAATTCCCGCCGCGCGACCTGTTCGGGATTTTCACCGGCGCCGATTTCGCCCTTCGGGATCGACCAGGCCCCGTCATCCTTGTTGCGCCAGAACGGGCCGCCGGGATGGACGAGCAACACCTCGAAAGAGGGCCCGCTGCCCCGGTACATCAGGATTCCGGCGCTCGACGCGGCCACGAGGTTAGCGCCGGCCGCGCGGGATAGTGGATTTTTCCGGCATGGCCAGGTCGCGCTCCCATCCGAACACCGAACGGCCGTCCAGCGCCGGCGATGCGGCGCGTTCGGCGGCGATGAAGGATTGCAGCGATGGCCCGTCGGCGGCTCGCTCGAGCCGGCGCGCCTGGTCGTCGAGACGTTTCAGCGCGCCCATCGCTTCATCGCGTCCAAGCTTCGCGTTCTGGACGGCGGATTTCAGGACGCGAATGGTCTCGTCGTAGACCTTGATCGGGACCGGGTAGGGATGCCGGTCCTTGCCGCCATGCGCCAGCGAGAAGCGCGCCGGGTCGCCGAAGCGATAGGGCGCGCCGTGGACGACCTCCGCCACCATCGCAAGCGAGCGCACCGTGCGCGCGCCGACGCCCGGGGTGAGCAGCAATTCCGGAAAATCCACCGGGCCGCGCTCGGCCGCTGCGGCCAGCGTGCCAAGCAGGCGCCTGGAAAACACGTCGCTCGATCGCACGTCGTGATGCGCAGGCATGACCAGATGCGGCAGCATGCCCTGCGCCGGGGTTTGCCCGGTCAGAGCGGCAAGCTCGCAGACGATGCGATCAGGACCGAACCCGGTCAGCAGCTCAAGTTGCGCGGTGCGTGAAATGCCGGCCCGCTTGTCGGTGAGGTTGACGATCTCGCCCTGCGCCGGCCCGTCGATGGCGCTGTGCGGCTCGTCGACGAAACTTGTAAAATTCTCCGAATGCCAGTGGTAGCGGCGCGCCTGTTTCTTGTCGCCGTTCATGCCCTGCTGCACGACGGTCCATTTGCCATCATCGGTGACAAAGAAGCCGTGCAGATAGAGATCGAATCCGTCCTGAACGGCGGCGCTGTCGACCTTGGCAACCAGCCGGCTGGCGCGGGTCAGCTTCGCGCCATCGAAACCGATGCGCTCACCGAGCAGGCGCAATTCGTCGGGCGTCTTGCGCGAGTGCTGGCCACGGCCGCCACAGACATGGATGCCGAGCTCGCTCTCGAGCGGCTTCAGGCCGCGCTTCAGCGCGCCAATCACGCTGGTGGTGATGCCGGAGGAGTGCCAGTCCATTCCCATCACGGCGCCAAACGACTGGAACCAGAACGGATGCGACAGCCGCTGCAGGAATTCGTCGCGGCCGTAATGGTACACGATCGCCTGGGTGATGATGGCGCCGAGCGACGACATGCGCGTCGCCAGCCAAGGCGGCACGCGCCCGCCATGGAGAGGAAGATCGGCACTGCCGGTGCGTCTTGCCATTCGATTCCGAAATTTCTTGATCGCTAGAAGTCTATCAGGCGATTCGTCTGAAGGTCAGGAGTTCCGTTCAGCCATGGTCCGGAACGTGATCGAATACCGCGGCGCCTGCACCGCGGGGATGCTGTGTTCCCACACTTGCCGCGAGGGGCCGGACATCATGTAGAGCGACCGCGGCTCGGCACTCAGCGTAAAACGCCGCCACTTCTCTGCCGCCGTCCTGCGAAACCGGAACTTGCAGGCGGACCCCAGCGACAGTCCGAACACACGGTCGAAATGCGGTTTATCGCGGTGCCAGCCGATGCCGACGCCTGTGTCGTATTCGGTGCAAAGCACCTGGCCGATCCGGGTGCCCGGGCCGCCGAACGCCTCGACCGCGTTGATGGCCGGCCGCAGCCACGCCGGAATCGGATCGGCGTCCTGCAAGCGCCGCAAGCTGTAGTCGTAGCGGAACCCGAACGACGCAACCCGCCGCTTGCCCTCGTATTGGCCGAACTGAAACGGCTGCAGCGGCAGCGCCGCGACTCGCGCGATCAGCTCCCTTTCGGTCTCGGATGACACGAATTCGGGAGCGTAACGAAGTCCCTCGGGTTCGAGGGATGATGGTGCAAAAAAAGCAAGTTGCTCGGACAAACCGGCGGCCCTTCGACGATGCGTTGATCTGCCCAATATGGGATGGCAGCCGCCCGATCGAAAGGTGCCGACGGTCTTCAGAGCGGCAGCGGCACGCGCCAGACTTCTTCGAGGAAGAAGCTGCACATCCAGACCGCACCGTGCCCGACCCTGAGCGCGTCGCCGCCCTTGCCGACATACTGGGCGACCACCTTGTTGGTGGCGGGGTCAATCTGGGTCAGCGGGATGTCGATCATGGTGACCCATACGAATCCCTCGCCAACCGCTATGTCACCGCCTTTGCCGGGAACTCCGGCATCGATGGTCGCGACGACCTTGTTGGTCGCGGCGTCGATACGTGAAACCGTGCCATCGCCCTGATTGAGCACCCAGACATCGGTGGCGGTGCAGGCCATGAACCGCGGTGACGGGCCCACGGGGATGGTGGCGGCGATCGCGGGTTGCGTCGGCTCGATCCGGGAAACCAGGTTGTGCTCTGTTGATGAAACCCAGACGGCTCCTGCGCCGGCGACAGGCACGAAGGAGCCGCTGGCGAGTTGTACATGGCCGTCGATCTTGTTGAGCGCGCTGTCGATCCGCACCAGCTTGCCCTGGCGGTCGGCAACCAGCCAGACAGCCCCGGCCCCCGCCGCGATGCCTCCCTCGCTGTCGCCGATCGGGGTCGGCACCTGGGCCTCGATCGTATTGGACTGCAGGCTGACCCGATCGATGCGATTGTCCTTGCAACTGGGCGACCAGACGGCGCCGAACCCGAGAGCGATGCCCGAGCACGGCCGGCGGCTCACGGCAACGGTCTTCGCGATCTTGTTCGTGGCCGGGTTGATCCGCGCCAGGCTGTCGGCGCGGGCGTTGGAAATCCATACGGAATCCGCCCCAATGCCTACCCAGTCAGGGCTGCCTGGAACGCTGATCTTCGCCGCGATCGGCAGCGTCGAGATCGGCCGCTGTACCGCCGAAAGGTCTGCCATCGGTGCCGTCTCCTGTCTTTCGCGTCAGTTCGCAAGGTCGCCGGTCTCGAGATAAAATTCCGTGGGCAGGGAGAGCGTGAAGGTCTCCGCCGCCTGATTGTCCAGCCGCGTCACCTGGACCTCGGCGCCTTGCTGCAACGGCACGCCGGGCGAATGGCCCGTGCCCGCGACCCCTAGCTCGATCGCCGCGCCATCCCATGCCTTGAGCCAGTCCGGCGCAGGAGTCGTGAATTTCGCTGCCATTATCTGGTCGAAGTCCGGCGCGCGAGCGATCCGATGCGCCACGAAGGCCTCCGCGGGACTGCCGAATATGAGATAGCGAAGATCGGCGGGCGGCGGGGTTTCGGGGGTGAGGCGGCGCGCGTAAAGCACACGCGTGACTTTGGCCTCGACGTCGTCCGCGGTGATGGCGACGCCGCCGCGTTCGAAATGACCGCGGAAGATGCTGCCCATCATCGTCAGCGGAGCCGGCGGATTGGCGGCCAGAACCGAAAGCTGAAAGGGCTTGGGCACCCAGGTGTAGACCTTCTCCATCGAGGCCTTGCGGTCCTTGAGATAGGTCTTGAACGGATCCGACCCCGGCGCTGACAAGGTGGTCTCCAGCAGCATTTGATAGTCGTGCGGCGAGTGAAACATCGGCAGGTGAGACATCAGCACCCGTATCTCGCCGACGATCAGCATGCCATGGACGGCTGGATGTTCACCGTGCGGATGCGCCTGCGGGGAAGAGGCGCCATGGTCGTGTTCGTGCGGCATCGTCATTCCTACGGGTTATCGATGATGAAGTCGTCGTGCACATCGACATGGGGATCGTCAGCCATGGCTTCGCAGGCGTTGTGAAACTCCTCGATATGCGCCGCGGTCAGCGGCAGTACATGCTCGTCCGGCTGGAAGGTCGTGCCGATCTTATAGAGCTGGCCGGGCAGATTTTTCATTTCGATGTGATTGCCGAGCACATGGATGATTTCGTGCGCGTTGGCGAACTTGGCGAGGCGGGTGGCGCTATCGCGATAGTCAGACCATATCTCGATCGTCAGCTTGCCCGCATACAGGGTGTCGCCCGTCAGCAGCCACTTGTTGCGCGGGTCATAGACGGCGATGTGCGACTCCTGGTGGCCCGGGAGGGGAAGGATGGTCAACTCGCGGCTCCCGAGCTGCAGCGTCGCCTCGCCGTTCGGCCAGTTGGGCAGCCCGAAAAAGGTTTTTACAGATTGCAGCGAAGGCCTGACGATGGTGGTGCGCGGACGGTTGTCGAACTCGCGGTCCCAATGGCTGTGGTCGTCGTGGCCGTGGGTGTGCGCCACCACCAGGTCGATGGCTTCGAGGCCGCGTTTCTTCAGCCAGCCGTCGACGATGCCGTCGACGGTCTGGCGAATCGGCAGCACCTTGCCGATGTTCTGCGGCGTCGGCGGGTTGGGTGGCCCGCCGGTGTCGAAAATGATGGCCTTGTTGTCGCCGAACAGCAGGTAGGTGAAGTTGCCCTCGTAGCTGTAACACTTGCTTATTCGCAGGATGAAGCTGTCGTCGTCGAACGCATGCACCTGGATCAGCGGGTCGGTGCTCTGCGCGCAGTCAGGCGCCCCGTGAATCCACTTCACGGCTTCCAGCGGTGTCGTCATTGCCTTTCCTTTCCTGCTGTCCCTAGCGGCCGACGCGCAACGGCCGGTCGACAACATCTCGGACTGAAAGCTCCCTGAGGGCAGGAAGGTCGCCCGAAACCTGCTGCCGGCGACGGCATCCCTGCATCGGCTTCACCTTGCTCTGGCCAAAGCGGGTCGCGACCCCGATAAGCTTGATGTTGATGAAGTCCACGATCTGTGCCGCGAACTCGATCGCGCGCCCCTGGATCGTGATGTCGCCAACCACAAAACCTTTGTCCTGCGGTACTTCATACACGGCGCGGACGGGCTTTTCCGCTGTGCCGCGCAGATAGCGCCAGTACGACATCGGATCCGATCCATCCGGCGTCGCCCATCCGGCGGTCGACAGGCCTGCAAAGTAGAGCCCGACCGGGTTGTCGAGCGTGACATCTGCTTTCTGCCGCGTCAGGCTGTTAACCTGCCCGCCGATGTGCGGATCGCTGTGACGCTCTTCGCCGCCGTACCGACCGCATGCGATCAGCTCCGCTTCGCTCGTCAGCAACCGGCCATCGATCTCGCGCACAACGCTCGAACCGCCCGCAAGCTCGATCTCGGCGCCGAGCGAGTTGTTGATCTGAATGAGGTGCATGGCGCCGCTGGTAGTGCTCGCGTTCCACTTGTTGCGGGCGTTGTAGCGCCCGTTCGCGAGAAAGAGATCTTCGCGTTTGACCTGTGGGCTGATAAATTGCTGATACAGCGCGAGCGCCTTGGCCGGCGCCGTTTCGGCGAGAAAGCTCCAGTATTCCGGGCCTTCGCAGGTGAACGTTACTCGCGTGATCTTGTCGCTCTGGGAGTCCCGTTCGATGCTCCACTCGCAATATTCGTCCTGGACGTCCCGGCTTGCGTCGGCCCGGCGCCAGCGCTGCCGGTCGCCGACCGAGCCGAGGGTGACGTTGCGGGGAAAGGCGACCCACGAGATGTCAAGCCTCTGCGCGTCGGCGGCGGTCTCGACTTTGGTTGGATTGTAGAACTGCTCGCGGGGGCCGTCGAATTCGAATTCGTCGGGATTGCCCCGCACGGCATCATCGAAGGCATCGCTGATGAAATTACTCCAGGCGCGGCGCTGCTCGTCGGTGAAATCATCGAGAAAACCGGGGGGATCAAATTTTTGTAGAAGTGGCATTTATTTCTCTCCTGTGTGAAATGCTCGTATATTTCGATTTCAGTGCAATTCCGCGACGGTTCCATCCTCACGCATCTCAAGAACCGGCGCGTCCAGCGGAATGTTCGTGACCGGCAACGTCAGGCGGAATTCGGCGAGCGGGCGGCGGGAGAATTCGCGCCGCCGGGACTCGGCCAGCCGCACCCAGCCATCGAAGCCGCTCTCCGTCGCTCCTTGAGCGGCGAGCGCTGCGAAATAGGCCTCGATCCGGCGCGCGAACACACTACGCCATTGATCATCCGGAACGCGCCAGTTCTGCAGAAACGCCGTCGCGGCGCCGTCCGCCGGATCGCCCGCCGCCGCACCTTCCGCCGATTTGACGAACAGCGCCTCCAGATTGCTGACGGGTCCGCCGACTGTGGACGGCGCCAGCTGACAGACCGCCGGAACATGGTTCATCAGCGCCTGCCGCCGCGGCGAGAAGATCGGATTTTGAAAGTCGATCATCAACAGGCAGGCGACGAAGCGCTGGCTGACGATCCGCTCACGCAGCAGCAGTGAGAGAACATTGATGTCCTCGAACGCCGGCTCCGGCACCAGAAAGGCAAAATACGTATCACCAGGCTGCCGGTAACCTTGACCATCGGTCAGGGCGAAGCCGTAACGCGTCAGGCTGGTCCGATAGAATGCGCCGGACACAGTCACGGGTGCGATGCCGGGCTCGAGCCCGATCTCATCGATGAAAGCATCGCTGTTGAGAAAGAACGTGGTCGGAAGGCTAAGGCGCTCTTCGTCGCGCACCAGGGCACTTTGCTTGGCAGCACTCACGAGGTTCACAGTGGTGCTTTCCAGCAGCTGTCGCAGGAAGAACGGGACGTCTCGCAACGTGCCGTCCCCGGATTTGGCTCCGGCCATCCGCGCCTTGTTCCAGCGCGCGATGCCTTCGCGGACGACGTCCTGTTCGAGAAAATGTGCGCTTTCACGGTTAACGAAGATGGGCTCGGTACGCAGCGGGTCGTCCGGCGCCAAGGTGGCGTCGGTTATCGACGCTGCCATGCTGTGCCAGTTATTCCATGGCACCCGCAGTTCCTTCATGACCATCGATCCATTGACGTGGCTGTCGAATGGTCCTTGACCGCGTGTCGCAGGCTGCAGGGCATGGTGGGAGTTGCCGGCCCAGATCCAGGTGCCGCCGCGCCGTTCGTAAAAATTGTAGGCCAAATTGGCCGGGTCCCAAGCGATCACCTGAAGGAACTGAGAGGAAGAATCGGGGACCGAGCTCGCGCTGACCATGATCTGCACCTGCCCGGCGCGTGCCCGCACGACAGCGAACCGGAACTGGCGCGCCAGTTGAGCGGTCGCTTCAGACCAGGGGATTTGCCCGCCATCGGCGACCAGGAACGAGTGCTGCTCGGGCAGTCCGCCCGGCTCCCCATTCATCGCATCGAGCGCGGCGAGCAACGCGCGCAACGTGAGCGGGAACGTGCCGGACTTGAGCAGCAGCCCCGCGAACGGGTCGCGCAGCATGGTGCCGACTTCCTCCGCCGCCATTGGTCGCGGCATCTGGTCCAGTCCGAGCACGAAGGCGTGCATGGTGTTCGCGGCAAGGTTGGCTTGCGGCGCTGCGTCGGCCTCCGCAACTGCCGAGCGATACGGGTAGTTGCGGGTCGGAAAATATTGGCGTTCACGCACGACGGCCATACTTCTTGCCTTTCCTTCACAGTTCATGCGCTCAAGACTGACGAATCCCGGCGCAACCGGTTCAACCCACCGCGTCGTTTTTGCCGGGAGCGCTGACGCCACTGGCGAGTGTCTCAAGATTCTTGCTCAGTTGGTCCAGCGCCTCCAGCGACTTGCGGCGCCGTTCTTCGGAGCCATACGCGACGAAGGACGAGTGCAGCGTGATCTCGTTCAGAAGCGGTTCGATCTGAGCCATTGCGTCCGACGCTAGCGGGCGTTTAGCCTCCGGACGCAGAATGTTGACATAGGCCTGCGTGCTGTCATCCGCTTCGTCCGCAAGGGCCGTACGCTGCAGATTCCAAGAGCGCTTGGTGTCCGGGGCAAGCGTCTTCAGCTTGCTGACGCCGAGCGGCCGGGCGGCAATCACCTTTTCCCAACCCCGCTTGGCGCCGCGCCGCTTGTTGTTGCTGCTGAGGTGAGACATGAGCTGCGAAAATGCTCCATTGCCGTAGAGCAACTTCCCGTCCGGATCGGTGATGGATACGAAGTCGGCGTGAGCGAGCAGTTTCTCAGCGGATTTCAACAAGCGTGTCGCCAGCTTCTCGGTCTGTTGTCCCACCTTTCTCGGCTGCTTGGTGTCGGACAGCGATTCCGACAGCCTGCTCGCCTCGGCCTGAAGGCGAGCGACGGATTCCTCGATCGTCAGCGCGTGGCCTGCCAGCTCGGTCGCGTTGACGGCCGGTGTGTCGGACGCCGCGCCGGCAGCCGCATCCGCCGCAGCGGCAGTATTCTGCTGCGTGCCGCCGATCGCCTCTTTCAGCGCGCTCGCCGCGATCATACGTTGAGTGGCCACCGCGGCTGGCGGCGTACCGGCTGTAGTCGCTTCGCTGCGTAGTCGTTCCAGTCCGTCCTCGACGCGCGCGAGCGGCATACCCGTGGCCTGACTGAGGTCGAGGGGTTTGGCTCCCGACAGGATCGAATCATACGCGAGTGTCACGCGGTCGGGGAGGCTATTCAGATCGCTGCCCGGCGTGAGGTCGTAGGCGGCCCTGATCAGGGCCGCATCGCGGAAAAAATCCGCCGGCTGGATCGGTGCTATAATGCCTCTTGGGCCGGCTGCGCCGAGGTTCACGGGCCGAAAGACAGGGGCGCTCGGCGGCAGGGCTGTCGCGAGCGCCGGCACAACGACCATCGAAGCACCCGGCGTTGGGGCGGCGGGGCTCGCGCCGGCTGCGCCCGCCTCCAGATTGCGCCACGCCGTCCACGGGGCGTTGGTGATGACGTGCTTCAAGACCCGGTCGGTCAGGCTGCCGACCGATACCGTTTTAGCGAATTTCATCGCGTTCCGCTTCACGCGGAGCAGCCCCGCTATCATGAGCGGCGGATGGGGAAACGGCGCTTCAGGCTCCTCATTGTCACGCAAGCAGAGCGCGCGGACATCCGGATGGTCTCCGATGGTTTGCTGCAAAAATGTGAGGACGTCCTCGCGAAAGCCCGCCCGAGCCAGGCCTTGCCCGTCGCTTTCGTCCGAACTCTGGAAACGCTGTGACCGCTGCCAGGCCGAAAGGGCATAGCAGGCAAGAATCCCGAGCCAGGGATTCTTGTATTTGCCGTGCAAGAGTTGGCTCAGCCTGCTGCTCTGAACCACGCCGTCGATTTCATCCTCGTGGTAAAGCGCATGCAGAACCGCTTCCGTGGCCGCGGTGATTTGGTCATCGTGACGGAAACCTTGCCCGAACGGCGCCATGCTCACGACCATGGTGCGAAGCGAAGGCTTCCTACGAGAGGTCATGAACAGCTGAGTCTCCCAGCCAGCGGACAGAAAGATCGGCTGGTGCCGCACCCGAACACCCGGGCGAGAGCGGCGCACGATATAGTATCCGGGCGGCAGGTCCGCATTGAACGCCATCCAACCCGCCTGCTGATCGCATTTGGCAGCAGTCAACAGGTCGACGAGCACGGTCTCGTCATCGCGAAGCAGCGAAAGCCCCTCGGCGAAGCGCGGATTAATCGTCGAATCCAGCGATCTTACGAACACAAACAGGCGCGCGGTGCCGCCCGGTGCCGCGGCCCAGGTCGACTGTCGGCTCCACGTCTCGGCAGGTTCGATATGCGCGGCGCGGTCCGATTTCCAATCCTCCAGCGGCGCGGTGGGCGCGGCTTTCAATTGATCCCAATGGTCGGCGGCAATTCGCGTCGTCTTGCCGGGCCGGACCGACGCCCAGTCGCTCTGGTCCTGTCCCCAAAGCGCGACCTGGACCTGATAAACGCCGGGCGCCAGCTCGGTTTCGATCTCATAGCGTCCGGGCGCATCGGCGAGTTCCTTTGGCGCGCCGATGGCCGTCACCGGACGGTACAGGTTGTCCGAGATACGAACGTTCGCCGCCCAATGGGGCAGCTCGACCACCAGCGTGCCAGGAGTTTCATGGTCGGGGGAAAGTGAAGACATAGGGCTCTTCCTTCGCCTTTGCTGGATCGATGATCACGGCGATGTCACTGTCGACATGTTCGAGCTCATAGCGGCTATTGACGAGCAGGTCTTCCGTCCAAGGGTTGTCGGCGCGGGCCTGTTCGGCATTGCGGCGGCCAACTTCGCGCCGGCCGCCGTCGCGCAAAACGAACTCGCCGCCAACTTCCGCTGGCACCACGATGTGTACGCGCACGCGCTTGAGGGTCGCCGGGTCCAGCGTGCGGAAGACGATCTCCGCCGTCGGCGGCGGACACTCAGCATCCTGGACCAACTTTTCAATCTTCGCCAGCGCCGGTACTCGCTCCTTAAGATATTGGCTCAGGCTCGTCGCAGTGATCCGTCCCTCGGCGTCGACGGCGCGCGGCGCACCACGAAGCCCCTCGAGCAAAGCCTTGGTGAGAAGGCCGCGCCGCTCGTTGGTCTCCCTCTCCACCGGTGCAAAGGCTTTTTCGCCATAGCTGCTGGCCATGACGACGAAGTCGACCACAGGCTTGCCGTCCTGCGCCACCAGTTTTTTGTCGAAGCCGGGTGGCATCGTGTCGTCCTTGAACTCGCGGTCGCGGCAACAATCGAGCAGGAACACGACCTCATCGAACCGCTTCGTCTCATAAAAATAGTCGCGAAACGGACGCAGTCCGATGTTCTCGGTCAGGGCGCCCATGGCGGCATTGGCCATCAGCATGCCGACATTGTCGAAACTCGGACCGAATCCGTGTCCGGCGAAATAGAAGTACAGCCGGTCGCCAAGGCGCCTGTTCTGCTCGACGCCGAAATCGCGCAGGGCGCGATCGATCTCGAGGCGGATCGGCCGCGCGTCGAAACGATCGCCGGGCATCTTGGGCAGTGACGGGATAAATTTGAGGTTCTGCTCGGGCAGGTTTCCGCCGTCAGCCGAGAGGAGCCACTCGCAGAATGCAGTGGCGTCACGCACTGACGCCGTCAGCCGGCGCAAGCTCGGGTAAGTGTCGATCCCGATCGCGATGGCGTAGTGCCGGTCGTTCTTGGCCAAGGGGTGCCCCCGAATTGAGGTGGTGCTCTCATCTTTGAGTCAGTGTAATCGTAACCTCCGAACCGAAGCTCCTGGTCAGGACGCGATGGCTCTGATCGCTCCACAGGTCCCCCGAGGCGGCACGTCCGTCACTGTCGCGATCGATCCAGACCCGCACGGCATAATCATGGGCAGGGTCGATGGGCATGTGCGCTTCGATCGAGAATGCCAGTTCGGTGGCGGCGCGGTCCGGCTGCGGCACATGATCGACATTTGCTAACGCGACCTCTCCGACCACCACGGCTTTCCGATCAGCATAACTCACGTCCTCAAGCCAGACATGCGCGCACGCACCATGGAATTCCGACACCGAAGCAGGCACCAGAATGCGGCCCGTGATAGCGGAGCCGGTGTATTCACACAGCGCGTCCACCCCCCTCGATTGCTCGCCCGACCTTACGCCCAAGGTAGATCGGGATACATCAGCTTGAGCCCGGCAACGTCTCCGTCGCTCAGACCGTTTCTCTGCCCGATCGGCGTCCCGTTTTTGGCCCGGATCGTGGGTTGCTGGTTCTTGCTGAATGCGTTTTCCGGATAGTGCATGATCGAGCCGTGATCGTAGGCGCCGAAATCCTGCCCGTCCTGGATATGCTTGTCGAAATTATGCGCGAACTGATCGTCAATGTTGTCCCATATAATCTCGATGAAATCGTCGCGGTCGGACCGGCTCTGCTCGTGCCACAACCCGATTGCGTGGCCGATCTCGTGGATAGCGGAACCGAGCCCGCAACCGGGCCCAAGCGAAATCACTTGTTTGCCGCCTTGCCGGCCGACGCGCGACCAGCAGCCGTCGCGCCGTTCAAAGGAAATGAAATCAACCTCGTTGGTGCGCGGAACGAACTTGAATGGCGTGCGGCTTTGCCAATGTTCGATCGCCGCCTTGACCTTCGGGCGCAATGCCTCCTCGGCGACGTAGGCAACCGTGCCGTCCTGCCACCGGTACTGCGCGCCGATGATCCCGATACTCTTGGACTCCGCGCCCAAGGCTGCGGCGCGGGCGTCAGCGGCCGTTGCCAGCACGATGTCGCCCTCGAACAGGGCATTCTCCCCGACCTCGGTGTATTCCAGGTCGACGTTCACTGCGCCCTGAATGCGGCGCTGCATCACCGCGGTAATTTGCTTCTTCTGCGATCCCGAGCGGAACATGCCGCCGGGCAGGTCGAGGCTATCCTCGCCGCCCGCTGTCGCGTCCGAACAGCCCTCGGAGGAATTGGTTTCGTGGTCCGACATCGAGCCTCCACTTCACAACTTCGTGAGTTAAACACAACCAAAACCAACAAACAACAATCCTTGATTTGCGCTGGGGACATCCAACTCGAAGCCGATAATACCGAATCTGTTTTTTGCGAGCTGTGAGATAAGCGTGAATTCGCCTCGTTCCTCAAAACCGCTCCTGCGCCGCAACGCTCCGGCGCTTCCAGAACAGGTTCTGGGGCCATCGCGCCTCGCGACGATAGTGCGCCAGATAGCCCGCAATATACTGTTCGTATTCGCGGTTGCCGGCATCGGTGAATTCTTCGTTGGCGTGTTCGCCGCACAAGTCGAGTGAAATAGCTGCAGCGCCGCGCAACGCCGATGAAAGCGCTTTGGATATGCCTTGCCCGGACAGAGGATCGTAAAACTGACTCGCATCTCCGATCGCAAGCCAGTTCTGTCCTGTGCTCGGCAGCGAGCGTCCGCTGGACGCGGCCACGGTATGGACGGGCGACTCGACATTCGAACCCGGATAGATTTTTGCGATCAGCTGCGTTTGCGCCAGCGTTCGAGACCACAGGCGCGCGCGATCCGGTGCGCTGCGCGGCAGCAGGTCGGCATCGGTGAAGAACGCCGCCACCGCGCGGCTTTGCGGCAAGGCCGCGGCATACCACCATCCGTCCGGGCAGGCCTCGATCATCGTCCGCGGTTCGCCGAGGCCGGCGACGGGTGCAAACCGAACCAGCGCGACCTGGCGGTCCATGCGATGGCGCTTCGCACCGAGCCGCCGTCCCAGCCATGCGGCCCTGCCGGTGGCGTCGACCAGCCAGTGCGCCGCCAGCGTGTCGCCGCGGCCGCGGTTTTGGATCACAACTTTCCACTTGCTGCCGCACGCGCGGGCGCAGTCCCGGGCCGGAGCATCGAGGATCTCGGCGCCGGCCGTCTGCGCGGCCGCGAGCAGCATCGCGTCGAAGCGCGCGCGGTCGAGATGCCAGCCGGGACCGTAGGGATTGAAAATGAAATCCTTTTCGTGAGGCTGCTCACCGCCCCAGATCGATACGATGCCCGGCGCTTCGCTGTGTTGCGCGGCCAGAAATTCGTTCCACAGGCCGAGCCGCGCCAGCGGACGCACGATTGCAGGCGGCACGGTTTCGCCGACCCGCGGAATCTCGCCGCCGGGCTTGGCAAGGATTGCGACCGCCACGCCCTTCTGTGCGAGTGCAAGGGCGGCGGCCGCGCCGGCCGGGCCGCCGCCGATGACGATCACATCGTAGTCGCGCCGGCGCGGCACGGCGCGGCTTCAGCCCTTGATCGCGGTAGGAACCTTTTTCTTACTTGCCATCGCCATCAACTGGGCTCTCGAATATTGCGGGTCGCGGTCCTGTTCGACGAAGACCGGCTTTCCGGCGTTGTCGGTAGCGGCCACGACAAAACCCAGCTGCATTGCATGTTTGACCATTTCCTCATGATCGAAAATGGCCATGGGGGCCGCCCATTCGGCCTGGCTGCCGGGAATATCGTCGGCGTCGATCATCGCAATGTCGGGCCGTTGCGACGGCCACCAATCCTGTTGGTCGCACTCGATGAAATCAGCCTGCCATGGCACCGCCATGATCTCGGAGAGGCAGCCGGGAAACACTTTGCCGAGATTGGTATGATCGAGGCGGAATGGGCGGGCGTAGATATCCTTGTCGCGCAGCGTGAGGCTCGCCTCGATCCCGGGATAGAAATTGTTACCGACACAAGCATCGAGCGCGGCGCGATCGAGCTGGTCCGGTATGGGCGCGGGGGGATCGCTGTCAATGAGGTCGCTGATGAAATCGCCAAGGACCCATTGATTGAGATACTTATCCATGAAGGCGGGCATGATGAACCGAGAGAAGCCCGGATTTTTCAGTTTGCCGGCGATCTTGCTACGCAGCTGGGGGTCGCCTGCCGGATCGGCCAAATCCTTCATGGTGACCGTCGCCATGGACGTCCACTCTTGGAAATTGTGCACCCAGCGCAGGCTAGCGGCGCGCTCGACCAGCGGCTTGATGTGGCGTCGGAATGAGGGCTTCGGCTCCGCGCTCAGCGCTCCCTTATCAATCGCCGCCTGGAACGCGACGTCGTAGAGCGTCACGATCGCCGCGATTGCCGGTGCGAAGTCCGGCGGCGCGACTGTGACCCAGGACGCATGGTGTACGGCAACCGGCTCCTGTTCCGGCAACGTCACCACGGCCGTGACGGGGCCGTCGGAGGCGTCGTCATGCCAACGGTCGTTGTTCATGAACTCATCCAACGGCGCCCCGGCAGGGACGGATTCGCTTTTGCCGCGGCCGCCCAGCACCAGGAGCCGGCCTTTGGCGTCGGTGCGCAGCTCGCCGAGATAGACCGGCTTGTCGAGAAATTTTCCGTCGAACTTTTTGCCGGGCTGGTCCTTGCCTGAAATCACCACTGGCTGCGGATTCCGGATGATCAAGGTGTTGCGGTCGGCGACGTCCATGTTCCGGGGCGCGCCAGGATGACCCGGAGCGGGTGTATGGTCGAGTGCGCCCTTGCGGTTGCAGAGATCGACCTTCCATTCGATCTTGGCCTCGTCGGCCGTCACCTCGCCGACAAGTTGAAGGTTGCCCGAATTATCCTGGTCGAACTTGAAGACGCGAAAGCGCGCCGCCTGCCGCTTGATGCGGCCACCGTCCTTGTAGCGTTTGACCGGCGTCTCGGCGCCATTGGCGCCGATCTCCACACCGGGCGCACCCGGTGTTTCCGGACCGATGAAGAACGCGTCCGGATGATTGCCGACCCGGGCAATCCCGATTGCAGGATGGATCTTATAGACCGTTGCCATGTGAATCTCCCTCGTCGATTGAAGTTCAGTTGAAGCGGTAGCGTCCGCGATCCGAATTCGACGAGCGCTTGCTCAAGCGAGCTTTGCGCTCATCGCCGTGTCGATACTCCCTATCAAGGTGAGCAGACCTTTCTGCTTCGGGGTCGGATTGAACTCGTTCGAATCTGCGTCCGTATCTGGTTCGATTCTGCGATGCGGTCTCGCAGATACTGCAATTGGGCGGCGGTCTCCGACGGCAGGCTCTGATTGGGAAGTTCGTAGGGAATTCCTGCTCGCGGGTCGCTGGAACCGGCTCCCTTGGCGAGCGGCATCTCCCGCAACTCTCCGGTCAATGGCTTGATCGTTCCAAGCATCTCCATAAAGGCCCACCCGTAGAAATTCTTCCGGGTGGCGGTCGTACCAGGTGCGCTGCCGGACTGACCGATCGAGACCGCAAGCGCGATATCCATCAGCAACATCTGGTAGCGGACGTTGGCGAGTTTTGCCCAGATCAGGGACGTCGGGTCGGTGATGGTCGCTGTCCCGCCCAGACCGGTGCGCGGATCGTCGGCCTGGTTGCGTGCGAACGCCGGTGCGCCGCCTTGCGCGTCGACGGCCCGCTGCTCACGATAGATCCGCAAGAACTTGTCGAAATGGGTCAGGCCCTGAGCTTCAACCGGACCCTCACCTTGCAGCGCCACGGCGTAAACCGCTTGCCGGGCGGAGGCTTTGTCGCTCACCTGCGCGACGTAGATCGCTGTATCCGGCGGCCCGTTGGCATCATCGCCGCGCCACTCCGTTGGATCAGCCTGACGGTCCTGATTGAAGCCGATCTTGGCCGGATCGACATGCCAGTCCGGCCAGGTCGGGAATGGATTCTGCAGATCGGGCCATGGCTGCTGGGCCGCATCGCCATCCTGGAACAACCAGAACAATCGCTCATAGATCTGGCCTGCGCGCGGCACCTCGCCGACAACCGCTTTCGCCTTCAGAACTGCTTCATCGAAGTCGGCCTGATCGGCCGCGGTGACCTTGTGCGGCGCCTCGGCGCAAACATATTTTGCCAGCGTCTCCAGCCGCACCGGCTGCAGGCTGAACGGAAACGGATACAGCGGCGACTCAAGTGGAAAGTTCTCGCGATCGAGATGCGGCGCAGCGTCAAGGCTCAGCAACAGGTTCTGCACCGTGATGAGGTGTCCCATCTCCTGCTTGGCGATAGTGCGGATGACGTCGTACCAGTCATCCGACGAGATCGGATGGCCGAACCCCGGAACGTCAACGCTGATGGCCTGCCGCAGCGATCCGGCCGCGAACAGGTACTGCGCCAGCAGCGCGCCTTCGACTTCGGCGGCAACCCCGAGCAGCGCGGCGGCTTCTTCCTCGGCCGTTGCAGGCGGCGGATCGAGCACCGGAGCCGTCCCGGCGCCGGTTGCGATCGCCGCCGGGGACCCGATCGCCAGATCCGTGGAAAACGACTGATCGTGACTAGCTCCCTTGGCATCCTTGGCGGACGTTGCTTTGCCTTTCGGCGTATTTAAAGGCATTGCCGCCAAACCCGGTCCGCCCCAACGAAGCCGGCGTATCGCACCACGTTTCATGTCTACCCCCAATTCGTTGACCGCTCGCGCACTCCCGTAAGAACGCCGCCGCTGCATCGATGCACGACGATATGCACGCCGGCGGCGCGAGCGGCCGGCCAATAGTAATTCCCGGTTCCTCGCCCGCGCCAAAATTCCGATGGTAAAAAAAATTCCGATAGTGAAAAATTCCGGTCGTGAGACGTCGCCGATGACATCCAACGCGATAGTATCGAACAATTCGCTTTGGTCACGTGAGATAAGCGTGAGTTCGCTCGCCGGCCGAACGGACCGGGATCGAGACACCAAGACTTCGCTGGCCAAGGCGCGCAAGGCAGGCGAGGCCCGCCCTCACGGGCGCTTCAAGGGATGCAAGTCATGTTCGCTGATGCGGTCGGCGAGCAGGATCAGCCACTGGATGGTTTGCCGCTCCGAAGCGGAGAGATCGGCGCGATCCGTCAGACGCGTGACCACCAGCCGGAATTCCGGCCAGCGGCGATAAAAATCGATCAGGTCGCGCGGAGCGACCTGGTCGCCTTGCCGATTTTCCGGCTGTTCACCGTCTCCCCCGGATATGCTCATGCCGGAAGGTTAATGCAGGGTGTCGTTCTTGGCGGCGTGAAAAAAGTGTGAGGCCGCTTGGAGGCCCGGCCAAGACGGTGTTAGGTTGAAATATTGCCAGGTTGCACATTGTCTCGCCGTCAGGATTGTTGTGGTGGAAAGCCGGCGCATTGAGATCAACTTATTTGGAGCCTGCGTGGTGCGGTCCACGCGGTTCGGCGGATTTGAGATAACCGGCGCCAAACACAAGGCGCTGTTTGCCCTTCTGGCGACCGCGCCGTTCGGGCGCCGTACCCGTCCCTTCCTGCAGGATACGCTTTGGGGGACGGCATGCTATGACACCGGAAGGCAAAGCCTCAGACGGGCTTTGTCCGATATCAAGCAGATCCTGGGCGACAGTTTCGCCGAAGTTCTGAGCAGCACGAATTCCGACCTCACGCTCGACCTTACGCGGGTCTCCTTCATCGGGCGGCCGGGTTCCGGGGAGCTGCTGGAAGGAATCAACCTTCGGGAAGAGGGTTTCAACCGTTGGCTCGGCGCGATGCGCCTCAATCCACAACAGGTCTATTCGCTCTACAGCCTGTCGTCGCAACCGCCGGCCGCGTCGATGCTTCCGCTGATTGCGGTCTTGCCGTTCCGCACCATCGCCGGATCGCCTGAGCATGCGGTTCTCGGTGACTGGCTGGCCGAGGAAGTATGCCGCTCGCTCTCGCGGTCCAATCTGACCGCCGTAATTTCTCACTGGTCGAGCAGGGCGCTCGACCACCAGACCGTGGACATCGCAACGATTCGTGCGCGTCTCGGCGTCGACTATTCCGTGGTGGGTACGCTTCGCGTCGGCGCCGGGGAAATCGTGCTCGACGCCGATTTTATTGACATGGTGTCGGGACGCATCTTGTGGACGCGGCAGTTTGCCGGGCCGATCGACAACTTTCTCGGCCGCTCCGCAGAAGGAGTTTCGGAAATCGTGCGCGCGGTGGGTGGCACGATTGCCGACGATGCGATCCTGCACGTGTCCGACCGTCAGCTCTCCGACCTGGAGGACCATCGACTTCTGGTGGCCGGGGTGGGGCTCATGCATCGCCCCGCACTGCGCGATTTTGCGAGGTCGCGCGAACTGATCGAGGAGGCCTTGAGGCGCGCTCCCAATGCTGCGGAGGCCCACGCCTGGTTTGGCAAATGGCACATACTGAGCGTGTTCAACAGGTGGAGCACGGATCCTGCGAAGGACACGCGGATCGCTATCGACAGCACGGCGCGCGCGCTCGACATCAATCCCGAGAGCGCCTTTTGTCTGACCATTGACGGCTTCGCCCACAATAATCTGCTGCGCCGCATGGATATCGCAAATACGCGATACGAGGAGGCGTTGCGGCGCAATCCCAATGAATCGCTGGCCTGGCTGCTCAAGGGAGCGCTGCATGCGTTCCGGGATGAGGCGGCGACTGCGGTCCAGGCTGCGGAGAAGGCGCGGTGTCTCTCGCCGATCGATCCTTTCCAGTATTATTACGAGTCGCTCGGCGCGACCGCGTTGTTGGCCGCCGGCCGCTACCAGGAGGCGCTCGACCTCGCCGAACGCTCGCTGCTCCGTCACGACCGGCACATCTCCACGCTTCGGGCGAAAATCACCGCGCTCCATCAACTCGGCCGCGACCGCGAGGCCGTGGCGGCCGGCCGAGAGGTTCTGCGGCGGCAGCCGAGTTTCACAGTCGCAAGCTATCTTCGCGAACATCCGGCGGGTGAACAGGAATTCGGCCGTCGGGTCGCAACTGCGTTACGCGCCGCCGGCATTCCATAGGCACACAGGAGGAATTGCAAATGGGCCAGTTGGGGGGCGCGGGGGGCGCAGGAGGAGCCGGGGGGGCCGGTGGAGCGGGAGGTGCTGGTGGCGCCGGGGGGGCCGGTGGCGCCGGAAATCTCAGCTTCACCGGTCTCGGCTCTTTCCTTTTTGCCGGAGCGGATCCGGTTTACGACCCGCTGCTGGTGCAGGGACTGCAGATCACCGAACAGGCGATCACCCACGTCGCGAACGGCTTCCCACCGGGTCGCCCGGTGCAACTCGGCTTTTCCTCACCGGCCAACATGGCGCTATGGGCTGACTGGGTTCGAGCGTCGCTGTACCTGACCGACTTCATGAAAGACTTCGGTTGGGATGTAGACCGCGACCAGGAGAGCGTGACGCTGACTTATTGCGGCAATTCCTTCGGAGCCATTCATCGGCCCGGCCTCGAATGCTTCCAGGATCAGTTGCTGTTCATGCGATCGTATCTGGACCAGCGGCCGGACCGAACGGCGGAGATCCTCAGCCAGCTCGGTTTCCCGACGCCCTACTTCATGATGATACTCGGGCTGCAAGCCACGCCTAACCACTATACGCTGGAACTCATCGCGGCCACCCAGGTGCTGGCCGCGCATGTGGCGATGCGCGCGAAGCATCATCTGGCCTGTCGCCGGCCAGACCGCCTCGGCGCTCAGGTCATGCCGATGATCCCGACGCCGGCCCATAGCAGTTTCCCGAGCGCACATTCGACGGAAGCGTTCGCGGTGGCAGAGGTACTGCGAGGATTTGTCGGACATCGCCGGCGGCACTATACCGACTTCGAGAGCCGGCAGGCGCTGATCAGCAAGCTGGCGGAACGCATCGCCGTCAACCGGACCGTTGCCGGCGTGCATTTTCCAATCGATACCTGGGCAGGGGCCGTTCTGGGACGCGCGGTCGGCCAGATTATCCTGGCCAAATGCGGCATCGGCAAAGACGTGCAAGGCTATTCGTATAACGCAAAAGGCGATCGCGACTTTTTCGTTAACGAGTTTTGCAAGGGCGCGAACTCGGATTTCGGCGTCGAGGAAATCGATTGTTTCAAGGTCGATTCAAGCCCACTGTTCGAGTTCCTCCTGGACAAGGCCAACGACGAGTTCGATCTGCACCAGAGTTCACGCGATGGATAGTTCAGAGAAGACCGACGAACCGCAAGACCCCGGTAAGCTTCCCATGTACCTTAGCCCGTACGAGGCTTGGAACTTCGGGCCGGGTAAAGGCTATGCTTTTCCGGCCATCCGCAAATTTTCGAAACATATTTCGGCTGTTGCCGAAGTCAGGCCTTCTCCCGCGGCGCGTGGTCGCGTCTATGAAATTGTGAGCGCGAAGGGCAAGCTGCCGACGCTGTGGAAGGACCCCGCACTGACATTTGTTCCCTTCGTCGTTGAAAATCCCTTTGGTCGCGCGATCAAGGGCCCGGAAGAGCTCAAGAACCTGCTTCTGGATGCCCTCACTCAGGTCCGGCCGCAATTTGAGGCGGCCGAGGCCTTGCTTCAGTCGGTACAGCCTCCGCCTGAGGCAAAGTTTGTCGACATTAGTAATCCGCGTTTCCGTGTCGCCTTTCCGATTCCGGATCGAGCGATGAATGAGAAACTGAACGACGGGTCGGGGCCGCCGGACTGGGAGTGCGACGACGGACTGCAAGCGCGCATCGGAGCGAACAAGCGCATCACCATCATGGCCGTGATCGACGACGGCCTGCCGTTCGCGCACCGTAACTTCCGCGACGCCAGCGGATGCCGTACCCGGATCGAGTTCTGCTGGCTGCAGTCTGTTGCAATTGACGAAAAACAGAAGAGCGTGCTGTTCGGTCGCGAGTACACGCGCAAGCAGATTGACGGTTATATCAAAAAATACGGCGACGATGAAGATACGCTCTATCGCGAGGCCGGGGCCACGGCCGATGCCGAAGACCTCGGCAGCATGATCGCACGCCATGCCACGCATGGCGCGCACATCATGGATCTTGCCACCGGCTACGCAGCCGAGCGCGGCGACATCGCGCCGGAAGAAATCCGTATCGTCGCCGTACAGCTGCCGAACACCATCGCCCTGGACACATCCGGGTTCGGCAAGGATATGTATATGCTGGCGGCATTCCACTACATCTTCAACCGCGTCGACCTGATCGCTGAAAAGTACGGGATCGAATGTCCGCGCCTGGTTATCAACTTCAGCTACGGCTTCTCGGG
Organism: Bradyrhizobium sp.; assembly: GCF_036009065.1. GTDB lineage: Bacteria > Pseudomonadota > Alphaproteobacteria > Rhizobiales > Xanthobacteraceae > Bradyrhizobium. The sequence goes on along the minus strand of NZ_DASYMN010000250.1, from coordinate 17,189 downwards.
AGGTCGTCACGATGGCGGTACCGAACTTGAGGCTGCCATCAATCAGATGGTTGAAAGGCGCCGCGCCAGCAAGGGTCCGACGGCGCTGGTTGTTCCGGCCGGAAACTCATTTCTTTCGGGCCTGCATGGCAGGCTTCGCGATACCGATTTCGATAACGACGAAGCAAAATTCCGGTGGCGCATTCAGCCCAACGATCGGACTCCCTGCTATCTTGAACTCTGGTTTCCGCAAGATTTCGATCCGTCCGGCTATGTGGTCGAACTGTACGATCCCTGGAAGCATTGCCGGTTGTATTTCAAGATCGAAGTCGGCGCACCGAAAGATGGTTACGATCCCGGAAAGGTCGTCGCTCTATACAATGCGCACGGAAAGCAGGTCGGCCAGGTCAGCGCGGACCAGCACAGGGCCGATCATCGCAATGACGAACACAAGACCGGTCGCTGGCGTGTCCTTGTCATCATGGCGCCGACCGAGCCGGAAGACCCCCGCCTTCCTGGCGTCGAGTCCGGCGAGTGGATTGTTGTTCTCAAGCGGGGTGTCGAAGCGGCGCGACTGCAGGATTACCCAATTCATTGCTGGATCCAGCGTTCCGCGGACCCAGACGATCTCCGCTCAGGAAGCCGTCAAAGCTATTTCGACGATCCCAAGGATGTTGGCTACGGCTGCGATGGAGATTTGAACGAAGAGGACACCAGGGATGCATTCGTGCAACGTTTCGGCAGCCTGAACGGGCTCGCGACCGGCTGCACCTCGCTGGTCGTCGCGGGATACAGGTTGGGCGCCGGCCTCGGCTCGACGCTCAGCCAAGCCCGACCGGCGCTCTACAGCTCCGCAGGAACGCTCGATCCTGGGTGGCCTGAAGCGAAGGTGGCGTGCTCGTCGATGTCCGACCGCTCCAGGGTTCTGACCGGCACCATTGCCGCGGGCGTGCGCAGCGGCTCGCTGTCATACGTTCAAGGCACCAGCAATGCGGCCCCGTTTGTTGCAAGACGACTGGCGGCGATCTTTGTCGACGCTGAAAACGGCGAGGTTAAAGCGGCCGAGGACGACAACTATCGTCCGCTGCTTTCGGGCTATTGCGATCCCAAGGCAAGCAGGCACGGACCGAACGCGGACGACCTTGCAACGGCCCGGCTTGGAATCGTGCGCGTTGCCCCGCATTGGCAGCCGGGCATTGAAGTCGAGTTGCTTGAAGGCAACGACTGGGAAGCCGGGCCGCGGCCTGATGCCGGACCGGGCGCAGGCGTCGCTGATTGCGTTGATCGTCAAGGTAACGTCGCCGACAACGGAGTGCGAGTGTGATGCTCAGTCCCGATCGATGATCGAAGACCTTGCGCCAAAGCGGCCGTCGCCTTGGCGAAAATATTTCTTAAGATCGTCATGACCGTAAAACGTGGAAAGATAGTTCTTGTTGAAAACCGTCACGGTGCATTCGTAGAGCGGGTAGCCCGCGTCCAGATGGATGAAGCGGGACAGGTTCCTGGTGACAAAATCGAACATTTCCGCCGGATCGAAATAATACAATAACGGGTCGGAGAACGTGCGGTAGGACGAGAGAAAATTGAATGCGATTGCATTGTTCGCATGCGCGTACATTTTTTTGATCAGGGCGAGACACATTGCCTTCCATTCATCGCCCTCCACCCCCGCAAGAAGATTGAGCGTGCCGCTGAGCAGGACGAAGTCGTACTGCTCGTCGGCGCCGCACTCCAGGAAATTGCGATTGCAAAGCGTTACTTCGGGATATTTCTGTGCGGCGTGATCGATCATCTCCTGCACGATTTCCGTGCCCGAATAGGTTATCCGCCGGTTGAGGCCGCTTGATTTCAGGAATCCATAGAGATCGCACAGCCCCGAGCCGACTTCGTGAATGCTGGTGCCCGCTCGAAGATGAGGCGCGAGGTTCCTCAGCAATGCCTCGAAGCGCATGTCGAGGCTGGTCCGGTCGCCCTGATGGGTGCCGAGCGGCGTATCGCCGTGCTTGACGAATTCAGCGCGATAGGCGTTTCGCTGCGCGGCGATGATTGCAAGGTCATCCATGAGATGCGGTCTCTTCAGCGATCAGAAAAAGCGGCCGGCGGCGGACTTCCGTATAGATATTGGCCAGATACACGCCGACGATCCCGAACAGCAGCGTCGTCAGGGTTCCGAACAGGCACACCGCAAGCAAGATCGCCGTGACCCCCGAGACGACCGGATGAAACAGCGCCATCGTCAGGAAATAAATCGAGGCCGCCAGCGACACGATGAAGCCGGCAAGACCGAGATAGATCAGAATCTTCAGCGGGGCCACCGCGATCGAAAGGATCATGTCGATCATGAGGTCGAAGCGTTGGAAAAATCCGTAGTTGCTCCTGCCTTCGCCGCGTCGTGCGTTCTCGACCTCGATGACGGCGTGCTTGAAGCCGATGTCACCGACGATGCCGGCCACCGTTCGGGTAGCTTCGGGATAGCTCTGATAGATCCGGGCGATTCTCGACGTCATGCCCTTCATCATCAGCTGATTTTCAACGACACGAACCCTGAAAATCTTCGTCAACACAAACCAGAACAGCCGCGACGTCGTGGCGTCACGCGCGTTGTTGCGAACCTTGGAAACCGTATAAACCAGTTCGTTGCCTGATTTGAGAGCAGCAAGGATTTTCGGGATGGCCGATGCGGGATGCTGCAGATCGCAGTCCATCACCACGACGTATTCCCGGCGGGCCTGGCAAATTCCGGCACTCACGGCGATCTGCTGGCCAAAGTTTCGGCTCAGCCGCAGTCCTTTGACGAAGGGATAACGGGAGGCGGCGCCGACGATTGCCTGCCAGCTGGAATCCTGGCTGCCGTCCTCGACCAGCAGCAGTTCATAGGGTTCGCCGCTACCCTCGAGCGGCGCGGCAACATCCTGCACCAGCCGTTCGATCAGCGAAGCGCCGTTGTAAACCGCAACGACCACGGAAATACCGGACAGCGTTTCAGCCTGCATTTGTTTGCGCTCCGTAATGCGACGCTAAGGATCGGCCCCTGTTACGCGGTAACCGTGGAGATTTCCTCAACACCCACGCTGGGTGCTCCGGCCCGCTTGAGATAGCGCGGCGCATCCGGTCCCGTGTTGAACAGCAGGTCAAGCACCGAAACCGCATGTTCGAAGCCACCGTGCAGCTGCGGATATTCCGGGTAGCCCTGATAATCCATCCACTCGGTCGTCACCCCGACTGCTTTGAACGCCGACTCGTCGAAATAGGCCCGGGCCGAGGGGCCGCTGAGATAACGATCGGCGCCGGCGGCGCGGACTATTCCAAGCAGACGTTCGGTCTTGACGCCCTGTATCGGATAGGCGGTGTCACGCGTGATCTTTGTCTTCAGTCCGAGCATTTCACAAATGCCGCGCAGGAAGATGGCATTGACGTCGGTGAGCAGGGCTTTCTTGTCGGCCAATTCATACCAGCCCTTTATCGTGGGTGCATACCGCTCAAAAAACGGGGCGCGTTTATAGGCGAGCTCCAGCGCGCGCCAATGCTTGTCCGCCCAGGGTTTTTCGATGGCCACCTCGTCGATCGGTTGCTCGAACCGGCCCTTGGAAACCACGGGGATGGTCAGCCATTCGACGCCGTTCGCGGTCTTGATGCGGTTGCGGTTGTGCCAGTGCCGCTTCACATATTGCACGCTGTCGAAGATGACGTATTCGTCGCACTGTCCGATCAGGTCGAAAAAACCCTTCCATGGCACGTAATTGGACTGAACGATGGATACTCGCCGCGATTTTAGGGGATGCGCCGAGAGCGCCGGGCCGTGTCGGTTGCGACCCGACCCTTGCAGGGGCACCAGCGTCGGACGTGGTTCGGCCTCGCGGCCTCGGGCCGGCACCGGACTTGAAATGCCGGGCGATACAGCGGGTCTTGGAGGCTCGGATTTGAGAAAAGCTGGAGCGTCAGGTCCCTGATTCAGGATCAGATCCAGCACTGTCACGCCATGCGCGAACGGTCCATGCAATTGCGAATAGCGCGGATATCTCGAATAATCCATCCACTCCAGACCGACCGCGGATCTGGCGAACTTCTCTTCCTCGATGTAGGCCTTGGCGGAGGGACCCGACAAATAGACGTTGGCGCCGATCTCCCGGCAGATATTCACAAGCCTTTCGGTGGGTGCGCCTCGCGCGTTGAGGTCGCGCGACGAAATGATTTCAGTGCGGATGCCGAGTTCCTCACACAGGACCTTGAGAAACAGAACATTGACGGCGCTGAGATTCTCGAGACTTCCGGCGACCTTGAAACAATGCTCCAGTCTTTCCGAATATTTCCTGAAAAACGGCGCCTTGGCGTAGGACTGGGCAATGCTGCGCCAATGCTTGTGTGCAAACGGACGCGCGATATGCATGTTGTCTATCGAATCGATCTTTTCGCGGCTTCGAGAGACAGGCACCGTGAGCCATTTCAGGCCGTGCTGGGTCTTGATCAGGTTGCGATTATGCCAATGGTTCTTGCTGTACTTGACGTCGTCATAGACGACGAAGACGTCGACCATTGCGATGATGTCGAAATAACCCTTCCACGGGATATAGCACGACTGCAGAATCGCAGCACGACGCTCTTTCTGACGCTCGGGGAGGTTCACTTAATCTTGCCAGGTCCGCGATCCGCACTGTCCGGGAGTGCGCGTCCGATTATGTCAGCACCGGGGTATCATGCCAACCGGGTCGGTGGCGGCAAAAACCGCCGTTTGGACGCCTTGCTGGGCTCGGGCGAGCAAAGCCTGGCGATCCGCCGGGCGCGGTCTGGCCGGATCGCCTGACGTCAGATCAAGCCGGGTATCAACATCCGCGTGCGTTCAACGGCCGGACGCGGCGGAGCGTCATCCTGGGGCGGCGGCCGTTTCGCTTTTGCGACGGCGGAACGATCGACGCCCAGAACGAGCGACACGGCATAGCACTCGCGCTCCTCCTTGATGGCGCAGAAGCTGAGCCGGTTCGGATCGTCGAAGGTCGCGAAGCGGTCGTTGGCGTTGACGACCGCGCGCGGGTTCAGGCGCTCGCCATAGGCCGGAATATTGGCATAGATGAACTCGTTCACCGCGTCGGGAAAATACATTTGCCCGGTGAGCACGTTGCGGTCTTCGAGCAGCACCTTGAAGTGGATATGCGTGGCGCGGCCCTCGTACCAGCCCGGATAGATCGTCTCGAACCGCACCGCACCCTTGCCGTCGGCGAATTGCGTGCCGCGCAGGAACGTCTGCCCGACGGTCGAAAGGTCCTGCTTGTCGCCCTGGCCCTGGTAGCCCGAATAGATGCCCCGCGCATCGGCGTGCCAGATGTCGACGCGGGCCCGGGCGTTCGGTTTGCAGGTAGCGCCGTCCATGACGCGCAAATCGACCCGCAGCGGGACGCCGGCCCGGCCCTCGGCGATTTTCGCGCGGACCAGCCGCGGATCGAGATAGAACGGTCCCTCGATGGATTGCGGCGTCAGCAGGCAGACATCGCGAGGCGGTGCGGCGTCCGCAACCGGCGCCGCCCGCGCCGCGCTCAAGGCGCTGACCGCGGGGAGCGAAAGCGCCGCGAGCGCTGCGCGGCGCGACAGCACAGGGGTCTTCAGCATCTTCTCCTCCTCTGATCGCCTGCCCGGTCCGAAGCGTAGTTGCAGGGGTTTGCAGCACCAAATCAATTCGCGGTAACCTCGCCGGAATTTATGCCGGTTGAATCGAAGGTGGCAGCGGGCTAAGCCGCCGCCCGGCCGCGCCAAACGCGCGATCGGGAACTTTGAGGGCGATAATTCGTTTTCCGTCGCATTACCCAGCCGGTGCCTTGCGAATATTGGTCGGGTGCAAAGCCGTAACCCCGCGGTCCTGCTTGCATTGAACGGTCTTTCGATCGTCGTAAACGGAGACTCCGCTGCAACACCGTGAAGAGATCGCATCCAATGCTGACCGCGATCCGGCGTCAGGCGACGAGGCTCGCGTTACGCCGGGACAGATTCGCGACTCCTTGCGCACCCTGGCACGACAGATCGCCGGTCTTGCACGAACGGTGGTGCTGAATGCGGTACGTCGCGTGCGGATCTGGTGGCAACACCGTCGATCATCCGTGCTTGCCGGCAAGGAATATTTCACGAGGCGGTGGCCGGAAATAACCGCGCGGTTGCCGTCATCGGTGCGAAATCTGCGCCGGCCAGGACTCAACCTGAAATCTCGATTTGAAAATCTGCGACAAGCCGCAGAGCCTTCGAGTTCGACATGGCGCCGGCGGCTGCATCGCGCAAGACTTCGTCCGAAATATCTTGCGGCAGCTTTCGCGGTGGGATCGGTCCTTGTCATCGGATTTGTCCTTTACAGCGTTGCGACGCTTCCGGTCAGCGGCGGCCTTCAGGTTGAAGCAACCCAGAGCGCGCTGACGTTCGAGGGCGCTCAAGGCGAGGCGTTCGCGACACGCGGTGTATTCAAAGGCGACAAGCTGACGGCCGCGGACCTTCCGGTGCATCTGGCGCAGGCGATCATCGCCATTGAAGATCGAAGGTTTTACCAGCATCACGGCGTCGATTTTCGCGGAATATTACGGGCTGGCTGGCGGAATACGCAGGCCGGCAGCACGCGGGAAGGCGGCAGCACGATAACGCAGCAGCTCGCGCGCCTGATGTTTCTCTCGCCGGAACGGACGTTCCGCCGCAAGGTGCAGGAAGCGCTGCTTGCGATGTGGCTGGAGAGCCAGCTCGGCAAGGAGGATATCCTGCTTCGATATCTGAACACCGCTTACTTCGGAGCCGGCGCCTATGGCGTCGATGCTGCCGCAAGGAGATATTTCGGAAAGAAGGCCGGCGGACTGTCTTTGGCTGAGGCTGCGATGCTGGCCGGCCTGGTGCGCGCGCCGTCGCAACTGGCACCGACCCGCAATTTCGGCGGAGCCAAGGAGCGGCAGGAGATCGTCCTGCAAAGCATGGTGGAAACCAAGGCCATCACCGCCGCAGAAGCGGAAACCGCCCGCGCGCAATCGGTAAATTTGCGCACCCCGCCGGAGACGCCGCCCGGCAGCAACTATTTTGTCGACATGGTGGCGGGCGACGTCCGCCGGCTTTTCGGGTCGTCATCGGGTGACCTGACGCTTCGCACCACGCTCAATCTGGAGCTGCAGCGCCTTGCGGAGGGGGTCATCGAGCGGCGGCTGGAGGCGGAGGGTGCGAAGAAAAACGTCTCGCAGGCGGCTCTGGTCGCGCTTGGCAGGGACGGCGCCGTGCTGGCCATGGTCGGCGGGCGCGACTACGAAGCCAGCCAGTTCAACCGCGCCACCCAGGCCAAGCGGCAGGCAGGATCCTCGTTCAAGCTTTTCGTCTACATGACCGCGCTGCAGCGTGGTTATACGCCGCAATCGGTCGTGGTCGACAGGCCAACGCAGATCGGGGAGTGGGAGCCGCAAAACTATAGCGGAGGCTTTCGCGGCAGCATGACCGTGCGGTCCGCGTTTGCCCATTCGGTCAACACGATCGCGGCTCAATTGGGCGATGAGGTCGGGGTACAAGCGGTCATCGATACGGCAAAGCGCATGGGCATACAGTCGGCGCTGCCGGCTGTGCCGAGCCTGGCGCTGGGTTCCGCCGAGGTCACCCTGATCGAGATGACAAGGGCGTTCGGCTCGGTCGCAGCGAACGTTCAGTCCATCGAACCCCATTCAATTCGCTCGGTTGCAGGCAGCTCTCAACAGGCGCTCTACACCAGACCCGGCGCCGGTACGGAAGTTTCGGGCCAGCTGGGTGTCAGCCGCGCGATGATGATCGACCTGCTGCAGAGCGTCGTGAGCGAGGGGACCGGAAAGGCGGCGCGTATTCCGAATGTTCCCATTGGGGGAAAAACCGGCACCACGCAGGAATACCGGGACGCCTGGTTCATCGGATTCACGCCGGACATTACCGTAGGCGTATGGGTGGGCAATGACGACAACACCCCGACCAACCGGGTTACCGGCGGCGATCTTCCCGCGAATATCTGGCGCGATTTTGTCAGCCGCGCGCTTGCGATTGTTTCCAAGCCGTCCGGACCGACCGCCCGGCGAAATTCAGACGGCTTCAATCCGATGAATCTTGCGCCGAACCCCGCAAGCCCTGCCGCGGGCGTTGCGGTGGCGGCCAGCTCGGATGCGGGCGCGCGCGGGCCGGCAGAGGTCCTCGATACCGCGACGTTGGCGATCCGTGGCAGAAAAATACAGCTGGAGGGCATTGTCGGGGATGACGATCGCCGCGCGCTTCGATCATTGGCGCGGTTTCTCAGGCGACGCGACGTAAGCTGCGAGCCAAGCGGATCGCCGGACCGTTATCGCTGCAGTGTCGAGGGGCAAAATCTGTCGGAGATCATTTTGAGCAATGGCGGCGCCAGGGCTACCCCCGATGCGCCGGCGGAATTGCTGGCGGCCGAAGACGAAGCCAGATCCGCCCGGCTCGGTATCTGGCGGCGCATGTAAGACGCCAGGGTGTTGAATTTAGGTTAAGCGGCTCGCGTCACCTCTCCCCGCAGGGGAGAGGTCGAAGCCGGAGCGCAGCGCAGGCTTCGGGTGAGGGGTCTTTCCACACGCTCGTACTTGCGGATAGGCCCCTCACCCGGATCGCATCTGACGATGCGATCCGACCTCTCCCCTGCGGGGAGAGGTAAGAAGGAGCTGCTTTGACCTGAATTCGGCACGCGCTAAATAATCCTGCTTTTGCGGTCGCCCCAATAGCGGTCGCGCAGCACGCGCTTGTAGAGTTTGCCGGTCGGGAGCCGCGGAAGCTCGGCTTCGAAATCGATCGAGCGCGGGCACTTCTGGCGCGACAGATGTTTTGCGCAGAACGCGGTCAATTCGTCCGCCAGATCTGCGTCGGCGGCGACGCCGGGCATCGCCTGCACGACGGCCTTCACTTCTTCGCCGAGATCCTCGTTCGGCACGCCGAATACCGCGGCGTCGGCGACCTTGGGATGGGTGATCAGCAGGTTTTCGCACTCCTGCGGATAGATGTTGACGCCGCCGCACACGATCATGAAGGTGGCGCGGTCGGTGAGATGCAGGAAACCGTCGTCATCGACGTAACCGACATCGCCGACCGTGCTCATCGATCCGTCAGCCGATCGCGCCTCGGCCGTCCGCGCTGGATCGTTGAAATATTCGAACGGCGTCGCGGTCTTGAACCAGAGCGTGCCGGAGGTGCCCTTGGGGCAGGGCTGCATGTTCTCGTCCAGCACATGCAGGTCGCCGAGCATCACCTTGCCGACGGTGCCGCGATGCGCAAGCCACTCGGCGCTGTCGCATGCGGCGAAACCCAATCCCTCGGTCGCGCCGTAATATTCGTGGATGATCGGGCCCAACCAGCCGATCATCTGCTCTTTCACCTGCGGCGGGCAGGGCGCCGCCGCATGGATGACGACTTCGAGCGACGACAGGTCGTAGCGCGAACGCACGCCTTCCGGCAGTTTCAGCATGCGCGAGAACATCGTCGGCACCAGCTGGCTATGGGTCGGCCGGTATTTCTCGACCAGTTGCAAATAGCGCTCCGGATCGAAGCTTTCCATGATGATGGCGGTGCCGCCGTTGCGGATGACGAGATTGACGGCCGCCTGCGGCGCCGAGTGATAGAGCGGGGCGGGCGACAGGTACACCAGGCCCTCGCGATACCGCCACAGCTTTTGCAGGAAATCGAACAGCGGCAGCTGCTGCGACGGCGGCTGTCCGGCCAATGGCCGGATGATGCCTTTCGGACGGCCGGTGGTGCCCGACGAATACAGCATCCCCGTGCCGGCCGATTCGTCCGGGATCGGCGTGTCGGGCAGTTGCGATGTCGCCTCGTCGAGATTGAGGATGCGCATCCCATCCCCCGGTCCGTCCGCCACCAGGCTGACCTCGACATTCGGGCACTGCCGCAACGCCTCCATGGCAACGGCGCGCATGCTTTCCGAAAAGATCAGCACCCTGGATTCGCTGTTGTTGACGATGTAAGCGAGTTCATCCGGTGTCAGGAACGAATTGATGCAGGTGTAATACAGGCCGGAGCGCTCGCCGGCGCCGCAGCACTCGATGTAGCGCGCGTTGTTTTCCATGAAGATCGAATAGTGGTCGAGGCGTTCCAGGCCGCGGCCTCGCAGAAAATGCGCCAGCCTGTTGGTGCGTGCCTCGAGTTCGGCGTAGGTAACCGCTTCGCCGGTCCGCGCCATGATGAAGGCCGCCTGGCCGGCTCTCGTCTTGGCGTGAGTCCCTGGATACATTGCTGTTGCTCCCCAAAAGGTTTCGCCGAATTGACTTCGGTCTGAACGAGAATCGGCCGCGATCAGTCCTGCAACGCCGCCAGCAGTTCGTCGGGCTGTTCGACCATCATCATATGGCCCGCGCCGCGCAGCACCACCGTGCGTGAATTCGGCAGCGCGGCGGCAAGCGCCTTGCCGGCCTTTGCCGGGGTCATCATGTCGCGTTCGCCGAGAATGAAAGTAGCCGGGACCGTGATCTGCGCGGCGGCGGCGAGGGCGTCTCGATAGGCGTTGCAGGCGGTGAGGTCGTTGAACAGCACGCCCGGCCGGCACTGTTCGAGAACACGCTGCGCGCCGCTGTGCATCCACAATCCGGGCGCCAGGCTTCCGCCGAGTTCCGCCTGAAAACCGAGGCCCCAGATCGAGACCATATCGACGGCCGAATGATCGTTGGCCTCGGCGGCCTTGAGCAGATCGGGTCCCACGGTCATGGCCGCCGCCGTTCCAATCAGGCTCAGCGCCGAGACTTTTGCCGGATGCCGCGCCGCGGTCTCGAGCGCGACCAGCGATCCCATGGAATGGCCGACCAGCCGCGCCTTGACGGCGCCGGCGGCATCCAGCAGCGACGCCGTCCAGTCGGCCATGCCGGCGATCGTGGAGATCGGCGCGCCGATCGAACGTCCATGGCCCGGCAAATCCGGAGCCAATACGCCGTAGCCGTGATGGGCAAACCACCGGCTGTGCAGCGCCCAGGTGGTATGATCGAAGCCGGCGCCGTGCAGAAGCACGATGGTCGGCTGCGACGCATCGAATTCGCGTCCGCCGGTGGCGACGAATGTCTCAAACCCGTTCACGGACAACTGCATGGCTCAGCCCTTCTGCGACAGCCGGAGCGCCTGGCCGAGGTCATCGATGATGTCGGCGACCGATTCGATGCCGACCGACAGCCGTACCAGTTCCTCACCGATCCCAGCGGATTCAAGCTGGGCAGCGTCCATCTGCTGATGCGTGGTGCTGGCGGGATGGATCACCAGCGTCTTGGCATCGCCGACATTGGCCAGATGGCTGATCATGCGCAGCGCTTCGATGAATTTCTTCCCCGCAGGGCGGCCGCCCTTGATGCCGAAGCTGACGATGGACCCCGTGCCGCGCGGCAGCAATCGTTTTGCCAGTTCATAATCGGGATGATTCTGCAGCGAGGGGTGCAGCACCCAGCCGACTGCCTTGTTTGATGTCAGGAACTCAAGCACCGCGAGGGTATTGGCGATGTGGCGGTCCATGCGGATGCCCAGCGTCTCGACGCCCTGCAGCAGTTGAAAGGCATTGGTGGGCGACAGGCACGCACCGAAGTCGCGCAGGCCTTCGGTGCGCGCCCGCATGATGAACGCGGCCGGGCCGAACTGCTCGTCGAAGACGATGCCGTGATATCCGGCATACGGCTCCGTCAAGGCCGCAAACTTGCCCGAGCCGCGCCAGTCGAACCGGCCGCCATCGACGATCACGCCGCCGATGGCGATGCCATGGCCGCCGATCCATTTGGTCGCCGAGTGCATGACGAGATCGGCGCCAAGCTCGATCGGGCGGCTGAGATAGGGGGTTGCAAAGGTGTTGTCGATCAGCAGCGGGATTTTCGCGTCATGCGCGATTGCCGCGACGGCAGGAATGTCCAGTACTTCGAGACCGGGGTTGCCGATGGTCTCTCCGATCACCAGACGGGTGTTGGGCTTGATTGCGGAGCGGAATTGGTCCAGCGCCCGTGGCTTCACGAACGTCGTGGTGATCCCAAAACGCGGCAGCGTATGCGCAAGCAGGTTGATGGTGCCGCCATAGAGCGAGGATGAGGCGACGATGTGGTCGCCGGCATTGAGCAGCGTCGCGATCGCCAGATGCAAGGCGGCCATGCCGCTCGCCGTGCAGATCGCGCCGACGCCGCCCTCGAGCGCGGCCAGCCGTTCTTCGAGCACCGCCGTCGTCGGATTCGAAATCCGCGTGTAGATGTGCCCGGCGCGTTCGAGGTTGAACAGCGCCGCCGCGTGCTCCGAATCCTGAAACACGTAGGATGTGGTCTGATAGATCGGCACTGCCCGCGCACCGGTGACCGGATCCGGATGCTGCCCCGCATGGAGGCTGAGGGTTTCGAACGCGGGCGGCTTTGGCGGGGGCATGTCGAACTCGAAATCGGTTGGATGGACTTGCGAAGGCGGCTGATGGTTTCTGCCACAAATCTCGATTGGCCGTTAGCCTTGATACATCTAGGTAGAGCGTGATGAATTTAGGTTGAAGCGGCTCGCGTTACCTCTCCCCGCAGGGGAGAGGTCGAAGCCGGAGCGCAGCGCAGGCTTCCGGTGAGGGGCCTTGCCTCACCCTCGTACTCGCGGATAGGCCCCTCACCCGGATCGCATCTGCGATGCGATCCGACCTCTCCCTGCGGGGAGAGGTGACCCGAACGTCATGGCGATTTGACCTAAAGCCATCATGCTCTACTTCATGCTCTACTTCCCGGAATCTTCGCGCGGCTGGTTGGCGGCGGCGTTGTTGAGGACGATCAGTCCATCGACGGCGACGCCGGTCCTGGTATTGATCAGGAACGGATTGACGTCGATCGAGGCGATGCGGGTGCCGGCGTCGGCCATCAGGTTGGACAGGCCGACGATCGCCTTCACCACGGAGGCCTCGTGCAACGCCGGCTTGCCGCGATAGCCCTTCAGCTTCACGCCGGCCTTGGTGCGCCCGATCAGCTGTTTCGCCTCGGCCGCGTCGAGCGGAGCACCGGCTAGAGCGACGTCCTTCATCAGTTCGATATCGACGCCGCCGGTTCCGAACAACACCACCGGTCCCATCTCGGCGTCGAGCGACGCACCGACGACCAGTTCGAGGTCGGCCTTGACCTGCTGCGCGATCAGGATGCCCTCGAGCCTTGGCTTGTTCTTCAGTTTCCTCACCCGCGCGGTGATGTCGCCAAAGGCTTTCTTGACCTCCGCAGCGCTATTGAGGTTCAACACCACGCCGCCAATGTCGGATTTGTGCAGGATGTCCGCGCTGACAACCTTGGCGACCACGGGAAATCCGATCCTTTTGGCGATTTTCATGGCGCCCGCCGCATCATGCGCGATCTCTTCCTTCGACACCGGGATGCCGTAAGCCTTCAGCAGCTTCTTCGACGCGACCTCGTCGAGCGCCGCGCCGCTGGCATTCCTGAGGGTCCGCTCCAGGGTCGCGCGCGCCGAGGCGCTCGAACTGGAGATCACATCGGGCACTTCCTTGCGCAGCGAGGCATAGGCGATCAACGACTTGATCGCGTCCACCGCCCGGTCCAGTCCCTGCATGACGGCAATGTGCGGCAGCGACTTGCGCAACCCCTTGGTGAATTCCGTAAAACCGATCGACATGGTGCTGATATAGACCACTGGCTTGCTGGCGGCTCCCGCCATCTCGTTGACGATGCGCAAATTCCGCTCGCGCATTTCATGCGGCGCCTTCGGCAGTTCGGAGTCGATAATGACGATGTCGGTATCGGGGTCGTCGATCATGACTTTGATCGACTGCATATAGACCGACGGATCGACCACGGCCGCAAACCCCGCGTCGAGCGGATTGCCGACGATGCTGCCGGGCCCGAGCATTTTTGCAAGCTTGCCGCTGGCGTCCTCGCTGAGCGGGGCGAAATTCAAGCCCGCCGACGAGAACGCGTCGAGCAGAAGACCGCGCTTGCCGCCCGACAAGGTCACTGCGGCGAGCCGGGCAGCTTTCGGCGGGTCGGCGTGGACGAAGCATTCGGTGGTTTCGATCAATTCGTCCAGGCCGCGTACGCGGATGACGCCTTCGCGGGTCGAGATCGCATCGAATGTTTCGATCGAGCCGGCGAGCGCGCCGGTATGCGCCATCGCCGCGGCGCGTCCGCCTTCGGAAGACCCCAGCTTGAGCGCGATCACGGGCTTGCCGGCCGCCCGCGCGGCTTTGCAGGCCGCGCGAAAAACTTTGGTGTTACGCACGCCTTCGAGATAGACCACGATGACGCGGATAGAGGGATCGGCGGCGAAATAGGCCATCAGGTCCGGCGTCTCGAGGCCGGCCTCGTTTCCGGTGGTCACCATGTAGCCGACCCCGACCCCGCGATCTTCCAGGGCCTGGCGGATCGCCATCACGATGGCGCCGGATTGGCCGGCGATCGCCACGGGACCTGCTTCCATGGTGACGATGCGGTCGTCGATGTTGGTGAACAATTTTTCGCCGGCGCTGAGATTGCCGAGGCAGTTCGGGCCGGTGACGGCCATGCCGGTCTCGCGGATAGTTCGTTGCAGCTCGGCGGCGAGCCTCTGGCTGTCCTCATCCTGCAACTCGCTGAAGCCCGAGGTAACGATGGTGGCGGAGCGCGCGCCGGCCGCCGCCGCGTCGCGGATGACCTGGACCGCGAAACGCGCCGGCACCAGCACCAGCACGTGATCGGGCTTGTCCGGCAGGCTGACGAAATCCTTGTAGCAGGGCACGCCCCAGATGGTTTCGCGCTTGGAATTGACCGGATAAAGCCCGCCTTCGTAGTTGTATTTGATCAGGTTGGTCCAGATGCGCTCGGCGTAGTTGCCCGGCTTGTCCGTCGCTCCGACCAGCACGATGTTGCGCGGATGCAGCATCGCATGAATGCTTTTGACGAGTTCGCTTGCCTCCGGCGGGGGCGACCATTTGCCGGCCGGACCGGACGCGGCATTTACCTGAGCTTCCATACGCGCAACCTCACCCCTTCTTTATTCCGCGAGACAGAAGATCGATCGACGATCCAGCCGCGGCTTTGCATTGTTGTTATTGAGAATCGAGGAGGGTGGCAACTCGCGCCGCTGCGGCCGGCTGGTCGGTAAGAACGATGTCGGTAGCCTCGCGTTCCCAATCGCCGCTTACGGGGGCCAGCGGATCGCGCACCGTCAGCCGGTGTTCCAGAACGAAGCCTGCCAGCAGCGCCCGGCGCGCATCGACCCCAGGCTGGCTGCTTTCCCAGGCGAGCAGGATAGCGCTGGTAACGTGATAAAGCGCGCTGGCGGCCAGCCGAGCGCTTGCCTCGGCGTCCGGTTCGGCCGCCACCCGTTCCGCGAATGCGAGCGCTCTTTCCAATGCGAGCGTCAGGCGATCTCGAAAACTCTTCGGCAGGCTTGCTGCTTCATCGAGCCGGCGCTTCAGTGCGGCGCCCAAAATCCGATGCGCGCCGCTTTTTCCGACCGCCCGCCTGACGATATCGAGCGCATTGATGTTGCTGGTGCCTTCCCAGAGCACCCCGATGTGCGCGTCGCGGACCAGGCGGGCATGCACCCACTCCTCGATGTAGCCGTTACCGCCGCGTACTTCCATCGCGCCGGTCGCGACCGGAATGTTGTCGCGGCAGGCGCGGAATTTTAAGAGGGGCGTCAGGATGCGGACCAGGCTTTGCGCCTCGATGGACCCGGCATTGACCTGGTCCATCGAGCCTGCGGCAAACAACATCACCGACAGCGCCTGCTCGGTCGGCACCACGAGTTTCAAAAGCTGGCGGCGCAGCAGGGGATAGTTGACGATCGTCTCGCCAAACGCGACTCGCGTCTGCGCCGCTATCATCGCCTCGTTCACGCAACGCCGCATCATCGCCGCGGCGCGCACGCCATGCGAGAGCCTCGATAAATTGACCTGCTCCATCATCTGCTTGAGGCCGCGCTCCCTATCGCCGACCAGATAGGCGACGGCGCCTTCCAGGCGAATTTCGCCTGAGGCCATCGAGCGGGTGCCGAGTTTGTCCTTGAGACGCACAATCTTGTAAGTATTCCGCCGGCCGTCCTTCAGCCGCCGCGGCAAGGCGAACAGCGCCAGTCCCTTGGTGCCGGGCGGCGCTCCCTCGGGGCGCGCCAGCAGCAGCGCCACGTCGGCATCGGCATGCGAACAGAACCATTTCTCTCCGGTGAGCCGCCAGACGCCATCTTCGAGCCGCGCAACCGTCTCGATCGCGCCGACGTCGGAGCCGCCGGCGCGTTCGGTCATGAACTGCGTGCCCTTCCAGAGCGTCGCAAGCTCCCCTGAAAGCATTTTTGGCAGCAGATAATCCCTGAGTTCCGCGCTGGCGAACTTGCGAATGAGGTGAATGGAGGTGTCGGTCACGCTGATCGGACACATCAGCCCGAACTCGGCCTGCACGAAAAGGTACTGCAAGGCATATTTTGCGACGGCGGGCAGTAGCCCGCTGGCCCCAAGCGCGCCACCGCGATGGCTCATGGCGTGAAACTGGAAGTCGCCGAAGGCGATGCTCTCCATCTCGCGATAGGCGGGGTGATAATCGATCCAGTCCTCGTCGCGGCCGAAGCGATCGCGGGCATGAAGCACCGGCGGATTCTGGTCGGCGATCCGCGCCAGCTCGTCGAGCCGGCCGCCGGCGAGGTGACCGAGCCGATGGAAATGCGGCTGCAGGTGCCGGTAGTCGTCCTCGGCCAGATAAAGCGGCAGCAGATCGCGCAGGCCGCGGTCGATCTCGTAAAAATTCAGGCCCGCGCAATCGCCCGCAATATGGCTCGCGCCGTCGGCAGGCTCCGATTCGGCCGTAAAATCCTCGATCGGCCGGATTGGTTGCGGGCCATGCATGGCTTCCTCCTCACGCGTTGGCCGAACGTTATTCCGGCTTGGCGCCGGCCGCCTTGATGACCGGCCACCACTTTTCCGTCTCCGCCTTGTGAAAGGCGCGTAGCGCATCCGGTGTGCGCTGGTTGTCCGGCGCAACATCGAGACCGAAGTCCGTCAACCGCTGGTGAACCGCGGGATCCAATAACGCCTCGGCGACCGCAGCATTGAGTTTTGCGATGATGTCGCGTGGCGTGCCCTTCGGCGCCCAAAAACCCTGTAGCCACGGAATATGCGCACCCGGGACGCCGGACTCCTCCAGAGTGGGCACGTCGGGCGCTGCGGACCAACGCTTTTCGGCCAAAAGACCAAAGGCCTTGATTTTGCCGGCACGCAAATGCTCGACCGTTGCCGACCGCTCGGCGCACATCATGTCGATGTGGCC
>NZ_DASYMN010000249.1:0-15926 GCF_036009065.1 Bradyrhizobium sp. | reverse complement strand
ATCGACGGCAAGGAAGCGGTGACGTTTTTGGTGCGGGTCAAAGAGAGCCTGGAAGACCCGGCGCGGCTGGTGCTGGATCTGTGATCGGGACGTCATGACCGATCGCGTTGTCATAATCACCGGCGGCAGCCGCGGCATCGGCCGCGCCACCGCGATTGCTGCCGCGTCGCGCGGTTTTAAAATCTGCTTCGGCTATGCCGCCAACGAAGCCGCGGCGCGCGAAGTGGTGTCCACCATCGAAGCCAAAAATGGCAAGGCCATCGCGGTGAAATGCGATGTTGCCAGCGAGAAGGATATCTTGGGTTTGTTCAGGGCGGCCGACGAATTCGGCACACTCGGTGCGCTGGTCAACAATGCCGGCATCATCGGGGTCACGTCCCGCGTCGACGAGATGTCCGCCGAGCGCATCCAGCGCATGATGGCGATCAATATCACCGGCAGCATCCTGTGCGCGCGCGAGGCGGTGAAGCGGATGTCGACGCGCCATGGCGGCAAGGGCGGCGTCATCGTCAATCTGTCGTCGGTCGCCGCGAAACTCGGCGCGCCCAACACTTACGTCGATTACGCGGCCTCCAAGGGTGCGATCGATTCCTTCACCATCGGTCTCGGTCATGAGGTCGCCGGCGAAGGCATCCGCGTCGCGGCGATCCGGCCGGGGCTGATCGACACGGAAATCCACGGCAGCGGCGGCGATCCCGACCGCGCACATCGGCTGGCGCCTATGGTGCCGATGAAACGCGTCGGCAGCGCGGACGAAATCGCCAACGCCATCGTCTGGCTGATGTCGGACGATGCCTCCTACGTGACCAGCGCCATCCTTGATGTGTCGGGCGGGCGGTAATACCTTCAGGCGGTGACGGAGAGAGTGCCGTGACTGAAATTATCGCCATGCTCAGTGCGGAGCCAGTTATATTCGGCGTCGTCAAGATCGTCTGGAAGGACGGGTTTTCCGGCATCGTTGATTTGCGGCCTATACTTGCAAAAGGTGAGATGTTCAACTTCCTTCGGGTCGATCCTGCCCGCTTTGACGATCTCAAGCTCGAAGATTACGGTCACTGTATCTTCTGGCTTGACGACGACGGTGATGAAATCGATTTTGGCTCGGACTCGCTGCGCCAACGCGCGGAGCGACAGGCTCGTCTTCTTCATCTCGCAGGTTGAATACAAACGCGCTCGGAGTTGCCATATGGCTGAAGAAATCGATCTTCGGTTTCTGGGTGAACAGATCAGGCGCCTGCAGGGCGACGTCAGACAGGTGAAGTCCGACATGGCGCAAATGCGCACGGATGTCGGGGGTGACCTGGTTGCGCTCAGGCATGACATGGTCGCGGTCAAGGCCGAGCAAAGCCGGGCCGACGGCAGGCTGGAAGCATTTCGCGAGACGGTCGATGATCGGTTTGAGCAGCAGATCGAATTGATCAAATCGAGCTTCAGAAGCTTGTCCCAGGAAATCGCAACGTTTCGCGAGTCGGTCGATGACCGGTTTAAGTCCATCGATGGCCGGTTCGCGTCCGTCGATGGTCGGTTTGAGTCCATCGATGGCCGGTTTGACTCCGTTGATGGCCGGTTTGAGCAGCAGCTTGAATTGATCAAATCGAGCTTCAAAACACTGTCCCAGGAAATCGCAACGCTGAAGAAGAATTAGATGGCATACGATCTCGTTGTTATCGGCACCGGTCCTGGCGGCTATGTCTGCGCGATCCGCGCGGCGCAACTCGGCATGAAGGTGGCCGTGGTCGAGAAGTGGCCGACCTTCGGCGGCACGTGCCTGAATATCGGCTGCATTCCGTCGAAGGCACTGCTGCAGGCATCGGAGCGTTTCGAGGAAGCGAGCCACGCGCTGCCGAAGATGGGCGTCGTGGTCGGCAAACCAAAACTCGATCTTCCCACCATGATGAAATTCAAATCCGACGGAGTCGACGGCAACACCAAGGGCATCGCCTTCCTGTTCAAGAAAAACAAGATCGATTCCTATCAGGGCACCGGGCGCATCGTCGGCACGGGCAAGGTCGAGGTGAAGGCGGCCGACGGCAAGGTCGAGACGCTGGAGACCAGGAACATCGTCATCGCCAGCGGTTCGGACGTGGCAAGACTGAAAGGCATCGAGATCGACGAAATGCGCATCATCTCTTCGACCGGGGCGCTGCTGCTCGACAAGGTGCCGGAAAAGATGCTGGTGATCGGCGCCGGTGTGATCGGGCTCGAGCTTGGCTCGGTGTGGCGGCGGCTGGGATCGGAAGTCGTGGTGGTGGAATTCCTCGACCGCATTCTTCCGGGCATGGACGGCGAAGTCGCAAAATCATTCCAACGCATCCTTGAAAAGCAGGGCATGGTATTCAAGCTCGGCGCCAAGGTCACCGCGATCGACGCTTCCGGCAAAATGTTGAAGTCGCAGGTCGAGCCCGCCGCCGGCGGCGCCGCAGATACCATCGACGCCGATGTGGTGCTGGTCTCGATCGGGCGCGTGCCCTACACCGAAGGGCTCGGGCTGAAAGAGGCCGGCGTCGAACTCGACCCGCGCGGCCGCGTGCAGACCGACGGACATTTTGCCACCAATGTGAAGGGCGTCTATGCCATCGGCGACGTGATCGCGGGCCCGATGCTGGCGCACAAGGCCGAGGATGAAGGCATTGCTGTCGCGGAAATCCTCGCCGGGCAAGCCGGCCATACCAATTACGACGTCATTCCCGGCGTGGTCTATACCTCGCCGGAAGTCGCCGCCGTCGGCAAGACCGAGGAAGAACTGAAGGCGGCAGGCGTAGCCTACAACGTCGGCAAGTTCCCGTTCACCGCCAATGCGCGCACCAAGGTCAACCAGACCACCGAGGGGTTCGTGAAAATTCTCGCAGATGCGAAGACGGATCGCGTGCTCGGCGTTCACATCGTCGGCGCGGAAGCCGGCGAAATGATCCACGAAGCCGCCGTATTGATGGAATTCGGCGGTTCGGCGGAGGATCTGGCGCGCACCTGCCACGCCCATCCGACGCGTTCGGAAGCGGTCAAGGAAGCCGCGCTTGCAGTTGGCAAACGCGCCATCCATATGTGATCATTGTCCGGTACGCCGGACCGTGGACACGCATTCATGCTGCGCCGCATTCTCCAGCCGCTGTGGGTTCTGCTTGCGCTGATCTTTTTGATCGAAGCGTGGCTGTGGGATCATCTGGAGCCCGTCGTCGAGCGCGTAGTGGCGTGGATTCCGCTGCGCGCCTTCAAGGTGTGGCTCGCCGAACGTGTCGACACGCTGTCACCGGCGATGACGCTGATCGTCTTCATCGTGCCGGTGGTCCCGCTGTTTCCGCTGAAGATGTTCGGGCTGTGGCTGCTCGCCAACGAGTATTGGGTCAGCGCCGTCGTCATCCTCGTGCTCGCAAAATTCCTCGGCCTCGGCGTCGCGGCTTTCATCTTCGACGTGACGCGGCCGAAACTGTTGCAGATGGCCTGGTTCGAAAAACTGTATGACTGGGTGATGATGTTGCGCGCCAAGGCCCATGCCATCATCGATCCGGTAAAATTGCGGATCAAGAAAGCCATCGGTGCGGCCCGCGGGTCCTCGCGCTTGTTGCGGATGATCCAGCAGTTCCGCAAGCGCGTTCACGCTGCGCGGTAATCCCTTGGCGCAACCGGCTCGCATTAAAACCCCCGTGCTCGATGTCGCCTATGAGCAGAGCGGTCCGGACGATGCCCTGCCGGTTCTGCTGTTGCACGGCTTTCCCTACGATCCGCGCGGCTTCGACGAGGTCGTGGCGATGGTCAACGCCGCGGGCTTCCGCACGGTTGTCCCGTATCTGCGCGGCTATGGCGGCACCCGGTTCTTGTCCGCGGAGACGCTGCGTTCCGGCGAGCAGGCCGCACTTGGACAGGATTTGCTGGAGTTGCTCGACGCGCTTCACATCGAGAAGGCCGTGCTGGCGGGATATGACTGGGGCGGCCGCGCGGCCTGCGTGGTGTCGGCGCTGCGGCCGGAGCGGGTCGCGGGCCTTGTCAGTTGCACCGGCTACAACATCCAGGACATTGCCAACTCCCGCAAACCCGCCGATCCGGAACACGAGGCGCGGCTCTGGTATCAGTATTATTTTCACATCGAACGCGGCCGCAACGGCCTGACCCAGAAGCGCCGCGAGATTTCCCGCTTGCTGTGGAAGATGTGGTCGCCGACCTGGGCGTTCGACGAGGCGACGTTCGAGCGAACGGCTGCGTCGTTCGACAACGAAGATTTTGTCGATGTCGTGATCCATTCCTATCGGCATCGCACCGGCAGCGTTGCGGGCGATCCGCGCTATGCGCCGGTCGAGGCGCGCCTGGCCGCGCAGCCGAAGATCAGCGTTCCCACCATCGTCCTTCACGGCGCCGATGACGGCGTGATACCGCACCGCGGGTCGGAAGCGCATGGCAAGCATTTTAGCGGCCCGTATCAGCGTCGTGTGCTGGCGCGCGTCGGTCACAACCCGCCGCAGGAAGCGCCGCAAGCTTTTGCCGACGCGGTGCTGGAGCTTTGCAAGAATGCTTGAGTAAGGCCCGTGTCCCGGACGCGGTGCGGCATTCTTATGCCGCTCCGCAGAGCCGGGACCGTTACGAACACTGCGCTGGCGACGGCCCCGGCTTAGCAGCGCACCACGCCGCAAAATGCGGCGCGCTGCGCAGCATCCGGGGCGCGGGACCTACATCAGATGCACCGAGTGCGGCGCGAACAGGCCGATCGCGGTAAAGGCGAGGCCGACGATCGCCAGCAGGCCGGAGATCCACGCCAGCACCATCATGCCGGTGATGATGGTGGCCGACGCCAGCACGATGCCGATCTGGAAGGCGGCGGAGGCCACCTCGTAGTGATGGTATTTCGCCAGCGCGAGGTCGCGTTCGTGCTCGGCGTGTTTGGCGCGTTTGGCCAATTCCTCCGAGCCTTCACCGGTTTCCGGCTCCGAGCGGTAACGCGCCGCGGTCTTGCCCCACTCTTCAATCTGCTTTTTCAGCGCGGCCTTGGCGGCGTCGTCGCCCATGACGCCGAGACTTAACTTGGCCTGATCCGACGTCGCCTGCACCACGGTGCGGCGGATGCTCTTGGCCTGAAAGAACGCCCAGAGGTTGGAGGCTTCCACGTTCTTGCCGAGGGCCTCGGTCTGGGCGCCCTTGCCCAGCGTCTCCGAGAACGCGAGAAACAGCGCGATCACCGCGATCAGCAATGCGATCTTCTTGTTGGAGCCGGAAGCATGCTCGGCATGCTCGGCGTGCTCCATGCTTTCATGTGCGCCCATGATTCCCTCCCGGCGGAACTGCGCGAGCATTGGCCGATAGGCTTGGCTCGTGCAAGGGGAATGTGGCGGTCCCCCACCGTCATTGCGAGGAGCACTTGCGACGAAGCAATCCAGTCTTACTGCGGAGCCGCTGGATTGCTTCGCGAAATCTGTCATCGGGCGGCGCTTTGCGCCGACCCGCTGACTCGCAATGACGAAAGGAAGCTCAGGCCCTGGGATGCGCCGTCTTGTAGACCTCGAACAGCCGTTCGGTGTCGATGCCGGTGTAAATCTGCGTGGTCGAGAGCGAGGCGTGGCCGAGCAGTTCCTGGATCGCGCGCAGATCGCCGCCGCGGGTCAACAGGTGCGTTGCAAAGGAGTGCCGCAGCGCATGCGGCGTCGCGCTGTCGGGCACGCCGAGCGCGCCGCGCAACCGTTCCATGGCGAGCTGAATGATCCGCGGGCTCAAGGGGCCGCCGCGTGCGCCGACGAAGACCGGTCCTTCGGCGGGGAGGGGGTGCGGGCACATCGCGACATAGGCCTGGATCAGCGCGAGCACGTTCTGCAGCACCGGCACCATGCGCGTCTTGTTACCCTTGCCGGTCACGATCAGCACGTCGCCGGCGCCGGGGAGCGGCACCTCGCGGCGCTTCAACCCCAGCGCTTCGGAGATACGCAGGCCGGAGCCATACAATAGCGCCATTACGGCGGCGTCGCGCGCCCAGATCCACGGTTCGCGATTTTCGCCGGCGCGCTCGCCGGCCTCGGTGAAGCGTTTGGCCGCGGCCATCTGGATCGGCTTCGGCAGGCTCTTGCCGACTTTTGGCGCGCGGATCGCCGACAGGGCGCCGACCTTGCCCTTGCCTTCGCGTTCAAGGAAACGTCCGAATGAGCGCAAGCCCGCCAGCGCACGCATCAAGGATCGCCCGCCGATGGCGTCGGCGCGCCGCGACGCCATGAAGGCCCTGATGTCGCTGGCTTCAAGCGCGGCAAAGCGCGACAGCGCTACCTGCGCGCCCCAGTGCTTGCTGAGGAACATCAGGCACTGGCGGACGTCGCGGGCATAGGCCTCCAGCGTCTTCGGTGACAGCCGCCGTTCGGCGCGCAGATGCGACAGCCATCGCGTCATCTGCAGCGCGATATCGTCGGCGGCGCAGGCGAGATCAATTTGCGGCGCTATGGGAGCAGGCTTGGCCATTGGTTCTCGAAGCAGGTGAGATAAGGCCGATACTATCACACCCGGGTGGTTTACCTTTGGTGAACCGCGTGAATTTCGTTCCCTTCACACGCTCGTGTCGCTGGCCCCGACCGGCGCGCGACCTTAAGTTAGCCTCATCCTCACCTCGAGTCTGATTCCGGATGGACCACTTTACGCGCACCGGCACGTCATCTGCAGCGTCAGCCGCGCGCGTGGTCGATGTACTGGTGCCGGTCGCGCTCAATCAGGCCTATTCCTACCGCGTGCCGCGCGGCATGGAACTTAAGCCGGGCGACGTGGTGTGCGTGCCGCTGGGACCGCGCGAGGTCATCGCGGTGGTGTGGGCCGAAAACGCCAATCCCGATCCGCGCCTGCACAATCGCCTCAAGGACGTCGGCGAAAAGCTCGACGTGCCGCCGCTCCGGGACGAACTGCGTAAGCTAGTCGACTGGGTCGCCGATTACACGCTGTCGGCGCGCGGCATGGTGCTGCGCATGACCTTGCGGATGGGCGAGCATCTCGGCCCCGAGCGGACGCGGCTGGGGGTGCGGCTCGCCGGCAAACCGCCGCAGCGCATGACGCCGGCGCGGCGCAGGCTGATCGAGGTTTTGTCGGACGGCCTGCTGCACGGAAAATCCGAAGCCGCCAGGGCAGCCGGCGTCAGCGCCGGCGTGATCGACGGCTTGGTCGACGAGGGCACATTGGCCACCGAGGCGCTGCCGCCGGCACCGCCGCCGCCTGCGCCCGATCCCTCCTTCGCAATGCCGGATTTTTCGCGCCAGCAGCGCACCGCGGTGGACGCGATGCGGGCGCTGGCGGCGAACGGCAGCTTTCACGTCGCGCTGCTCGACGGCGTCACCGGCTCCGGCAAGACCGAGGTTTATTTCGAAGCCGTCGCCGAGATTATCCGGCGCGGTAAACAGGCGTTGATCCTGATGCCGGAGATCGCGCTGACCGGGCAATTCCTCGATCGTTTTGCCGCGCGTTTTGGCGTGCGGCCGCTGGAATGGCATTCCGAATTGACGCCGCGCACCCGCGCCCGCAACTGGGCGGCGATCGCGGCGGGCGAGGCGCAGGTCGTGGTGGGCGCGCGCTCGGCGCTGTTTCTGCCCTACGCCAATCTCGGGCTGATCGTGGTCGATGAGGAGCACGACCAGGCCTACAAGCAGGACGAGGGCGCGCATTATCACGCCCGCGACATGGCGGTGGTGCGCGCCAGCATCGCCAAAATTCCGGTTCTGCTGGCGTCGGCGACGCCCTCGCTCGAGACCGAGGTCAACGCGCGCAAGGGCCGCTACCAGCGCGTGGCGCTGCCGCAGCGCTTCGGCGGCCAGCACATGCCACATATCGAGGCCATCGACCTGCGCCGCGAGGCGCCGCCGCGCGGACGTTTTATTTCGCCGCGGCTGGCCGAGGAGATCAAGCTTGCCGTCGAGCGGCGCGAGCAGGCGCTGCTGTTTCTCAATCGCCGCGGCTATGCGCCGCTGACACTGTGCCGGGCCTGCGGGCATCGCTTCGCCTGCACCATCTGCGATGCATGGCTGGTGGACCACCGCTTTCGCCAGCGCCTCGTCTGCCATCACTGCGGCTTCTCGATGCCGCGCCCACACGTCTGTCCGCACTGCGCGGCGGAGCAATCGCTGGTGGCGGTCGGTCCCGGCGTCGAGCGCCTCCAGGAAGAGGCGGCGGCGCTGTTTCCGGAGGCGCGCACCATGGTGCTGTCGAGCGATCTCGTCACCTCGATCGAAACCATGCGCAGCGAACTCAACGAGATCGCGGCGGGCCGCGTCGATATCATCATCGGCACTCAGCTGGTGGCCAAGGGCCACAATTTTCCGCGGCTCAATCTGGTCGGCGTAGTCGATGCCGACCTCGGCTTAGGCAACGGCGATCCGCGCGCCGCCGAGCGAACTTTTCAACTACTCAATCAGGTGATTGGACGCGCCGGGCGCGATCAGGGCCGCGGCGTCGGCTATCTGCAGACCCATCAGCCCGAGCATCCGGTGATGAAAGCGCTGGTCGCCTGCGACCGCGAGGCGTTTTACGCCAGCGAGATCGAGCAACGCGAACGCGCGGGCTATCCACCGTTCGGAAGGCTGGCGAGCCTGATCATTTCCGGCGGCGATCGCCCCACGGCAGAAAGTTTTGCGCGGAGGCTTGCGGCCATCGCGCCGATCGATCCGCGCATCCAGGTGCTGGGGCCGGCGGAGGCGCCGCTCGCGGTGATCAAGGGCCGCTACCGCTTCCGGTTATTGGTGAAGTCGGCGCGTGGTGTGGATTTGTCGGAATACTTACGCGAATGGCTCGCGGCGGGACCGAAGACCAAAGGCAATTTGAAGCTCGAGGTCGATGTCGATCCGCAGAGTTTTTTGTAGTACGATATCGAACTTGCTCCTATCTGCTGGGATGTTTGAATGACTAACGGAAATTCGAAACCAATTGTTTCGTGATAATGTCTTTCGGTGGGAACTCTGCATTACAAGATCATTACGAGCATGGCATAAAGCCGATTGTTACAAATTGTGGATGCGATTGTGTCAGGGCTGACGAAGTTGAACACAACGGCCGGATTACCGATAAGATATTAAGCTTGATGAGAGGTGCGACCTTCATCATCGCAGATTTGACTGACGAAAAGCTGAATTGTTATTACGAGTTAGGTTACATTCATGCACTTCAGAAGGACGTGATTCACACGATAAATAAACAGAGTGCTCTGCACTTTGATGTTAAGGACTATAATTTTATTATTTACGACAGGCTGCAGGATCTTCGCGAGCGATTATTCTTGCGCCGCGCCCACCCTTGAAACGTTATGGTGGGCACGCCATCGGGCGCGCATTCGCGCGACCCGTTGGCTTTGCCCACCCTACGAAAATGGTCCGGGCTCCGCGCAGAGCGTGAAGAACGCTGCAGCGCGTCCGGGACACGGAGAAAAACGATGCGCCGGCCGTTACGATTGATTCGCAATACAGCACTGGTAATCGTCGTGGCTGTCGCGATTCTCGCCGGCGTCCTGCTGTTCAACGTTATCGCTCACACCTCGCGGCAGATTCAGGTTGCCGCCGTACCCCGCGTGCAGGTGGACGAACAGGACGCCGCGGCGCGGCTCGGCGAGGCCATCCGCTTCCAGACCATTTCGAACTTTCTCAATCCGGATTCCGGCGCCGAGGCGCTGCGCGGCCTGCAGGCGCATATCGTCAAAAGCTTTCCAGCATTTCATGCCGCGGCGAAACGCGAGATCGTCGCAACCTACAGCCTGCTCTACACGTGGGAGGGGTCAGACCCGAAGGCTGCGCCGATCGCGCTGCTGGCGCATCAGGACGTGGTTCCGGTTTCCCCGGGCACGGCGAAAGACTGGCAACAGCGGCCGTTCGACGGCGTCGTCGCCGATGGTTTTATCTGGGGCCGCGGCTCGTGGGACGACAAGGGCAACCTCTATTCGATGCTGGAAGCCGCCGAGCAGATGGCGAAGCAGGGCTTTCGCCCGAAACGGACGATCTATTTTGCGTTCGGCCACGATGAGGAAGTAGGCGGCACCCGGGGTGCAAAAGCGATCGCGGCGTTGCTGGCGTCGCGCGGTGTGCGGCTCGAGTTCGTGCTCGACGAGGGCCTGCTGATCACCGACGGCATCGTCAAGGGCCTCGACAGGCCAGCGGCGCTGATCGGCGTGGCTGAGAAAGGCTACGCGACGCTGGTGCTGACGGCGCATGCCACGCCCGGTCATTCATCGATGCCGCCGCGCGACACCGCGATCGGCATGATGAGCGCGGCCCTGGCGCGGCTGGAGGACAACCGGCTGCCGACTCAGGCGCGCGGCGCGGTTTCTGAAATGTTCGCCACGCTGGCGCCGGAAATGAAGGGCTTCAACCGCGTCGTGCTGTCCAACCTCTGGCTGTTCAAGCCTCTGCTGCTCCGCGAATTTGAAAAAACCGGACCGACCGAGGCGACGATCCGCACCACCACCGCGCTGACCATCTTCAATGCCGGCGACAAGGACAACGTGCTGCCCGGCAATGCCGCGGCCACGGTGAATTTCCGGCTGATCCCCGGCGATACGCAGGCGAGCGTGACCGACCACGTTCGCCGCACCATCGGCAACGATCGAATTACCATCGAGCCGTTTGCCGGCAATATCGATCCGCCCGCGGTGACGGCGACCTCCAGCGGACCCTACCGCGCGCTCAACCGTACCATCCGGGAGATTTTCCCCGACACCGTCGTCGCGCCCGGCCTGATGGTGGCGGGCACCGACTCGCGCCACTACACCGAAATCAGCGACAATGTCCTGCGGTTCACCCCGGTTCGCGCCAACGCCGACGACCTGAAACGATTTCACGGCACCAACGAGCGGCTCAGCATCGAAGGCTATGCCGACATGATCCGCTTCTACCGGCGGCTGATCGAGAACACGGCGGGGTCATTCGTCATTGCGAGAAGCGAAGCGACGAAGCAATGACGGGACGGCTGCGGCGGCCACAACACCGCCGCAGCCTTCGCTCATTCACACGCTACTTGCTGTAGCTGATGCGATAGATCGCGCCGGCCCAGTCGTCCGCGACCAGGATCGAGCCGTCCTTGGCGAGCACGATATCGGCCGGACGGCCGAGATAGCCGGTGTCGCCTTCGAGCCAGCCCGATGCAAAAATCTCCTCCTTGGGGTTCTTGCCGTCGGGACCGACGATGACGCGCTTGATGCGCGCGCCCTGGTATTTGTGCCGGTTCCAGGAGCCGTGCTCGGCGATCAGGATGTTGTTCTTGTACTCAGGCGGAAATTGATCGCCGGTATAGAACTTCATGCCGAGCGGAGCCACATGCGCGCCGAGATTGAGCACCGGCGGGGTGAACTCGGAGCACTGATGGCCCATGGCGAATTTCGGATCCGGCATGTCGCCCTGGTGGCAATACGGATAGCCGAAGTGCTCGCCGATCTTCGAGATCATGTTGAGCTTGTCGCTCGGCATGTCGTCGCTGATCCAGTCGCGGGCGTTCTCGGTGAACCAGTATTTGCCGGTGCGCGGATCGACGTCGCCGCCGACGCTGTTGCGCACCCCGAGCGCCCAGATTTCGGCGTTGCCGGTCTTCGGGTCGACGCGGCGGATCTGCGATACCGAGGTGGGCGGGATGCCGATGTTGAAAGGAGGCCCGAACGGCAGGTAGAACCAGCCGTCCTTGTCGACGGCGATATATTTCCAGCCATGCGCCGCATAGGACGGCATGTCGTCATAGACAACCTTGCCTTCCGGCATCTTGTCGAGATTGGCTTCGGCATTGTCGTATTTCAAAAGCTTGTCGACCGCGATGACGTAAAGCGCGCCGCCTTGGAAGGCGAGGCCGGTCGGCATGTTGAGGCCCTTGAGGATGGTCTTGACCTCCTTCTTGCCGCCCTTGTCGGTGATGGCGTAGACGTTGCCGAGGCCGAAGGAGCCGACGAACAGCGTGCCGTTGTCGCCCCAGGCCATCTGCCGCGCGGCGAGCACGCCGGGCGCGTAGACTTCGATCTTGAAGCCCGCCGGCAGTTTTATCTTCTTCATCATCGCCGCGAGTTCGGCCTCCGAAGCGCCGGTCGGCGGCCCCGACGGCGGCGCCTGGCCCTTCTGCGCTTCGGTCTCATCGCCGAGGAACCAGTCATCGGGCGGATTGGTCCAGAATTGCTTGGTGCCGGACTCGTATTTCTTCAGAGCTTTTTGCTGTGCGCTGGCCTCGGTGGTGGCCAGATTTGTGATCGCCGAGATGGCGAAGGCGGCGGCGCACGCAAGCATGGATCGATTGAAAGCCGATTTCATCGCGTCACTCCCTATGCGGCCCGGTCGAGCCGCGCCTGTTATTTGTTCTGAACGCTACCAGAGACGAGTCGTGTGGTGGTCGTTGGGGTAGACCGCAAAATGCTACCACATCCGGGCAAAGAGAGAAGCGCGCACCGCGCGACCCTGCCGGGCAGAGCGGTATTGAGAAGAAATTTCTTCAAGCCGGGCAATTGGGATAATTTTGGGCTTGCTCGCGCTGCATCGCATCACCCGTTCAACCGGGCATCGCTACCACCGAAGCGAGCTTTGTGCTATGCACACCCCATGACAGCGAACAAACTCAAGGAAGTTTTGGAACTCGCCAAAGCGTGGCCCGAAGCGGCTCAAGCTGAACTCGCTGAACTTGCGCGCGAGATCGATGCCGGGCTCGGCACCGGCAAATATCATGCGACGCCGGAAGAACTTGCGGGCATTGACCGGGGCCTCAAGGCCGCGCGCGAAGGCCGATTTGCAACTGACGAGCGGATCGAAGAGCTTTTCAAAAAGCACCGGCCTGCATGAAGGTCGTTTACACCGACGACGCATCCGAAGACCTTGACGAGATTCCTGCCCTATATCGCTTCTAATTATCCAGCCGTCTACGACGCGTTTTTGATCCGGTTGCGATCGGTGATTGCTCGTATTGGCATGTGGCCAGATGGCGCCCAAGAAGTCGCCGAACGACCAGGTGTTCGGGCCGTGCCGCTGCTCCGATATCCTTACAAAGTGTTTTATCGGAATACTGGAGAGGTGGTCGAGATCATGTACATCCATCACGCCGCGCAGGACGAACGACGGGACATCTGAGTCAGCTATTAGGCCCCGATATCGAAGTGGGTGGAGCAGCCAGCCCTTAGCCCGAAGATCATTCGTCAATACGGCGGCTCATCATAAACCGGCTTGCCGTCCATCAGCAGGCGCTTGATCGCGGCCTGGCCGGACGGCGCTATGGCGGCAACGACCTCCAACAGCGCTTTTGGGGTTGTCTCGATTTTCTTCCCCTCGCCCTCCGGCACGAAATAACTTTCAAGGCCGTAGCGCACCCCGACAGCGTTGCTTCCGAGCTTGCAGTCCCTGACCCCGGTTTCGTTCAACGGACAGGCCGAGGGAGAAGACACAACGCCTGAGATAACGATGTCGGTCCCGGAAGCTGCAGGCCGTTCGGCCGAAATTGCAACGGCCTTCGACTTGTTACTGGCGTCCGGGCGCAGGGTCACGAATACCTGCTGGCCCCGCGTGAAGGAACTCGCTGCATCCTTCGGCAGATCAACCGTGCCGATACGATAATTGAAAACGACATAATCGCCGCGAAACAGAGCGCGCGGATCGACCGGCACGACCTCGAGCCGCGCCTCTTGGCCGCTTCGGAGTATCGCTGCGCGCTGCACAACGGTGGCCAGGATCAGCCCGCACAGCACCAGCGCGGCAAGACTATAGCGCAGCAGCCGCGGCACGCGGCCGATGAAATTGTCGATTCCATTCATCAGGTTGAACTCCCTGATGGTTGTGCAATGTCACGTCTTGACCGGTTTGCCAGCATGCGCGCGCCTGCTGCGAGGCCAACCAGCGCAGCGCCGGCAACAAGGAAGAACAACGACTGGTTCAGCAAGGTGCCTATGGTAAGCCAAAGCAGGATCAGTATCGAAGCAACGAACACCGCGTAACCTGCCGCAATCAATGTTCCGAGGCCGGCGAGAAGCCCGCCCGCAATCAAGGCCAGTGTGCTGGCGAGCACGGCGATCGGGACGAGCACGCGAATGGGAATGTTGGTTCCGGCAAAGCCGGCAAGCATCAATGGGATTGTCAGGCCGGCGACACAAGCCGCAATGATGACGAGTCTGCCTTTGTCTCTTTCCGGCCGCAAGGCCGCGAGCGCCGCCAGCGCGACCAGCGCCGCTCCATAGGCCAGATAGATGTAGGAATCGACGGCATGCACGGTGACGCGCGACTCTTCCAGAACCAGAAAGATTTCAGCGCAGAGCAGTATTCCGAAAATCCAGGAGCCCCATGGCAGAAGCGCCTGCATGACGGCGGGCCAGCCCCGGTCCAGAGCCAGCAACCCGATCGCGATGTAAGCTGCCGACAATGCGAGGCCTCCATCGATCAGTCTGAAAAAATACTTTCCACCGGCCTGCGGTACCAACAACGTCGCCAACCAAACGCTAAGGGCCAAAATCGCCACGTGCGCGAGCAGACGATTTTCACGGCCCAGGGCCAGCAGGAAACCCGGCACGAACAGCAGCAGAAACGACCAATGGATTTCGCGCCATTGCCAGGCGTCGAACCTTCCGCATGACCATGACGTCATCGCCACGAAGGCAATGACGAGCGGGCCGTTCTTGCCCGTCAATGCCGCGGCTGCCAATCCACCGATCGCGATCAGCATCGCGCCGGCCGGCCAGTCAGCCGGCAGGTGATACATCTGACCGACAAGCGCGACGCCCGCGCCAAAGCAAAGCGTAGCCAGCGTAACCGCCGCATCGGCGCCGTTCGGCATCCCGCGCCGTTCCAGAAGCAAGGCGGAAAAAAAGCAGCCCGCAATCAGCACGAGGATGCCGGCAAGCCTGACAGTGCGGGGAATCTCCTGCCAGTTCGCCGCAACGAAAGCGCTGACGCTGGCCGCCAGCAGGAGCGCCCCGAGCATGGCGAATAGTGCGGGGAGGCGCGAGGCCGCTTCCTCGCCAAATCGTGCCGTGCGGATGGAATTTGCGGCGGCGCCGGAAATCACGCCGCCCGCGACCCATTTGACGAGGTCGGCCTCAAGCTGTCGCCGATATCCCCGCTCGAACACCTCTATCCTCGCTTGTGGCTCGCGAATTATAGACACCCAGCACATTGGCGCCACACGACAAAGCCGCCAAACGGCGGCCTTGTTGTCAAAATCAGCGCTTTGCCATTTCGAGAATCCCTGGAGCGGGCGAAGGGATTCGAACCCTCGACCCCGACCTTGGCAAGGTCGTGCTCTACCACTGAGCTACACCCGCATCCGATGGAATTGGCGGCGAACAAGGTGCCGGCAACGGGCAGAGCTATGCCAAATGCGGCCGGTGAATGCAACAGGTGCGAAATGGCGCAGGATCGCCCTTTAAACCGGCCAAAACTGCCGGTTGCACGCAAACCGGCCCGAAACGGCCCGGGCGGCGAGCAAATCGCGCCGCGAAAGTCCGGCCAGCGGCCGCATCGGCGGGTTCCGCCGGATTGAAAATTGCGTTCCCAGCGCCATTTAAGGCCGTGCTAGAACCGGGCATGTTCGAGACACCAAGGCGAGGATGACGTGAGCATTTTGGAGCAAGGTAGCGGACCGGCGCCGCAGGCGGCGGCGGATCTGATCAAGGACACCACGACGCAGACCTTCGTGAAGGACGTGGTCGAGGAATCCAAGCGCCAGCCGGTGCTGATCGATTTCTGGGCGCCGTGGTGCGGCCCCTGCCGGCAGCTCACCCCGATCCTTGAAAAGGCCGTCCGGGCCGCCAAGGGCCGGGTAAAGCTGGTCAAGATGAACATCGACGACCACCCCGCGATCCCGGGCCAGATGGGCATCCAGTCGATCCCCGCGGTGATCGCCTTCGTGGGCGGCCAGCCCGCCGACGGTTTCATGGGCGCGGTGCCGGAAAGCAAGGTCACCGAATTCATCGACAAGCTGACCGCCGGCGTGCCCGTTGCGGGCGAGCCCAATATCGCGGAAATCCTCAAAGAGGCCGAAACGCTGCTGGC